>JBJTDB010000187.1:0-31005 GCA_046092145.1 Planctomycetia bacterium | reverse complement strand
TTCCGCGATCAATTCGCCCGCTCCGGGCCCCACGATGCCCACGCCTAGGACGGTATCCGTATCGGGATCGACGAGAATCTTGGTCAGTCCGTCGGTGCGGCCCAGCGCGTGGGCACGACCGCTCGCCGCCCAGGGATAGCGGCTGATCTCCACCGTCCGCCCCTGGGTCGCCACGTCGTTCTCCGTCAGCCCCGCCCAGGCGATCTCGGGATCCGTGAACACGACCGCCGGGATCGCCCGCGGCGCGAACAGCGCGGGCTCGCCATGGAGCGACTCCACCGCCACCTTCCCCTGATGGCTCGCCCGGTGCGCGAGCATCGGCTCACCGCACACGTCGCCGATTGCGAAAATGTGCGGGTCGGCCGTCCGCTGCTGGCCATCGACCTCGACGAAGCCCTTGGGACTCACGACGACCTTCGTGTTCTCGAGGCCCAGGCCGTCGGAATTCGGGCGACGCCCCACCGCGACGAGAACGCGTGAAAACTCCCTGGTGACCTGGCCCTCGGGCCCTTCGAAATCAACCGCCACTTTCTTCCCGCGCTCCTCGAGCTTCACGACTTTCGTCTTGAGGTGGATCGTGTCGAAGAGCTTTTCGAGACGCTTCTGCAGCGGCTTGACCAGATCGCGATCGGCACCGGGAAGAAGCGTGTCCGTGAGCTCGACCACCGATACCTTCGATCCAAGTTCGGCGTAGACCGTCCCCATCTCGAGGCCGATGTAGCCGCCGCCGACCACCAGGAGCGAATCGGGGATGTCGGCGAGTTCGAGGGCCGAGGTCGAGTCCATCACCCGCGGACTGCCGATGTCGAATGCGGGAATCCGAGCCGGCCTCGAGCCGCTGGCCAGGATGCAGTGGTCGAAGGTGAGCGTCTGACTCTTCCCACCCGGCGCAGCCGGGGCGATCTCGAGCGTCGTTGAATTGGTGAACCGGGCGGTGCCATGGATCATCGTCACGTTCCGCCGCGTTGCGAGCTGCGCGAGCCCGCCGGTGAGCGTGGAGATGACCTTGTCCTTCCGGGCTCGCAATGCGTCGATTCGCACCGTGGGCTTCTTGAATTCGATGCCCCACTCCTCCATCTCCCGCGTCTCGGCAAGGACTCGGCCGACGTGCAGGAGGGCCTTCGACGGGATACAGCCCCGCAGCAGGCAGGTTCCGCCCAGCCGCTCGTCGCGCTCCACGAGGGCCACCTTCATGCCGAGGTCGGCCGCGAGGAAAGCGGCCGCGTAGCCACCGGGTCCGCCACCGAGCACCACCACGGGAACGTGCATCTGCTGATTCTCCTTGCGCAGGGGGGTGACGGGCAGCTCCACTTTGAAGCGACGGCCTGCCGCCGGGGGAAGTTGTAGTTTCGCCCGCCGAGGGTTTTCAAGAAACGACGACGACGCGGGGCGGCCCGGGGTATTCTGGAGTTCCGGCCATCGGCCGATCGAGCGAGAGTGGCGAAACTGGCAGACGCGCTGGATTTAGGTTCCAGTGCCGAAAGGCGTGCGGGTTCGACTCCCGCCTCTCGCAGTGGGGGAGGGGTTTTAGTGCCCTCCTTGCAACGCCCGCGATCGGGCGAGCGCGTCCTCCGCCTCGGCGATCCTCCCGCCACGCATGCATGCGACGCTCAGGGCCGTGTAGCTGAACGGATCCCCGGGCTCCAGTTCGACGACCCTGCGAGCGTGGCGAATCGCCTCGTCATGCCGCTCCAGCCGGGTGCACCAGGCGGCCAGCGCCGAGTGGGCCAGCGCGAAATCGGGATGGTCGGCCACCACGCCCTCGAGCATCGACACTGCACCGTCGAGATTTCCGCCGTCCTTGAGAGCTTCCGCGGCGGCGTATTGATCCTCACGAGTTGCCATACAGGTCCGGGGCAAAGCCCTCCAGGCTCCACGGTTGCAGAAAACGTGCGTTCCGGGCCGAAACGTCGCGGCATTGTATCGGAATCGCCCCTCCCGGCGAGCCATGCGGCCGTTGGGGATCGGGGGAATGTGGGCAAGGTGTTCACGAAACTCCAAATTGGCATTGAATTCGGTGCTTGGCGCAGCCGATAAACCGCGACGCCAGCCGGGATCACGGCTGGCCTCGCCGCCTCGATCCGGAAGGGCTTTTGTGAGCATTCATCCGCTAGCCTTGGTGAGCCCGGATGCCCGACTGGGCGTGGGCGTGACGATCCACGCATTCGCAACGGTGGAGGCCGGGGTTGAACTCGGCGACTACTGCACCGTCGCCTCCGGGTCGGTCATCAAGTCGGGCGTCAAAGCGGGATGCCACAACGAATTCGCCGAGCACTCGGTGATCGGAGGCACGCCGCAGCATGTGGCCCGCCCGGAACGGGTCGGCCTCGTCGTGATCGGCGACCACAACGTCTTTCGCGAACATGTGACGGTGCATCGGGCGCTCAAGCCCGATACGGCCACCGTGATCGGAGACAACAACTACGTGATGGCCACGGCTCACTTCGGCCACGACGTCGTGGTGGGCAACAACTGCATCTGCGCCAACGGCGCCCTTCTGGGCGGCCATGTCACGGTCGAGGATCGGGCCTTCGTGTCGGGCGCCGTTGCGGTGCATCAGTTTTGCCGCGTCGGCCGGCTCGCGATGGTGGGGGGCCACGCCCGCGTGGTGCAGGACATCCCCCCCTACATGCTCGTCGATGGGCAGAGCGGATGCGTCGTGGGCCTCAACATCGTCGGACTCAAGCGAAGCGGCCACTCCGCGGAAGACATCGCCGACCTCAAATCGGCCTACCGCACGGTGTACCGCCGCGGCCTTCCCTGGAAGGATGTCCTGGCCGCCCTCGGCAATGAGTTTCACAGCGGACCGGTGGCTCATCTTCTCGACTTCCTCTCTTCTGGCTCACGCGGCTTCGCCCAGGAACGACGGGCGCCACCCGCCCCCACGCTGCGGCTTTGCGTGCCCGACGAAACAACCGTCGCTGCCGAAGTCCGCGCCCGCGCCGGCTAACGATCCGTCGTTGTTTTTCTCGGTGACGACTCGATGGCCTGCATGACGTCGAGCACGACGTGCTCTCCCTCCTGCGGTTTGTCGGAGAGCCCAACGACCTGAACTCCGACCGGCAGTCCGCGGCTGCCGGCATCGGTCTCGCTGGCCAGGGCCACGACTGGATCACGCGACCAGGTTCGTCCCGTTTCCTCGTCGGGCCGCACGGACGTGACCGGCACCGCCCCCGCCGGAAGGTCGAGCAGGTTCGCCAGCAGGCATGGCGATGCCGCGACGACCAGCCTGGCCGCGGTGCCATGCCGCAAGGCCGGGAGCGACGATACCGGGCAGACCACGGCGTCGAAGTCATTCGCAAGGAGATCCATGCGCGCACGCAGCCCCGCCCGCGCCGACTCCAATGCCGCGAATCCCGTGGACGACCGTGGCCCGGTCGCCCGGAGGGCAGCAGCCTCGACGCGCCGGCCTGCCAGCCCGGCCACCGTCGCAAGAGCAGGCCGCGCCCACCGCGGGATGCCGGCCAGTCGTAGCAGCCACGCGACCGGCGGCATCGGCGCCGTTGCCCCGTAGAGAGCTCGGATATCGGCGGCTCCGTCGGCCGACACAATCGCCAGCATCAGCCAGGCAGCCTCCGCCCAGAGCGTTGCCGAGATCGGGCTGACCGAAGCCCCGGCCCGTGCGAGCCGGTCGATCGCCATGCGAACACCGCGGCGGATCGCCGGAGAGGGCTCGAGCGGTTCGCACGCATCGAACCAGCCGATCCGCAGCCCCCGCACGCCCCGCGATGCACCGACGCCCACGCCACATGCCGACAGCCCCACGCGCAGGTCGGCCGTGGTTGCCGCCAAGAGTCCCGCCCGCGGTCGCACGACGCGAAGATGGGGCATCGTGTCGAAGCTGCCTCCGTCGCCAAGGGTGGCCGAGCGCGGCACGATGCCGGCGATCCCACACGCATGGGCCGGCTGGCGAATGCTGCCGGCGAGGTCGGTGCCGACGGCCAAGGGCACGACCCCAGCGGCGACGAGCGCGGCATCGCCGCCGCTCGAACCACCCGGGCCGCGATCGTGGTGCGATGGATGCACCGACCGCCCCCAGACCGGATTGTCGGTTTCGTGGAGATACATCGCCTGCGGCACATTGGCCTTTCCGACGATCACAGCCCCTGCCGATCGCAACCTGACGACGATGTCGGCATCGTGACGGTCGGGATCATGGCGGGCCGCGGGAATGCCCAGCGTGGTGAGCAGTCCGCCCACGGCAAAGCATTCCTTGACGCTCACCGGCACGCCGGCGAGCCCGCCGGGGCACGCGCCGGAGTCGATCGCGACGGCAACGGCTCTCGCTTCCTCGGCTGCGGCGCCGTGCCGCGGCTGGATCAGCGCGTTGATCGCGGGGTGCGTTTCCCGATGCCGTGCAACGTGCTCTGCGAGCACGGTCTCCGGCGACGTCTGGCCTGACCGAACCGCAGCGACGATCTCGACGACGCTCCGCATGCCCATCGATGCAGAGCCGCTCAGAAGGGCAACTCGTCGGCAGCTGGGGCCGCTTCGAGCGGTCCACAGTCTGCCGCCCATACGACGTCACCCGAAAAGACGACGCCTGCCACGACCGCACGCTCGCCCGGCTCCGCCCGCGGAGCGCGGCGAGAGATCACCACGACCTCGCGAGGCGAGCCGTCGGCCTGTTCGATGGCGACGGACGTGTGCCAGTAGGGCCCAGTCTGACGCGTCGAGACGAACTGGCCCACGAGCATCACGCCGTCGGCCGGCCGCTTGGCAAAGTCAACCCAGTTGCGACAGAGCCGTTTGAGGTCCGCAGCGACCGAGTCTGCGGCGACGATGCGACCATACAGATCGAGCACCGGGCGCGGCGTCTCGGTGAGGGGACGTCCGGAGTCCGCGGCGACCGTCTCGAGCATGGCCAGCTCTTCGCCGACCCTCGCAAGATCCTTGTACCACGCGACGAGCCGCTTGCGTCGATCCGAGGAATCGGCCTGTCCTGCCAGCACGGTGTCGGTCGATGCCAACGCAGACTCGACTGCCGACTCGAGTCCCGAGAGATCAAGCGGCGGTGGCTCGGCCGGAGCCGGCGGCGGGGCCGGCGTGTCGAGATCGCGCATCGTCGTGGTCGGAGCCGATGCCAGGAGCGGGCTCTCGATCGCGACGTCCGGAACGCTGTCGAGCGCGGGGTCCGCGGTTTCTTCCGCGTCGTCCGCCATGAGTGGCTCGGCTTCGTCGTCGATGGAAGCCGCGACATCCGACAGGCCATCGAGCGAGCCGGCCTCGACCGATGGTGATTCATCGGTGGACTCCGATTCGTCCATCTCAGGTTCGGTCACGTCGTCCGTGGCCGATTCCGTCGATTCGATGGAGGTCAGCGAGTCCAAGGTCGTCGGAGAGGCATCCGCGGGCTTGGCGACGCTGGCCACCTGTCGGGCGGAGGCACGGGCCGAAGCCGGGAGCAAAAACCGGGGCAACCACGATCGGAAACCGATGGGATCCCTGCCCGTGCCCCAAAACACGCCGAGCAGGATGAGCAAAACGATCGGCACAGAAAGCACGCCACCGATGATGGCGCCAAACGCACCGCCTCCCGACTTCTTGGCCTTTCGTGCGGTCGATGGCGTGCCAGGTACGACGGCCGCAGGGAATGCTCCATCGGAGGCGGCACTCGCAGACACCGCCATCGCACCAAACCCGGCCGCCGCAGCGGCATGCTCGATGCCAAAGCCTTCGAGTCCAGGATCGGCCTCGGTGGCGGCAGGTGCCGCAGACCAGTCGTCCACCGGCCATTCGGAGACCTGCTCGACAGGCTCCTCGACGGCCTGCTCGACAGCCTCGGCCTGATCGCCCCCAAACTGATCGATCTCTTCCGAGAACGGCAGGCTGCCGCTCTCCGCCATGAGGCCCGACTCACCGGTGCCGATCTGAATCGACGAGCCCTCGATGAGCGACTCAGAAGCCTGATCCGGCACGTCGGTCGCCATGGCCGCTTCCGTCTCGGGAGCAGCCGGGGCAGACAGCCAGTCTGCAATATCGTCGAAGATCTCGTCGGCATCTGCCTCGGCGTTTGACGGTGATTCCGCCGCCACTTCTGCACTACTGTCTGCAACGTCTCCCGATGGCTCCGCTGCAATTTCCGATTCTGCTTCCGCCGTCGGCGCGATCTCCTCAGACACCGCGGGGATCGCAAAGAATTCATCCGCCGACGGTGGGAGCTCCTCGGCGGACTCGGGAGCCACAAACTCCTCGGGGAGTTGCGATTCGAGCGACTGTGCCTCGAGCGATTCTTCGGGGTCGAACGAAAAATTGAAGGCCCCGAGCCCGTCGGCTCCCTCCTGCTCGCCCAGGTCTGCCCAGGGATCGGGAGCGGCGTTGTCTTCGTCGTCAACCATGTATCACTCCATACCCGCGGCGATGGTCTCAGCCGCAGGAGTCTACCATCGTGTTTTGCCGCCTCGCCAGCGTCCTGGCAGGCTTGTCGGCCCCCGGAGTCCGCGTCCCTGGAGGCCAAGCCCCCAAAGCCGGGTCAAACATCGACACCCGTCGGGGCGGTAGCCGGTACCCATCGAAAACGAACCAGTTATGCTCGTGGGGGCTTTGCCCAGCAGCCCAGCCACTCTTCGCCCCTTCTCCAGCCATGCTCGACGTCCTCGTGATCGCGCCCCACCCTGACGATGCCGAACTCGGCATGGGAGGAACGATCGCGGTGATGCGATCGCAGGGGATGAAAGTCGGGGTGCTCGACTTGACCGACGGGGAACCGACGCCGCGGGGAACCCCGGAGATCCGTGCCCGCGAGACGGAGGCGGCAACCGCCGCACTCGGACTCGATTGGCGGGAAAACCTCGGCCTTCCCAATCGACGCCTGAGGGCGACGCTCGCGGCCCGAGCCGCCCTCGCCGGGGTCATTCGCCAGACTCGCCCACGATGGCTCTTCGCCCCCTACTGGGTCGATGCCCACCCCGACCACGTCGCTGCCACTCGACTCGCTGAAGCGGCGCGATTCTGGGCAAAACTTACCAAGTGTGACCTTCCTGGCGACCCGTGGCATCCGGAGCGGATCTTCTACTACTGGTGCGTTCACCTGAAACTCGTCCGCCGACCGGCATTCGTCGTCGACATCACGGAAACATGGGAAAGAAAGCACCGGGCGTTGGCCTGCTACGCCAGCCAGTTTCCATCCGACGCCGCTTCGCCAACCGTCCTGGATCGGGTGGCCGCCACCGCATCATGGTGGGGATCGGTCATTGGCACAGTCCACGGCGAGCCCTTCTTCAGCCGCGAACCGGTGGCTCTCAGGGGTTTTTCGGGGATTTTCTAGATCCGGTGAAAAGCCGTCCGTGACATCGCGCCCGCCATTTTTCCACGGACCGATCCCGGCCCGGTCGGTAGGGATGGCCCGGTCACACAGAGTTGGGGGCTTTCAGCGGGGAATGTTCGTGTCGCGGCCGCCCGGCGGCCGATACCCCTTTCTGGCCAGGCCAGGAAAGCCGGCACGCGCCCGATCTGAAAGTTCGCCATGCCTTCTCGCGACATCAACGTCATCGCGCTCGTCAAGGGGGGCGAACGGTACGTTTTTCTTTACGACGACGATAGTCGCGCCGAGGCGCTTCGGACGCTTGGCCGATACGCGGCGAATCCCGATCTGAGTTTCTCGTGGTACGACGCAGCGACGCTCGGGCAGAAGGTGCGGCTCAACACTCCGCGCACGCAGCGGACCGGTTTCGTGCCTCGCGCCGACCGGCAACCCGAGTAGTCGATTCACGAGGGCGTCGACGACGCGAACCGTGGCATCGGCAAACGACTTTCCTCGGTGCATCGACCGATTTCTGCGGTATCTCACCGCGGAGCGGGGAGCTTCTCCGCTGACGCTCAAGAGCTATCGTGAGGATCTCCTGCAAGTGGAGGAGTTTCTCGTCTCGGCTGGATGCCGATCCCCGTCGGATGCGTCGAGCGTCGTCCTCCGCCGGTTTGCCGCCGGACTTCACGCCGCGGGATATGCCACGAGCACGGTGGCCCGAAAACTGGCGAGCATGCGGAGTTTTTTTGCCTTTGGCCAGCGAGAGGGCTGGGTGAAGACCAATCCCGCCAAGCCCCTCCGAGGGCCGAAGCGATCGCGGAAACTCCCGAAGTTTCTCACCAGCGACGAGATCGCCCGACTCCTGGCGGCGCCGCAACCGACGGCCGACGGCGGCGTGCGCGACCGGGCGATTCTCGAACTGATGTATTCGTCCGGCGTCCGCGTGCAAGAACTCGTGAACCTCGACGACACCGATCTCGACCTCCACGGCGGCACCGTGCGGGTCCGCGGCAAGGGACGCCGCGAACGATTGGGCATCGTGGGATCGCATGCCCGCGCCGCTCTTCGGGCGTGGCTGGCCAAGCGGCCGGTGCCAACGGCCCGAAAAGCACCACGGCCCACTCAGCCACTGTTCACCAACAGGTTCGGCACCAGGCTCTCCGTCCGTGGCGTCGCCCGACTGCTCGAAAAACATCTGACCACGGCCGGCCTCACGCGGCGGGCCAGTCCCCACACGCTTCGACACAGTTTCGCGACGCACCTGCTCGACGCCGGCGCGGACATTCGTAGCGTCCAAGAACTCCTGGGGCACAAAAGCCTCGTGACGACGCAGATCTACACGCACGTCACGACGTCGCGGCTCCTAGAGGCCTTCGAGAAGGCCCACCCGCGTGCGCGATAAGGGTTGATCACGAAACCGGCGACGGGGCACTGGCAGCCACGTGAGCCGTCGCGTGCTGTTACACGAGCCCGTGACGAACCGCCCAGACAGCAGCCTGGGTGCGGTCGGTCACGGCGATCTTGCGAAGGATGTTTTGCACATGCTCCTTCACCGTCTCGACGCTGATCGTCAAGGATTGGGCGATCTCCTTGTTGGAGAGCCCCAGGGCCATGTGGCGAAGCACCTGGGTCTCGCGTTGCGTCAGAGGGATGTCCGGGTCGGGGGCCGCGACCCGGTTGGCCATCGTGGTGGCCACACGCCGCAGTTCGCCGGCTCGCATGGGCAACTGCCCCGCGGCGGCTCCGGTGATCGAATTGACGAGTTCGGCCCGCGTCGAGCCTTTGAGCATGTAGTCATGGGCGCCGGCGGCGACGGCCCTTGCGACGTAGGTCGGGTTGTCGAACGTCGAGAGCATGACGACCCTCACGCCGGGCATGTCGGCCCGGATCTTTTCGAGGGCTGCCAGTCCGTCCTTGCCAGGCATCCGGATATCCAGGAGCACGACGTCGGGCTTGAGCTTACGGGTCAGCTTGATCGCCTCGTCGCCGCTGGCCGCCTCACCGACGATCTTCACTTCTAACCCTGTCAGCAGGCTCACCAGCCCGCGGCGAACGACCTCGTGGTCGTCTGCGATCACAACCTTGACTGCCATGGCTTTTCTCTGCACTTCTTTTGGTATCACCCGCTCCGTCGCGATGAGGAGCGCCGCCACAATCCGTTCGTGGCCACGACTCCCCCGACGTGAGGGAACTGTATCATTTCAAAAATGTTGAATCAACAGGCCCGCGACGCCGGCGAACGACTTGATCGAGCCGGCCGTTCCGGACTGAGTCACGAAGAAACCGGTTATTTCGTTGTACTGCCCTCGCCATCTTCTACCCACCACCCGCGGGAGTGGTTCCACGCCCACTCTTCAGGTCCCGGGCCTCGTATCCCGCTGGACATCTGGCTTTCCGCTCCCGGCCCGCTCCCGATTGCGGGCAAGCATGGCTCCCGCCCCATGGTTCAGCAGCCATTCGGCCACCCTCGTGCCAAGAGACTCCGGAGATTCATCCTGCCGCTCCGCGGCGGCCGATCCGTGGAGCCTTTCCACGACGTTTCCCAAGTCCTCGAACACGCAGGCATCGAGCAGGAGTCGGCCCGATGGGTCGTGGCGAGCCCAGCCGGCAATCGGCGCCAAACACCCCCCGGCCAGCGCCGCCAGGCACGCTCGCTCGGCCCGCACGGCCTGCAGCGTGGCGATGTCGGAGATCGGCTCGATCGCCTTTCGCGCATGCTCATCGTCGGCGCGAACCTGGATCGCCAGAGCCCCCTGGGCGATGGCGGGCCAAAACAACGGTGGCTCGAGGAGTTCGGTGATCCGCCCCGCAAGGCCGAGCCGCTCGAGTCCGGCCCCAGCGAGGATCAGGCCGTCATACTCGCCGGCATCGAGCTTCCGAAGCCGTGTATCGACGTTCCCACGGATCGGCCTCACCACGAGGTCCTGTCGAAAGGCCTTCAGCTGGGCGATCCGCCTGACGCTCGACGTCCCGATGACGGCTCCCGGCGGCAGCGCCCCGATCGTCGGGGCCACCCGTCCCACGTAGGCGTCGAAGGGCGTGGCCCGGACGGGAGCGCACGGAATCGCGAGCCCGGCGGTGTCGGAGGTCGGGAGATCCTTCATGCTGTGGACGGCGATGTCGATCCGACGCTCGAGCAATGCCCGCTCCAATTCGCGGACGAACACGCCGTCTCCGCCGATCCCCTCGATCGGGACATCCGTTCGTCGATCACCACTGGTCTCGATCAATTCGATTCGAACCGCAGCGCCCGTCGCGGCGAGCTGATCGGCAAACGACTGCGTCTGGGTGCGGGCGAGCGCACTGGCCCGTGTCCCGATGCGAAGAGGCGGCATGGCGATCTCACTCCTTTCCGGCGTGTTCATGGAGGCCCTCGTCGAGATCCGCGGATCCATCGGCCCTCGCCGCGACGGCCGCGTAGATCCGTCGGGCCCCGGCGGCCGCAACCACCCGGCTGCATGCAGCGAGCGTCGCCCCGGTCGTGCAGACATCATCCACGAGCAGCACCGTTCTCCCAACAACGGCGGCCCGCGCCCGAAAGGCGTCGGCCACGTTCGCAGGACGATCGCAGGGAGGCAGCTCGTTCTGCATGCGCGTGGCCACCACTCGGCTCAGGCTCGCCCGGCAGGGGGCCCGCAACCGCGAGGCGATGCCGACCGCCAGCGACTGCGCCGCACTGGTTCCTCGAACCAGCCGCCGCCGCCAGTGCATCGGCACGGGCACGATCAGATCGATCCCCCAGGCCGACAGCACCGCCCCATGACGATCGATGAGCAAGGCTGCCAGCGTGTCGGCGAGGGTCTCGCCGGCCGGCCGCTTGCACCGCAGCACGGCGGTCCGCATCTGATCGGCATAGCCTCCAAGAACGACCATGCCGTCGCATCCGTGCCGGGGACTTCGGCAGCCTCGGCAGGTTTCTCCCGCCACGGCCCGATCCCCACAGGTCGGGCATCGGGTCACGTCTGCCGTAAGGGACCGACGGCATAGCTGGCACAGCAGAACTCTCGGGCGGCCATCCGCGGCGTCTGGGAACGTCTGACGCAGGTCATCCCGGCAGAGGGCGCACCGGGGGGGAAAGAGCAGGTCGAGCCCTCCTTCGAGCCATGGCGCCCCGCGGCGGTACAAGACCTGAGTCAATGTCATGGGAACGTACTGAAAAGGGGGCGATGAATCGGATTGACCGCGTTCCGGAAGGCTCCTATTTTCCGCCACTTCCGCCGATCATCGTCCGTCTCTGGTCCGGCGAGTCAAGCGCTCATGCTCATCGACCGCTACATCACCCGTGCGCAGCTGCACGCGTTCGTCATCGTTTTCATCAGCCTGGCCGGGCTGACGTTCGTGGTCGATGCCTTCACGAACATCGAGGAATTCATCTCCCATGCCGAGAAGAGCGGCGGGCTGGCACGGGTGCTGGGGGCCTACTATGGCTACCGACTGATTTCGTTCTTCGATGCCACCAGCCCGGTCATCGCCCTGGCCAGCGCGATGTTCGCGTTGTCGTGGCTGGAGCGACACAACGAACTGACGGCGCTCCTGGCGGCCGGCATCACCCGCTGGCGGATCGCCCGTCCTGCCATCGTGTTCGCCGCGGTGGTCAGCCTTGCCGCAGCCGCCAACCGTGAAATGGTGCTCCCCGCGATCCGCCATCATTTTTCCCGGAACGCCCAAAACCTCAGGGGTGAGTCCGAAGTGCCCTTCGAGGCCCGCTACGATCATCGCACGGAGATTCTCTTCCGCGGCCGCTTCGCCGTCATGGCCGACGAGAAGGTCGTGAATCCGAGCCTTCTGCTCCCGCCAACCCTCGCCCACTACGGCCCGCAGATCGACGCCGCCGAGATGCGATGGATGCCGGCCGACGGCGAACGGCCGGCAGGCTACCTACTCTCTGGCATCCGTGAACCTGCAGACATCGATCGCATCGAGGCTGGCGATCCGGCCCTCATCCTCACCCGGGCTGCCGCGCCCTGGCTCGAGCCGCGTCAGTGCTTCGTTCTCAGCGACGTCACCTTCGAGCAGCTGATCGGCTCGGCCAACTGGAGTCAGTATTCCTCAACCGTCGAACTGGTGGGGGCGATCGCCAACGTGAGCCTCGGCGTCGGGCCCGAAATCCCGCTCCGGGTCCACTCCCGTTTCGTCGCCCCACTGCTCGATATGTCGCTCGCGCTCCTCGGGATTCCACTGGTCGTCGGCCCCAATCGCCGCGGCATCTTCGTGGCGGTGGGGCTGTGCGTGGCGATGACGGTGGTCTTTTTCCTGACGGTGCTCGGAAGCCACGCGTTGGTCACCGGCAGTTTTTTCAGTCCGTCAATCGGCGCCTGGGTGCCGCTGCTGATCCTCGCTCCGTTGGCCGCGTGGCGAGCCCAGCCGATGTGGCAGTGACTCGCCCGCCTCCTGGCGGCGCGTCGTGACCGAAAAATCGTCACCACCGTCGCAGCCCCCCTGCGCGGCAGCCGCTTCCGCACCCTTCCCGTTTCTCCAAGCCTTTTTTCTCTCCGCGAAGCCCCACGCCGGCCGATCATTCTTGTACGAACGGGAGTTCGGCCGGTACCTTCCGCCCCAAGGGGCGGCCGGCGTGCGTGACAGGCGAAGGAGTGCCAGGGCCATGCGTATCAACACGACCAGATTCGGGCGCATCGACGTCGATGCAGCGGATGTGCTCGTCTTCCCGAGCGGATTGCCGGGGCTCGAGGATTGCCGGGAATGGGCCCTGCTGGCCGATTCCAGCAACGATGCCCTCGGATGGCTGCAAAGCACGACCCGGGGCGAGATCGCGCTGGCCGTCGTGAGCCCCCGCCGGTTCGTCCCCGACTACCAGGTGCGGATCCCGCGAAGCGAACTGACGCCGCTGGCGATCACCGACATTCGGCAGGCGCAGGTCGTCGTTGTCGTCGGACAAGGCGGCACAGGCCTCACCCTCAATTTGAAAGCGCCAATCGTCATCAATCTCGAGGCCCGTACCGGCCGTCAGGTCGTTGCGAGCGGTGAGCTTCCGATGCAATACGAACTTTCAACCGCCCGACCACCTCTCAAAAAGAGTGCATAATCAAAGTGTCTGCCGCCATCGGATTGGCGGCGCCACGACAGGATCAGGAAGGACCCAGCGATGCTCGTACTCTCCAGGCAACGTGATGAAAGCATCATGATCGGCGACACGATCGTCGTGACGATCGTGGACATTCGGGGAGACAAGGTCCGCCTTGGCATCAACGCCCCATCCGAGGTCCCCGTCCACCGCCAGGAGGTGTACGAGGCGATCCAGCGAGAAAATCTCCGAGCCTCTCGGCTCGAGCCGGCCGACACGCAGGAGATCGGCAAACTCGCCGGCCGGGGCCCGTCACGATCCAACGACGGCAGGCGACAGTAGCCCCCCGTGGCGCATGCAATCCACCGCCACGCGGTCTACGGATTGAAGTAGGAAGGCTCGTTGCCCTTCTTCCACTTGATGTTGCAGCCGATGCTCGGCGTCTGGTCGGGCGAAGGCTTTCTGCCGGCGAGCAGTTCGTCGATCGCCGTGCGGAGATCGCTTCCCGTCACCGGGATGTCGTTCCCGGGGCGGCTGGCGTCGAGCTGGCCACGGTAGACGAGCGATTTGGCGGCATCGAAGAGGTAGAAATCGGGCGTGCAGGCGGCGTGATAGGCCTTGGCCACCTCTTGGGTGTCGTCATAGAGATATGGGAAGGGATAGCCGCGGGCCTCGGCCTCGTGCACCATCTGCTCGGGTGAATCGGCCGGGTGCGTCGATACGTCGTTTGACGAGATCGCGACGAACCCAACGCCTCGGGGAATGAAGTCGCGGCCGAGAATCGCGAGTTGATCGGCGACATGCTTCACGAACGGGCAGTGATTGCAAATGAACATCACGACCGTCGCCTTGGGCCCGGCCACGTCGGCCAGGGAGAGCGTGCGACCGTCGATGTTGGACAGGCTGAAGTCGGGAGCGGATGTCCCGAGGGGCAGCATCGTGCTCGGCGTGCGAACCATGGCATGGGTCTCCTGCGAGGGAAGTGATCAGGCTGCGGAAAAAACACGGAGGGCGTTGGCCGTCGTGGCAGCGGCCAGCACCTCGAGCGACTCGCCACGGGCGAGCGCGAGACAGCGGGCCGTGTGAACGACGTTGGCAGGCTCGTTGCGACGGCCGCGACACGGCTCCGGCGAAAGGAAGGGGCTGTCGGTCTCGATGAGCAAGCGGTCGAGCGGAACCGTTCGCGCCACCTCGCGGAGTTCCGCGGATGATCGAAAGGTCACCATGCCGGCGAATCCGAGGTAACACCCCATGGCAACGGCCTCCGCCGCCTCGGGCGCCGTGCCGGTGAAGGAGTGGAGCACGGCCACGAGCGGACCGCGGGCCTTCGCCTCGTGGAGCATGTCGAGCACGTCGCGGATGCTTTCGCGGGTGTGGATCACCACCGGCCGCCCCGTTTCCTGCGCCAGCCGCAGGTGGCGGTCGAAGAACTCCCGCTGCAGGTCACGAGGCGCGATGTCGCGATACCAATCGAGGCCGGTTTCACCCACGGCACGGGCCCGGCCGGAGGAGACGAGCCGAACGACACGGTCCCATTCATCGCCCGTGACCTCGGCGACGTCGTTGGGGTGGATTCCCGCGGCAGCCACCAGCCCCGGCTCACGAGACGCGAGGTCGGCTGCGGCCTCGCTGTCGGCCGCACGCGTGCCAATCACGGCCATCCCCGTCACGCCGGCGGCCCGAGCGCGGGCGAGCACCTGCGGAAGATCGTCGCCATACCGCATCGGATCGAGATGGCAGTGGCTGTCGTAGTAGGCCATGCGGGGAAGGCCGCGGCTCAGGCCGAAGCGGGGGCGGCACGCAGCCGAGACGCCTGCTGCTCGAGGATATCGATGTGGCGGCGGGTCGACGCCATCGCATCCTTCGACAGTTCGTCGGCCGCCGCGTCGTCTCCCCCCGCGGCGACGATTCCCTCGATCGCACCGATCTGCCGCCGCATGCCCTCGATGATTCTCGGCAGCAGAAACGCAAGGTCGAGGTCATGCCAGGCCGTGAAGGAGAGTGGATAGCCGGCCTGCGGTGCCGTCACCTCACGCTCGGCCAGGATCGCCGAACCCCGTTCCGCCAGGTTCCGTTGATCCTTGACGACGTCGGCAATCGCGCGTTTGAGCTGTTCGTCGCCGGGGTACGACCAGATGCCGGAGTCGGCGACATACATCGCCGGAGAGGTTTCGAGAACGGCGACGAGTTTGGAAAGGGGGTCGGCGGGCATGGAGCGGACTCCGCGGGTCAGGATGCAAACGCGCCGGCAAGATGGGCCGCGGCATAGAGGCCAGACCAGAAGATGCCCAGCACGACAACCGGCACGGCCAACGCCGTGATAACGGCTCCCGGCAACGACACGAGCGGGAACGACTCGCCCGGACGATCTACCGGTGGTGGATCGAACGTCATCACCTTCAGTACCCGCAGATAGTAGAAGAGGCTGATCACCGTATTGATGCCCCCCACGACCAGCAGCGCGAGCATCAGTTGGCGGTCGATACCGACGGAGGCAGCCTCGACCAATGAGGAGAAGACGAGAAACTTGGCCACGAATCCGGCCAGGGGTGGCAGGCCGATCAGGCTCACGAGCACCACGGCCGCCGCCACGACGATCCCGGGGCTCGATCGCACGAGGCCGGCGTAGGAGGCGATCTCCTCGCTCCGCAGGCGGTTCCGCAGCATGGCGACCACCGCGAACGCAGCGAGGTTCATGAAGAGATACGTGCCGAGGTAGAAGGCCACGGCACCGACGGCGTTCCGAGCCGATTCAGGCCGCGGCCCCGCGAGCGCCACCGCCGCGGCGACGCCCATCATGAGGTACCCGGCATGGGCGATCGTGGAGTACGCGAGCAACCGCTTCATGTTGGTCTGGCCATAGGCGGCGAGATTGCCAAGCGTGCAGGTGATCGCCGCCAAAAGCCCGATCAACGCCACGCTGAAATGCCGCACGGGCTCCAACTGGGCCACGAGCTCGGCTGCAGCCTTGCCGCCGGCAGGCATGCCCAAGCCATGGGCGACCCGCACCAGGAGCGCGACAGCCGCTGCCTTGCTGGCCACGGACAGAAACGCCCCGACCTCGGCGGCCGCCCCCTCGAACACGTCGGGGCACCAGAAGTGGAAGGGCACGGCCGAGAGTTTGAAGGCGAGACCCACGGCGAGCATCAGGCCGCCGAGGACGAGCACCGTGAGGCTGCCGCCGACGGCCCCGTCGCGCACCAACTGGGCCAGCCCCGCTGCCATGCTCGGCAGGTGGCAGGTGCCAAGCACGCCGGCCAGAAGGCTGATGCCGTAGAGCATGATGCCGGCAGCTCCGGCCCCGTAGACCGCGTACTTGATGGCGGCCTCGGAGGCCGCCCGGCGGCCCTTGAGCACTCCGGCCAACGCATAGGACGGCACGCTCGCCATCTCGACCGCCATGAAAATCATCAGGAGATGGTTCGCCGAGGCCATGAGGCACATGCCCAGCGTTGCACCGAGCACGAGCGAGTAAAAATCGGCCCCATCCTCGCGGTCGGGAATGCCCGAGACCTTCGTGAACACGATGTAGAGGACCAGAAAGCCGGCCAGCAGGAATCGAACGTACGCCGTGAAGGAATCGTAGACGAGCAGTCCCGAGAAGAGCTCGGTACGGCCGCCGGCCGCCAATGACGACACCGACAACGCCTGCAGATCCTGCCATCCGTACCAGAGCATGAAGGCCGCGCCACCGAGGGCGACGAGGGCCGAATCGAGCAGACGCAGGACCGGCAGCATCCGGCACAACAGCAGGAGCACGATCGTCGTGGAAAGGACTAACTCAGGCCGGAACAGGGGCAGCGACACCCCGATGGTGTCGTTCAGCGTGCCGGTGATCAGCGAGCCGATGTTCACTTGCCTGCCTCCGCGACCACCGTCGCAGCCGGGGCGTCATGCACGTCACGCGTCCACGCGGCGAGAGTCTGAACCTGACGATTGACCGTCGGCGTCACATAGTTGAAGAGGATCTGGGGCGCCACGCCGAAGAGGATCGCGAGAAACACCAGCGGAGCGGCGATCGACAACTCCCTCGGGGTGATCGGGGTCAGGTGGTCGCCGTGGGGCCCCTTGTACTCGGCACCGAGGTAGACCCGCTGGATCGCCCACAGGATGTAGGCCGCGGTCAGGATCACGGTGAACGCGGAGACGACCGCCAGCACGCGGCTGTAGTTCCAACTGGAAAGCGTGACGAGGACCTCGCCGATGAAGCCGCACAGCCCCGGCAGGCCGAGGCCGGCGAAGAAGATCGCCACGGCAAGCCCGGCATACACCGGCATCCTGTTGAAGATGCCGCCGAACTCGTCGAGGTTGCGGTGGTGAACCCGGTCGTACAGCACGCCGACCATGAAGAACATGCCGGCCGACGAGAAGCCGTGGGCGAGCATCTGGAACATGGCCCCGTTGACTCCCTGAGCCCAGGCATCCCACCGGTACTGGTGACCGGCGACGGCGCTCCACACCCCCAGACCGAGCATGACGTAGCCCATGTGGCTCACCGAACTGTAGGCCACCATCCGCTTGAAGTCTTTCTGCGCGAGGGCCGCGAACGCACCGTAGACCATCGACACCACACCAAGGCCACACACCAGCCACGCTAGCGACAGGCCGGCACCGGGGCAGATCGGATAGCAGATGCGGAGGATGCCGTAGCCACCCAGCTTGAGCAACACACCGGCGAGGATCATCGAAATCGGGGTCGGAGCCTCGACGTGTGCGTCGGGAAGCCATGTATGCACCGGCACGACCGGCACCTTGATGACGAAGCCGATCAGCAGGAGAAGGAAGGCCCAAGTCTCGAGCGATGCGCCCCAGACGGTGGAGGCCGCGAAGGGCGAATTCGGCGACTGGCCGAGTTCTGCGAGTGCCAGCAGATTGAACGTGTGCACCGGATCCTTGGCCGATGCGATCGCCCGCACGGCCGCGTCACGGGCCGAGGCGTCGAGCGACGGGCTGACGACCTGGGCCGCGGTGAGCTGCTCCGGCGAGAGCAGCCGCAGGTCGCTGGCGAAATAGAGCATCAGGATCGCGATGAGCATGAGCACGCTGCCCAGCAGCGTGTAGAGGAAGAACTTGATCGCCGCGTATTCGCGCCGCGGGCCGCCCCAGATGCCGATGAGGAAATACATCGGCAGCAGCATCACCTCCCAAAAGACGTAGAACAGGAAGAAATCGAGCGATACGAACACGCCGAGCATGCCGGTCACCAGCAACAGGAAGAGCACGTGATAGGCCTTCACATGCTTCGTGATGGGCCAACTCGCGGCTGCGGCCAGCATCGACAGGAACGTCGTGAGGACGACCAGCGGAAGGCTGATGCCATCGACTCCGAGCAGGTACTCGATGCCGAAGGCCTCGATCCAGGGCAGCTTGACCACCGCCTGCATCCCGGGCTGGCCCACCTGAAACTGGGCGGGGCCCGTCTCGCCGAAGAGCTGCGGCACGGCCACCCAGAGCGAAAGCACGAACACCACGGCCAGCGTGGCCAGCGTGATCCACCGGATCGCCTCTTCGCGGGCCTTGGGGATGATCGGAAGCGACAGGAAGGCCGCCACCGCAGCAGGCAGGAAGACGATGAGCGAAATGGGCCAGAGGGACGGCTGGGCGAGCGAGGCGGTGGGAACCATGGCGAAAATCCGTGACTTCGTGGCTGCGGGGGGATAGGAGTCGGTGATTCGGGATCAGCCCGCCAGCGACGTGCGGAACACGAGGCTGGCGAGCACGACGAGGGCGACGGTGCCCACGACGATGAACATGACGTACTGTCTCAAGCGGCCGGTCTGCAGCCGCTTGAGCCGCAGGCCGGTATTCCAGGTGGCGTTGGCGGTGGCATTGACGAGCCCATCGACGATGGTCCGGTCGATCCAGGCGTCAATCCCGGCGAGTTGTTTTGCCGACCAGGCGACGCCGTCGATGATGCGATCGATGACAGAGCGATCAAACCCTGCGGCTGCTTTGGCGATCCCGATCGCGGGCAGGACGAAGATCGCGTGGTAGGCTTCATCGACATACCAGCGTTTCGCGAGAAAGGTGTAGACGGGGCGAAACATACCCGCGACGAGCGACGGGGAGATTACGTTCCAGAGATACATGGACGCGGCCAAGAGCACGCCCGCCAGCGCCGTCGAGAATGCGGTCATCGTCGCAGTGACGTGAATCGCTCCAGAATGGCTCTCGTGTTCGGCGGGATAGGTGAGGCTGCCGAAGACAAAGCCGCCCGACGTCGTGGCCTCGGTTCCGACCGGCCTCGCCTGCTCGAGCACGTTCGCCAGGCCGAACCCGCCGGGCAACGTCCAACCCGCAATCACGGCGAGCACCGCGAGGGCGACCAATGGCCACACCATCACGGGAGGCGATTCATGCGCGTGATCGGCGATGTGATGATCCCTGGGCTGGCCGGCAAAAGTCATGAACCAAAGCCGGAACATGTAAAAAGCCGTCAGGAACGCCCCGCCGGCCACCGCCAGAAAAAGGATCGCATGGGCCGGATTGGCCCGCGAAAACGAGAGCGCCTGGGCCAGGATCGCATCCTTCGAGTAGTAGCCGGAGAGGCCGATCACGAAGGGAATTCCCGCACCGATGATGGCCAGGCAGCCGACGAGCATCGTGCCCGCCGTCCAAGGCATCACCTTGGCGAGCCCCCCCATCTTCCGCATGTCGTTCGTATGGCATGCGTGGATCACGGAACCCGAGCACAGGAAGAGCAGACTCTTGAAGAAGGCGTGGGTCACGAGGTGGAACAGGCCTGCCACCCAGCCGCCCACGCCGAGTGCCAGCATCATGTACCCGAGTTGACTGACGGTGGAGTAGGCCAGCACCCGTTTGATGTCATTGGCTACCAACGCGATCGTCGCGGCGACAAAGAGCGTGATCCCGCCGATGTAGGCGATGACGAGAAGCACGTCGGGGGTCAGCACCGGATAGAACCTCCCCACGAGATAGACGCCAGCAGCCACCATCGTCGCCGAGTGAACCAGCGCCGACACCGGCGTGGGCCCCTCCATGGCATCGGGCAACCAGACGAAGAGGGGCACCTGGGCGCTCTTCCCGACGCAGCCGCAGAAAATGCCGACGCCGGCGATGAAGAGCAGCCACCGACCGAATCCGCCCTGCCGCCAGCCGTCGATGCGAGAGGCCACCTCGTCGGCGGCATCAACCGGTCGGCCGACGTGATCGGCCTGGATCCGTGCAATCTCGTCGGCGGCGGCGAAGGCCACCATCCCGTCGGGCACCCGAAGGGCATGGCCGTCGGAGGCCGGACGCACGAGGCTGAAGAGCCCAGGCCGAGTGACGGCGATTCCATCGACGGCACCGGAAGGAGAGTCGGCGAAGTGCAGCGTGCCGAGCGCTCCCCAGAGGGACATCAGACCGATGAGCATCCCGAAGTCGCCCACACGATTGACGATGAACGCCTTGTTGGCCGCGGTGGAGGCGGTCTTCCGCTCGTAGTAGAAGCCGATCAAAAACCACGAGCAGATGCCGACCAGCTCCCAAAAGATGAAGACCATCGCCAGATTGCCGGCGATCACGATCCCGAGCATCGAAAAGCAGAACAGCGAGAGAGCCTGAAAAAACCTCGGAAAGCGGCCCGGCCGGTGGAGGTGACCGCCGGTCGAGAGGCGCACCTCGTGGTCCGTGACATCATGCAGCTCGTCGTGCATGTAGCCCGACGCATACACATGGATGCAGGTGGCGATGAACGTGACGACGACGAACATCAGCACCGTGAGCGCATCGACATACCAGCCGATGGAGAGCTTCAGCCGCCCCCCCTCGTACAGCGTGTACCAATCGCCGGAGAGAGCCGTTGCCTCGGCGGACTCATGGTGCGATGGCCCGGCATGCCCGTCGGCGGCATGCTCGCCCCCACCATGGTCTCCGTGCCCGCCGTGATCCACCGCGACGACCGGATGGGCCCCAAACCACTGCCCGGCCGCCACTACCGAGAGGACGAGCGACGTCACGATTGCCGCCGTCGCCACCCAGGCGGCGTTCTTTCCATGGTGCCCCATCCGGGGGCCGAAGAAGAGGATCGCGATGAACGACACCAGCGGTGCCAGCCATGCGAGCCCCAGCAGTGTCGGAATGTTCGAGAGGTCCATGGATCTGCCGCCTGAGCGGCTATCCCTTGAGGTCGTCGGCCCGGTCGATATCGACGGTCGAGTGGTTGTTGTAGAAGTTGAGCGTGATCGCCAGCGCCACGGCGGCCTCGGCCGCAGCCAACAGAATGACGAACAGGGCCATCACCTGCCCATCCAATCCGAGCGACACCGACCCCTCCGACCGCAGGTAGGGCGACGCGAAGGCGACGAAATTGACATTCGCGCCATTGAGAACCAATTCGATCCCCATGAGCACACCGAGGGCGTTCCGCTTCACGGCCATGCACGCAACGCCCGACACGAAGAGAATCGCACCGACGACCAGGTAGTGGGTGACGCTCACCGGATCGGAAAGCAGACCCGCGACCAGCGGCACCGCGACGACACCGTTCATGACCTACCTCCCGCGAGCACCGACGAGGCCCGCGACCGGCCGATGGACGAGTGCTCCGCCACGGACGCGGGCGGCTCGACCGACGCGGCCACTTCGATGGCACGCGGCGTCTTCCGTCGCTTGGCCCGTGCGAGGTAGGCCGCCCCGACGAGCACGACCAGCAAATGCACCGACACGATCTCGAACGGCAGCAGATACCCGCTGCGGACGGCCGACTCGGAGGAACCCGGTGGCGGCTCGTCCACCCGCATTCCGACCAGCGCCATGCCGAGCGGCGTGGCCGACGGCTGCTCCACGCGGCCTGAAGCAGCCCCCTTCCATGCATCGACCGAAAATGCCGCCTGAAGGAGAACGGCCAACAAGGCCACGCCCGCCACGCCGGCCAGAATCCGGTCGCCGGACGACGAGGCCATCGAGACAAACGGCGCCTGCGCGGTGAGCATCACGCCGAAAACCAGGAGCACGAGCGTGCCGCCCACATAGATCATCAACTGCATGGCGCCGACGAACTCCGCACCGGCGAGGAAGAAGAGGCCGGCCGTCGCGGCCAGGGAGAGAACGAGCGACAGAGCCATCCGCACGACGTTATCCGAGACGACGACCGCGATCGCAAAGCCGCAGGCAAGGGCAGCGAAGAGGAGAAAAAAGACGGTGTGCCAATTCACCGCGGCCACGACCGGGCCGACAGGACGACACGATGCACACCAGGCGGCGTACGGCATCATCATCGCCCCTCCACATGCACGAGGCTCGCATCATCCCCGGCGGCTGCCCGGCCGGCTGGCGCGGCCCGACCACCCGGCCCCTGAAGCCACCCTTCGCGAATTTCGGCCGCCGGGCGGGACAGGCCGCCGATCAAGCCGCCCGGCAGGGCCAGCTGCCAAAGCATCGCCCCGGCGAACATCACCGCCGCGATCGGGGTGCAGTATTTCAGGCATGTCGTCATGACCTGATCGATCCGGAGCCGCGGCAGCGTCCAGCGGATCCACATCATCACGAGCACGCCGAGCGTTGCCTTTCCGAGCAGATTGACCATCCCGATGAGCCGCACGAAATAGCCGGCGGTGTCTCCCGTGCCCTCGCTGATACCAATGAGCGATGCCACGGGAATCGGGCCGTTCCAGCCCCCCATGAAGAGCACGGCGGCCAGAGCGCTCACGAGAAACATCGAGCCGTACTCGGCCATGAAGAAGTAGCTCCACCGAAGGCCCGAATATTCGGTGTGAAATCCGGCCACCAGTTCGCTCTCCGCCTCGGCCAGATCGAACGGCGCGCGGTTGACGCTCGCCACGGCACAGGTCACGTAGACCCAAAAAATCACGAACGTGAACGGATCGTGGAAGAGATACCAATTGGTGAACCAGCCCGCCTGTTTCTCGGCGATCGTGACCAAATCCATGGTGCCCGCAAGCATCACCGGCACGACCACGCACATGCCCAGGGGCACTTCATAACTCACCACCTGCGCCGCTTCTCGCATCGCCCCGAAGAGCGACCACTTGGATGCCGAGGCGTAGCCGGCGAGGATCACGCCGAACACCTCGAGCCCGAGCACGGCGATCACGAAAAACACCGCCACGTTCATCCGAAGCCCGACGAAATCAAAGGCGAATGGCAGCGCAATGAACGCACAGAACGACGCGCAGAAACTTACGTAGGGCGCCACGCGGAAAAGCAGCCCGTCGGCACCGTCGGGCATCAGATCTTCCTTCGCGAGAAGTTTGATGCCGTCGGCGAGCGACTGCAGCCATCCGAACCGTCCGCCGGTGCGGGTGGGCCCGAGGCGGTCCTGAATTCGCGCGGCGATCTTCCGCTCGGCCCAGATGAAGACGAGGGCCCCTCCGGCGATGACATTGAGAATCAGCGCCGCCGCCACACCGGCGGAGATCGTCCAGGCCAGCCACTGGGGCAACCCGATCGAGTTGATCAGAAATTCGGCCATCCGCCGCGAGTTTCCCGGGTCAAAACCGACATCGTGAAAAATCGCACGAAGTTTGCCCTACCCCGAGCGAAACCACAAGTGCCGCCCAGGAAATCCCGCGGCCAGAACCAACTTGCTCGGCCCGGCTTCTGCCTATCCTCACCCCGTTGCCGGACGTTCGATGCGTCACGACCAATCCGGCTTTGGCGGATCGGTGCCCGGGACTCCGCTCACTCGGACATGGCTTCACTCCGCCGTCCATGGCTCCGTTTGCCAGCTACGCCGGGTCGCGGGGCAATGATAGCCAGAAGCCTCGGGTAAGGCCGGAGGATCGAGGAAGGCTCGGGGTTGCCCGTGCCCTCGAGCGGGCTATGGGAGCAAGCGAAGCCATGGATGGCGAAGCGCAGCGTACATGCAGAGAGCAGATGCCTGGAGGGCATCTGCGAACGTCCGCATGAGGGCACGGGCAGCCCCGAGCCGGGCTGGACGAGTTCGGTCACACTCAGCGATCGATCTCGCCCATCACGATGTCGAGGCTCCCCACGATCGCCGGAACGTCGGCAATCAGGCAGCCCCGGCACAGTTCATGCACGACCGACAGGTTCGAGAAGGAACTCGACCGGGCACGGGCCCGCCACGGGATCGCCGAGCCGTCACTCACGACATAGAACCCCATCTGGCCCTTGGGGCATTCGGTTTCGAGATACGCATCGCCCGCCGGAATCTTTTCCGAGACCTTGAGCGGTTCGCCGAGCGGTCCCTTGCACTGCGAGTAGCGGTCGATCGCCTGCCGCACCAGATCCATCGACTGCACGACCTCGAGCATCCGAACGAAAAATCGGTGCCAGCAGTCGCCGATGACGGCGTCTCCAGGCACCGGCGGATACTCGTGGTCACGGGGATAGTGGCCGTCCTTCATCACCGCCACTTCGAATGCATAGCCGTCGTACATCGCGGTGTAGATGCTCTCGCCATCGCGGCGGAGATCGAGATCGACACCACTGCCCCGAAGCACCGGCCCCGACGTGCCGTAGTCGATCGCCATGGCCCGCGGAAGCACACCGATGCCCGCCGTCCGTTTGACGAAAATGGCGTTGGTCGTGAGAAGCGTGTGATACTCCTGGATCACCGGCTCGAACTGGTCGAGGAAGGCCTCGCACCGCTGGAGCCAGCCCGGGGGCAGGTCGGCGGTGAGGCCTCCCACAGTGATGTAGCTGTAGGTGAGCCGGGCGCCGCACGCCTCCTCGAATAGGTCAAGGATTTTTTCCCGCTCGCGGAAGGCGTACAGAAAGGGACTGAAGGTACCGAGGTCGAGGCCGTAGGCGCCCATGCCGACGAGATGGCTGGCGATCCGGCTGAGTTCGGCGATCAGCACCCGCAGGTGCCTTGCCCGCTCGCTGACCTCGTACTTCATGCGCTTCTCGACGGCCAGCGACCAGCCGAGATTCATGTTCATCGCCGCCAGATAGTCCATGCGGTCGGTGTAGGGAATCCATTGGCGGGCCGAGACGTTTTCACCGATTTTTTCGGCACAGCGATGGAGGTAGCCGATGTGGGGCTCGAGTTCCGACACCACCTCGCCGTCGGTACGGAGCACGAGGCGGAGCACGCCGTGGGTGCTCGGATGCTGGGGCCCCATGTTGACGAGCATCTCGTCGGTGCGAACGTCGAACTCGATGATCCGGGGATCGTCGCCGATGAGTTGTGCCATGTTCACCTCCCCCGAATGCCGTGGTACTCAAACGGCATCTCGTAATCCTTGCGGAGCGGATGGCCTTCCCAATCCTCCGGGCAGAGAATCCGACGCAGATCGGGGTGGCCGTTAAACCAGACGCCGGAGAGGTCGTAGACCTCGCGTTCGTGCCAGTCGGCTCCACGCCAGACACCGGTGACGCTCGAGATCTCGGGCAATTGCCCCGCCACGTCACCCTTCCATCGAGGCAGATTGACCTTGACCACGAGACTGGCCCGCGAGGCAGTGCTCCAGAGGTGATAGACCAGCTCGGTCCGAGGCTGCCAGGAAACCTTGGCCGCCTTCTTGGGATCGGGCTCGAACCAGTCGACGGCCGTGATGCATTGCAGCGAATCAAAACGGACGGGGCTCGCATCCTTGAGCCAGCGACACACCTCCGCGAGCCGCTCCGGAGCCACTTCGATCCACGGATCAACCACATCGAGGGTGCGGCCGGCCACGCCGCCGGGAACGGCCGCCTCGAGTTGCTCCAGAAATGCCGGACCACGCGCCGTCGTCATGCAACCTCCCTGCCGATGCCAGCAACGACCGGACCGGCCCGCGAGGCCGAAACGGCCCGAACCCAATCGAGGTCACCTCGAAACCAGACATACGCGAAGCCGGTCAGCAGGACGGCGAAAAAGACAACCATGTCGATGACCGCCGTGATCGCCAACTGCCTGCCGGTCTTGGCAACGGCCCACTGGCCGATGGCCTGCGCCGCGGGCGTTTCGCCTCGCGACTGCTCGACGGCGAGCGCCTCGTCTCGCGTGGGCTGGAGATCGGGAATAGCCGGAGACCGAATCCCCAGTTCCCGAAAGACGCCGGCTGCTGCCGGCGTGAGCGACGCTCCATCCGAGGACACGCTCACGAGGGCGGGATCGGCCAGTTGCGTCGCCTTGCCGAACACCGTCGCCCAGGGAAAAAAGAGGGCCACCTCCACGTCGAAGATGATGAACAGCAGAGCGACCACGTAGAACCGAAGGTCGAACTGCACGAAACTCGATCCGATCGCCGGCTCACCGCACTCGTAGACCTCGAGTTTCTCGGTGTTCGGCAGCCGCGGCCGAACAAGCCACCCGACGAGCAGATTGACGGCAAGAAATGCGCCGCCAATCGCCACGAAGAGGGCGACGTATCCGGCGATCAGCACAGGGTCGGTCATGGAATGGCTCGGGAAAGGAGTGGCCGGATCGCTACTGGTTCGGACCGCCGTGGACCGGTTCGACGATCACCTTCGACGCCGCGATCGCCGTGGGATTCAGCGTGGAGCGACCCCACGCCACTTCGACCGGCAGCCTGGAAAAATCGACGATCGTTCCGTCGCGGCTGTAACAGGAAAGGTCGAGCGTCGATCCCATGAAGATGCAATCGACCGGGCAGGGCTCGACGCACAGGGCGCAGAACATGCATTTCGAGTAGTCGATCGTGAAGCCGCTGACGCGAAAGCCTTTGCCGTTCTCGACCCGTTCCTTGCCGATGTAGATGCAATCGACCGGACAGGCCTTGGAGCACTGATCGCAGGCGATGCACGTCGTCAGGTCATAGCGATGAAAGCCGCGATAGCGTGCGGCGACCGGGGCGGGCAGTTCGGGATACTCGAAGTGCTCCGTGAACGTCCGACGATTTTGATCGTAGGTGTTCCTGAAGACGCGAAACGTCACCCGCATTCCGTCAAGAACGGTGCCGATTGCAGAGAAAAGATTGCGGAACCAAGCCTTCATTCCGGCGTCCTCATTCCGACATCCTCACTCCCGCTCATATCGTCTCGTCGCTCTGCCATTGCCGCTGGCTCGACTGCGTCAAGGCACCACGTGCCGCGGCGCATACGGGCTTTCACACGGTCCGGCGAGAGTATAGGGGAGCCCGGAAAGGCAACAAGTCTCGACTGTTTCCCATGGCTCTCCGAAAGGCTGTCCACATCCCACCGCACTCGGAGAACTGCCTGTGTTCGCCGTTGAAAAAAGTCTTCAACCGCCAAAAAGCCTCTTTTTCATCCGTTTTCTATCCCCTTTTCAGCCCTGCGGATGCTTGACCGTGTATCGAGATTCCTTATACTTCATGAGTTTCCGCACAGCCCCTACGGTCGATCGACGCAACGGGGCTCGCAACGGATGGCTCTTCCAGGACGGTCCAGGGACGGTCGGATGCTGGTTCTCTCGCGAAAAAAAGACGAAAGCATCGTCATCAACAACGACATCACGATCGTGGTGGTCGAAATCCGTGGTGACAAGGTGCGACTCGGCGTGGAGGCGCCCAAAGAGGTGCCGGTCCATCGTCGGGAAGTCTTCGAGGCCATCGCGAGGGGAGAGCCGGTCGATGCATCGTCTGCGTCTCTGGAGCCCGACGTTTCGGCCGAGTCGATCGATGCCAAGGCGTCCGAGCACGCACCGTAACCCTTTCGCACACATCGCCGAAGGGGTATCTTTGAATCGTACACGTTCATGGTCGCGAGCCGGTTCAGACCGGCATGCGTCATGGCCCCATCGTCTAGAGGCCTAGGACATCGCCCTTTCACGGCGGTAACCGGGGTTCGAATCCCCGTGGGGTCATCTCCTCTTTCTGCCGCGCCCACGACTTGCCCACCCTGATGCCTCAACTCGACCAAGACCCGTCGCGGCCTTCGGCGTACGATGCCGTGCTTCTGGTGTCCTTCGGTGGACCGGATGGTCCGGACGACGTCATTCCGTTCCTGGAAAACGTTCTTCGCGGCCGCAACGTGCCGCGGGAACGGATGCTCGAAGTGGCCGAGCACTATCACCATTTCGGCGGCAAAAGCCCGATCAACGATCAAAATCGTGGTCTTCTTGCAGCACTTCGCGCCGAACTTGCCGCCATCGGCCCGCGGATCCCGGTCTTTTGGGGCAATCGCAACTGGCACCCGCTTCTGACCGACACGCTCCGCGAGATGGCAGACGCCGGCGTGAAACGAGCGATCGCCTTCGTTACGAGCGGATTCAGCTGCTACTCCGGCTGCCGGCAATACCGCGAGAACATCGCCGCCGCCCTCGAGCCATTGGGCGACCGTGCGCCCGTCGTCGACAAGATCCGCGTCTTCTTCAACCACCCGGGATTTGTCGAACCGATGGCGCGAAACGTGCGATCGGCTCTCGATCGCCTCGGTGGCCCCCAGGGCGTGCCCGTCCTCTTCACGGCCCACAGCATCCCGATGTCGATGGCCGAATCATCTCGCTATGTCTCCCAGCTCACGGAATCATCGCGATTGGTCGCGGAGCGGGCTGGGGCGTCCGAGTGGCGGCTCGTCTACCAAAGTCGCAGCGGCCCGCCCACGCAACCGTGGCTTGAACCCGACGTCTGCGACGCGATCCGGGAACTCCGCGCACGGGGAACGACAAGGCTGGTCATCGCCCCGATCGGCTTCATCTCCGACCACATGGAAGTGTTGTACGACCTCGACACCGAGGCCGCTGCGCTCTGCCAGGAGAGTGGCATCGAGATGGTCCGGGCCGCCACGGTCGGCACGGCCCCCGAGTTCGTCCGCATGATTCGAGATCTGATCGCGGAGCGTGCCTGGAATCTTCCAGAACGCGTGGCCGTCGGCATGATGCCGGCCAGTCACGATGTCTGTCCGCTCGACTGCTGCCCCGCCCCTGCGATGCGACGGCCCGCGTCACCCGCGGCCCAGCCCGCCTCTTGATTCCATGCCCTTTCGCGCCCCGCTTCCGAGACGAGATGGCGAGTGGGTTCTGCTGACGCACGGATTCATGGCAAACCGCTGGATGCTCGCGCCACTCTCCGGCAGGCTCCGCCGTCGAGGCTGGCAGACGCGATGCTGGGGCTACGAGAGCTGGCGGACGTCCGTGACCGTCCATGCGGCCGACATGGCCTCCGTCCTGCGATCGATGGACGAAAATCCCGCGGTGCGGGTGGTGCACCTGGTCACCCACAGCATGGGTTGCATCATCGGACGCGCCACGCTCGACCGGTATCGGCCGGCCAAACTGGGCCGGTTCGTCATGCTCGCCCCACCCAACCGCGGATCATTCGTCGCCACCGCCACCGCCGGCGTATTCGGACGGGTGCTCAGACCGGTGGCCGAACTGACCACCCATGCCGGCAGCCTGGTGAACACGATCCCGGAACCGCAGGGAATCGATGTCGGGATCATTGCCGCCGAACGGGATGCTCTCGTCGCCATCGATGCGACGCGGCTCGATGTCCCGCATGAGCACGTCACGCTCCCATGCCTGCACTCGAGCCTGCTCTTCCGTCAGGATGCCGCCGACCTGATCGCGGCTTTCCTGGAAACGGGATCGTTTGAAGCGCGGCCGGTCACCCCGGGCGGCTAACCCGCTCCGGAAGACAACGCCGGGCTCAGGCCCCGACGGCCTCGGGCTGGTGTTGGGCCACGCTCACATAGGCCTGTCTCACCTTCAGGCAGGCCTGACGAAATGGCTCGGCGCGGGTGACACCAGGAAGCCGCAGCGTCTCGATCTGCCCCCGGCGAAACACGAGGTCGCCACAGTCATACCACTCCTGCCCCGCGCGAACGACAAGGTCGATCGCGTCGAACCGGTCGAGATCGACGTATTGTTCGACATTCGGAGAGATTCCCCGCTCGATCGACACCCGACGGTTCGTAAGCCGGTACCTCCGGATGGACCACGGCATCCGCAGCGAGAAATACATCGCAAGCCCCAGCGGAATCGTCATCAGCAGGGCCATCCGACCGATCGACAGCGGCCCGATACCGGATTTGATCCGGTAGAGTCGCCCCAGCCACTGCCCACACGATGTGGACCCGACCGACGGCCAGACGGTCATCACCGTCGCCTCGGCTACGGAGGGAGGCACGACTCCAGAAATCGATTGCTTTGCGGGATGCATGTCGGTCATGGCGGTATGGTACCCGGACGTGGCACAAAAAAAACCCGCCTGGGCTCGGCCGAGCCCAGGCGGGTCACATGATCATTGGATTCCGCAGTTCTGCCACCGTGGATTGCTCCAGGCGGCGGATCTCTTTCGGCGGCATCTCCCGCCCTTGCCTTTCGGCTAGGGCGGAAGCGCGATCATCTCCACAATTTTCAGACCGACAGACCTCGCGACGGTCCGTTCTTTCGAACGGCCCGGCGGTCACCCTGCCGGTTGCCTCGGCGATGCCCGAAGGCCTGCCGAGGCGATTTCCTTTAGAAAGGAGGTGATCCAGCCGCAGGTTCCCCTACGGCTACCTTGTTACGACTTAGTCCCAATCGCAGAGTTCATCTTAGACGCCTGGGTCCTTGCGGTTCCCTCAGCGGCTTCGGATGCCCCCCACTTTCGTGGCTTGACGGGCGGTGTGTACAAGGCTCAGGAACACATTCACCGCGGTATGCTGACCCGCGATTACTAGCGATTCCAGCTTCATGCAGGCGAGTTGCAGCCTGCAATCCGAACTAGGGATCGTTTTTTGGGATTTGCTCGGCCTCGCGGCATTGCATCCCTTTGTGCGATCCATTGTAGGACGTGTGCAGCCCTAGTCATAAGGGCCATGAGGACTTGACGTCATCCCCACCTTCCTCCGGCTTAACGCCGGCGGTCTCTCTAGAGTCCCCGGCTTTACCCGCTGGCAACTAGAGACAAGGGTTTCGCTC
>JBJTDB010000186.1:0-27574 GCA_046092145.1 Planctomycetia bacterium | reverse complement strand
CGTGACCGGCAAGCCGGTCGAGTATCACGGGCTTCCGGGCCGCGAGGAGGCGACCGGACGGGGCGTCGGCCTCCTCACGCTCAAACTGCTCAGCCGCCTCGGTCGAAAGATCCCGGGCACGACCGTCGCCATCCAGGGCTTCGGCAACGTCGGCACCCACACGGCCAAGTTCCTTCGCGACGCCGAATGCCGGATCGTGGCGCTGAGCGACGCGGGAGGGGGCTACCATCGCGCCGAGGGCATCGACGTGCTCGCGGCGCTGCGGCATGCGCGGGAGCATGGAGGCCGGCTCGACGGGTTCACCGGCGGCGACCGGATCAGCAACGAGGACCTGCTGGCGATCGAATGCGACGTGCTGATCCCGGCCGCGCTCGGCGGCGTGATCACGGAAGCCAACGCCGATGCCGTGCGGGCGCCGATCCTGGTGGAGGCTGCCAATTCACCGGTGACACCGGGCGGCGACGCCGTCCTCGCGCGGAAGGGGGTGACGGTGCTGCCCGACATTCTCGTCAATGCCGGCGGCGTGACGGCCAGCTGGTTTGAGTGGGTGCAGAATCGCCAGCACTATCAGTGGGGCATCAACCGGGTGCGGCAGGAGCTCGACCGGATCCTGGGCGAGGCATTCGAGCAGGTCTGGCAGCTCTCGACATCGCGGCAGGTCGCGCCGCGAACCGCCGCCTACATGGTCGGCGTCGGCCGGGTGGCCCGCGCCACCGTCCTCGGGGGCATGGCCTGACACTCGCCGGGCCGGCACGGGGCGTAGAATCGGTCGGCCAGGGCCGGCCGTCCACCCGCTCCCACGGTCGCGCCCATGCCGCCCCTGCACCGCTACCTCCGCGCCCGCGTGTCGGGCCGCGTTTCGGCTGCCGCCGCGAGCGATCCTGCCGGAGCGATCGAGGCCATGCGGTCCTCGCCCACGGGGCTCTCGGCCGACGAAGCCGCCCGCCGTCTTGCGGCCGATGGGCCGAACCGTCTGCAGCCGAACGAGCGCGGCGGTGGCGGGCTCTTCCTTCGGGCCGTCGGCAATCCGCTCGTGGTGCTGCTGGCAATCCTCTCCGGGTCGTCGTTCCTCTCGGGCGACCTCGCGGCTGCGTCGCTGATGGCGAGCATGATGGCGATCGGCGTCGGCCTTCGGTTCGTCCAGGAATCCAGGGCCGATGCCGCGGCGGCCGCCCTGAGGGCCATGATCAGGATTCATGCCACCGTCGTCCGCGACGGCGCCGCTGCAGAAATTCCGATCGGCGAGATCGTCCGCGGCGACATCATCCACCTCGCAGCGGGCGACATGGTGCCCGCCGACGTGCGGATCCTGTTCTGCAAGGATCTGTTCGTCACCCAGGCCGTGCTCACGGGCGAATCGTTTCCCGTCGAGAAATTCGCCGCCGCGGACCACGATCCGACCCGGCCGCCGCTCGATCTTTCGTGCATCGCCTACCTCGGCACGAGCGTCGCCAGCGGCACGGCGGAGGCCGTGGTGCTCGAAACGGGGCGGACGACCTTCCTCGGCAGCGTCGCCGCCACCCTCGAGGTTCCCGAGCCGCCCACGGCCTTCGATCTCGGCATGCAGCGATTCACGTGGATGATGGTCGCGTTGGCCGCCGTCATGACCGCCGTCGTCGTCCTGATCAACGGCCTGGTGAAGGGAGACTGGTGGGAGGCGTTTCTCTTCGGACTCGCCGTCGCCGTGGGCATCACCCCCGAAATGCTTCCGATGATCGTCGCGGTCTGCCTGTCACGCGGGGCCGTGGCCATGGCCGGCCGGAAGGTGATCGTGAAGCACATCGATTCGATCCAAAACCTGGGCGCGATGGATCTCCTCTGCACCGACAAGACGGGCACGCTGACGCAGGACCGGATCATCCTCCAGCGGCACTGCGACGTGGCCCTGCGGGAGGATCCGGGCGTGCTCCGCCTCGCCTGGCTCAACAGCCATTTTCAGACCGGCCTTCGGAACCTGCTCGACCGTGCCGTGCTCGATCGGGGCGAGGCCGAGGCGACCGGCCTGCCGGAAGGCGTCGTGAAGCTCGACGAGATTCCGTTCGACTTTTCGAGGCGGCTGATGTCGGTGGTGGTGGCATCCGATCACCGGCGTCGGCTGATCTGCAAGGGCGCGCCCGATGCCATCTTCTCCCGCTGCCGGGCATACGAACTCGACGGCCGCACGCATCCGATCGACGGGGCGGTGCCGGAGCCGATCGTGCGGGAGTGCGAGAAGCTCTCGGCGGAGGGCTTTCGCGTGCTCGCGGTCGCCTTCCGCGACGTCGAGGCGAAGCCGGCCTACGGCCGGGAAGACGAGCGGGATCTCGTCCTCCGCGGCTACCTCACCTTTCTCGATCCGCCCAAGGATTCGGCCGGCGACGCGATCGCCGCGCTGGTCGGCGGCGGGGTGAGGGTGAAGGTGCTGACGGGCGACGAGGAACTGGTGAGCCGCACGATCTGCGCCGCCGTGGGGCTCGACTCGGGAACGGTGCTGCGGGGCGAGCAGGTCGACTGCATGGAAGATGCGGAGCTCTCGGCGGCCGCGGGGGAGGCGACGCTCCTGGTCCGGCTCACGCCGATGCAGAAGCAACGGGTCGTGCGGCTGCTCAAGAGCCGCGGGCATGTGGTCGGCTTTCTCGGCGACGGCGTCAACGACGCCCCGGCATTGCGTGAGGCCGATGTCGGCCTCACGGTCGATACGGCGGTCGATCTGGCCCGCGAGAGCGCCGACTGCATCCTCCTCGACAAGGATCTTCGGGTGCTGTGGGACGGCGTCCGCGAGGGGCGGAAGGTCTTCACCAACGTCGTCAAATACATCCGCATGGGGGCCAGTTCGAACTTCGGCAACATGCTGAGCATGCTCGCCGCCTCCTGCCTCCTCCCCTACCTGCCGATGACCCCGCTCCAGATCCTCACCAACAACCTGCTCTACGACTGCTCGCAGGTGCCGATCCCGGGCGACACGGTGGACGAGGAGTCGATCCTCCGGCCACGGCCCTGGTCGATGCGGCGGATCGCCCGGTTCATCCTCCTGGTCGGCCCGTGCAGTTCGATCTTCGACCTCACCACGTTCGTGATCCTGCTGACCCTCTTCGGCTGCACCGACCCGGCCCGGGCGCCGCTCTTCCACACCGCGTGGTTCGTCGAGTCACTCGTCACACAGACGCTCGTCATCCACGTGATCCGCACCAGCCGCATCCCCTTCCTGGAGAGCCACGCGAGCCTCGCCCTCACCGCCGCGACCGCGGCCGTCGTGATGACGGGCATCTGGCTGCCCGAGTCGCCCGTCGCGCCGCTGCTGGGATTCGTGCCGCTGCCCGGCAGCTTCTGGATCCTGCTCGTGGCGACGGCGGCCGCCTACGGGGCCGTCGTGCACGGAGTCACGCGGTGGCTCGATCGCCGCGGATGGATCGATTGACCCCGCGGCGGTTCGACGCGATCGACACTACGTCTTCAGGTACTGCTGGCCCCGCACGACCTGCACGTCCGAGAGCCACGCAATGCAGGCGTAGTGCTCGAAGTAGGCGTGCGAGACATGCTTCAGGATTTTCTCGGCCACATCCATGGGAACGACGAACTCGACCTTCTGGGTCTGTGCGCCGCTGGTGACGATCACGTTGCGGGTACTGCGCGAGCCCTCCCCGGCGGTGTCGGTCAGGGTGAATCCGGTGGCGCCGAGCTTCATGCCCTCCTCGGCGATGTCGTTCATGATCACGGACTCGCCGACGACCGTCACGAGCTTCATGGGATAGAGTTGCATGGAACGAGTTCTCCTTGGGTGTGATGATGCTTTACGGTATCGCGACCCCGACGCTCAGGTGGCGCCCAGCCACTTCGCCATTTCATAATAGATCGGGATGCCGAAGGCGATGTTGAACGGGAAGGTGATGGCCAGGGCGGCCGTGATGGAGAGCGTGGGATTCGCCTCCGGCAGCGTGAGCCGCACCGCGGGCGGGGCGGCGATGTAGGAGGCGCTGGCCACGATCGCGGCGAGCACCGTGCAGCCGCCGAGATTGAGGCCGGCGAGGTGGCCGAAATACGCCCCCAGGAACCCATGCACCAGGGCGATGCCGATGCCGAAGGCGATCAGGAATGGCCCCACCTTGAGCAGGTCGCCGAGCCGCTCGCCGGCCACCAGCCCCATCTCCAGGAGAAAGATGCACAGGGCGCCGCGGAAGAGCATGCCCTTGCTCTGGAAGAAGTCGTAAAAGGGCTGAAACGATTGCTCGCTCATGAACATCGTGGAGATGAAGCCGATGACGAGCAGGCCCGCCATGAGCATGATCGACTGCCCGGTCATCACCTCGTAGAGCGCCTCCCAGAGTTTGCCTTCTCGCGCCTTCCCACCGCCCCCCTTCGCGGCCCGCTCGCGGGCCATGAGGGCGGCGCCGAGCACCAAGGCGATCGCGATGCCCGGGCACTCCAAGAGCGTGACGAGCGTCGGCAGAAAGCTGTTGGCGGGATGCTGGGTCTGCTCGACGAAGGAGTTGGCGACGGCATACGTCACGGCCGACGTGCTGCCGTAGTGGGCCGCGATGCCGGCCGAGTCGGCGATCGAGAGTCGCCCCAGGCCGCGGAGCACCAGAAACGATGTGATCGGCGTGAGGCAGCCGAGGAAGAGCGTGGCGAGCGCCGGCTTCCAGATCGTGCTCACCCCGTGCTGCTGGTATTCATGGGCCAGTTCATGGCCTCCCACGAACCCGATCGACATGAGGAGAAAAATCGCGATCGACAGATATAGCTCCTTCGGAATCTTGATGCCGCCGTGAATCCGCGTGCAGATGATCCCGAGCACGAAGCACAGCGGGATCGGCGTCAGCAGGTTCCGCTCGAGCGAGTCGAGGATACGGCTGATCTGGTCGCTCGAAGCGATCGCCAGAAGAACTGGCGGCGTGGCAACAAGCAGGGGAGCACACAGGGCATTCAGCATGGGGACCTCGCTTTTTCGACAGAGGGGGCAAGAGGGGCGAGCAGCCGTTCGGCTGCCCGGTCAAGAGCGTTCACCAGCGGCCCGGGCCAGAGCCCGAGCCCGAAAAGGACGACCAGCAGTGTTGCCAGGGCGACCCGCTCGCGTGGCAGGATCGCATGCCGCGGGCCGTCGGGGGCTGTCGGTCCGCCGAAGACCTCGAACCACGCACGCATCACGGCCACCGCGGAGAGCACCGTCGCCGCGATGACGAGCAAGCCCGCGCCGAGCCGCTCATCGAGCGCCCCCGACACGATCAGGTCGTCGGCCACGAAGGAGAGCGTGCCCGGCACGCCGATCGCAGCCAGCCCAAAGAGCAGGAAGAACGCAGCGAGCGCGGGCGCATCCCAGAAGCGGCCCTGCGGCCGGTCGATCGCGATCGCTCCCGCCCGGCTCTCGAGCGCCCAGGAGACGAGCCCGATACCGGTGAGCGCCACACCGCTCGAAATCCAGACACAGAGCGCCCCGGTGAGCTCCATCGGCATGGTTCCCGCGAGGCCCGCGAGGGTCAGGGCCGACTGGCTCATGGCCAGCATGCCGATGAAGCCGCGGAGGTCGCGCTGCACCACCGCCAGCGCCGCACCGTAGACCGCCGTCACCAGCGCGAGGTTCGACAGGAGCACCAGTTCGCGGCCGACACCGTCGGCATGGCCCACCAGCAGTCGCACGGCCGTGTAGGCGGCCACCTGCGGCATCGTGGCCGCGAGGGCCGTGGACATCGGGGCACCGGAAAAGAGGGAGGGATACCAGGAATGAAACGGCACGATGCCCTTACGGATCATGACGGCCACCGCCACGAGCCATGCCCCTGACTCGCCGACGAATCCGCCGGCACGCCCCCAGGGCGGGTCGGCGACCAGCATCGCCGTGCCGAGGGCCATGGCCACAAGCGAGGAGCCCATGGCAATCGCGAACACCCGCGCGGAGCCGCGCCCGCCCGGCGTCGCTCGGACCGATGCCCACGTGAGCATTGCCGTGAGGGCCCACATGACGACGAGCGCCACCGGATGGGACGTCAGGAAGATCCCGAGCGTGGCGGCGAAGCCAAAGAGCTTGCGGGCCATCGATCGCGGGTCGATCGACAGCCGCGGGCGCACGAGGATCACCGCCATCGCGATCAACGATGCGTAGGGGAGTAGGATCGCCGTGAGTCCATCGACATGAACGATCGAGCCGCCCCCGAGACGATCCCCGCGGGCGATCGTGGTGCCGTCGGAGAAGGCCCACAGGAGCATGACCACCACGCTCGCGACGAGCGACGCCCCCGTGGCGGCCACGCCGAGCCGCCGCAGATGGCGTTCGGGCATGGCCACGAGCGCCGCTCCCGACGCGACGGCCGGCACCGCGACGGCGGCGCCGGCGGCTGCGAGCATCATGTCGGGGAGGCTGACGGGCATCATCGTCGGGATCCTCCATGCTCACCGGCCAGCCACGCCACCCACCGGGCCTCGATCGCCGCAGCCCGTTCGAGCAGCCGGATCGTCGGCGCGACGACCAGCCGCCCCACCGCCATCTCTTCGTAGCCCCGCTCCAACGCGATCCTGTAGAGGGCGGCCTGCATGCCCTGCGGCAGTCGCGCCAAAAGCCAACCACCGCCGATCTCCGGGTGGCCGCCGATCGCCGCCTCCAGTTCGTGGCGATCGTGGAGCGCCGATGGCGACCTAAGAATCTGGAGGCTCCGAAGGATCGCATGACCGATGACATGAATCAGCGGGATCACCCGCCACCCCAGGCCGATCTCCACCAGGATCAGCGACGCCTGCGCCATCGACGCATAGGCGAGCGTGCTCTTGAGATCGGTCTGGACTCGGCCGACGACGCTGGCATGGGCCGCCGAGCCGACGCCGATGACGATCAGGCATATCCGCGCTGCGGGAGACGCATCGAGCAGCGGGCCGCATCGAAGCAGCACATAGGCACCGGCATGGATCGACAAGGCGCCGTAGAAGATTGCGCTCGAGGGCGTGGGGCCCTCCATCGCCCGGGGCAGCCAGCCGGAAAACGGTACCTGGGCGGTCTTCCCCATGGCGGCAAAGACGACCAGCAGCGATACGACGGTGGCCACGCTCGCGGGAACGAGGCAGTTGGCATGTGGCCAGCCGGGCGTGAAGAGTCGATCGAAGTCGCCCGACCCGACGGCCCGGTGCACCACGACGCTCGCGGCGAGAAGGCCGACGTCACAGATGCGGTAGGTGACATAGGCCCGCATGGCCGCGCGGATGGCGTTGGTTCGCTCCAGAAAAAAACCGATCAGCAGCGCCGACGAGAGGCCCACGCACTCCCATCCCGCGAAGAGCACGTCGATGCTGTCGGCCAGCACCGTCAGATTCATCCCGGTGCCGAAGAGGGCCAGCAGCACGAAGAATCGCACGAACCCGGGCTCGCGGTGCATGTAGGCGCCCGCGAAGCGGCTCACGAGCCAGCAGAGGCCGGTCGAGAAACAGACATAGGGCACCGATAGCGCGTCGGCCACGAGGTTCACCGTCGCCTCGTGATGCCCCACGGCGAACCACGTGCCGACATGCACCACCTCCGGGGTGAAGCCCCACACGGCGAGCAGCCCGAGCATCGACAGGCCGGATATGAAGCCGATCGCGAAGCCGATGCCCACGGTCCGCCTCGTGAATCGCTCCGACGGCGGCCACCCGAGCAGCGAGGGCAGGCCGATGCCCACGAGCGATGCCGCGGGCGCCGCGAACTGAAGGATGACGAGCCAGTGGACGACGTCGTGGGATGTCATGCCGGATCTCCCGGGCCGGTTCGCCACGGCGCCGCCGCCGCCGCGAGGACGCGTGCGGGCGGAAGGTGGTCGCGGTGCCCCGCATACCAGAGGATGGATCGATCGACGACAGGCAGGTCGCGACGCTCGGGCACATACGGCACGAACGTTCCCCGCTCGAACACGGCGAGGGCCCCCGTCACGGGATGCCACGAGACGAGTTGGATCCATCGATTGACGACCATCCGCTTCACCGCCGGAAGGCTCTCGGCCGCCTTCAGGATGGTGTCGGGATCGGCCTCGATCACCACGAGCAGCCGCACGGGCTCGTGGATCTCGACCATCTGCCAGGGCAACCCGGTCCGCAGGTCGCTGCCATGGCCGTCCATCACGCCGATGAGGCCGGTGATGTTGTGCGGCAGTTTCGTGCCGGCGCCGTAGCCGAGCCGATCCACGAGCGAGAAGTAGTATTCGAGATTGATCCCTGCTCCCACGGGGCCGACCGCCGCGAGCGTCCTCGCGAGAATCGTGCCATCGGCGTCGGATGTGGGGTCGTAGGAAACCAGGAACGAGCGTCGATCGAGGAAGAGCCCGCGGGTCCGATGCCGCCGGCCGACGATGCAGACCGCGTTGGTGGCATGGCCCAGTTCAGGCCGCACCTGCGCGAGATCGACGCTGCGGGCCTCGACATGCGCCCGGGCCTCGACGGCCGTCATGCTGCGGGGCGCCGTCTCGAATCGCCTGCACCGCTCGTGCGCGTCGGCCGTCGCGACCCGCTCACCCGCCTCGAGCAGCGCGGTGACGTCGGCTGAGTGATCCGCGGGAACGAGATCGAGATCGTGCCAGGTGAGCAGGCTGGCGCAGGTGTCGAGCATCCCGCCGATGAACCAGGTGTCGGCCGGGATGACGAGCCCGCCGCTTGCGAGCCGCTCCCGGACCCTCGGATCATTGGCCATCATCGCGAAGGCCCGGGCGTTGGGGCCGCCGCGACCGCCGCCGCAGGTGCCGCAGTCGTAGGCGCTCTCGTGCGGGTTGTTGCGGCTGGAAGAGCCGTGCCCGAGGATCGCCACGAGCCGCGCGAATCCCGATGTCAGGCCGATGTCCTCGAGCACCCGGCGGACGGAGGCCACCATTTCATCGACGTCGAACCCGGCCTGTGTGCCGGCGACCGACCCCGCGGCATCATGTCGCTCGAGCGCCAGCCGCGTGCCGATCCGTCGGCGGCCAAGCGCCGTCGCCGACTGTCCGATGCGGGACGCGAGCCTCGGGAAGGCGACGCGGGCCACCAGCGGCACGGCCGCCAGGGCGCCGATGACGGGCGTGAAGATGCCGCCCCGCAGCACGGTGCGGCTTCCCGCCGCGAGGCTTCCCGACAGTTGCCCCATGCGACGCCGCACCGAGCGGCGGAAGGCGTGCAGGTCGGCGGCGTCCTCCAGCGGCAGTTCGAGCACCGTATGCTTGGGACGCATCACGATCGGGCACAACGGCGAGGCATGCCAGTCGTCCAGACCGCGGTAGTACATCGGCACGCCGAAGAAGCCGGCGGTGCCGAACGTCTCGTGCGCGGCGCCGAGTTCCTCGAGGTGACGGCGGAACGATTCGCACCGTTCATCGATGCACACGACCCACTGCACCGCCGGCCGCGCCGGGGCCACGGCGGAAGGCGGGAACGCCGCGGCGCCGTTGGCAGCCAGTGCGTCGAGAATCTCGATGCGGTGCCGCCGCTCGTAGGCGAGGTGGAAGAGCCGGCGACGGGTGGTCGCATCGAACGACGCGATCTCCGACTCCAGCCGGAGGATCTCGTTTTCATCGAGAGCACGGATATCACCGGCAGCGAGCCCGACGAGTTGGGCCACCTGGTGCAGACGAAACGCGCGGGCAAGGGTGCCCGGTCCGCGGCGGGTCGGATGGCGTTCCCGAAGTTCGTTGCGAAATCCCTCCAGGCCCGGGCCATCGCCGTTGGTCCGATGGCCCATCCACCGGGCGACCTTCTCCGTCGCCACGCGATCACAGACCAGCCGCAGCGCGAGAAAGTCGGCCAGCCGTGCCGGCACCGCCTCCACCGGGGCGCGGTCGGGCCGCTCCTCGAACTGCCGGATCATCCCGGCCCAGCCACGCAGCGCGAGGAGCGACTCGGTCACGAACGCCTTCCATTCCGACCGCGGCACGCCCAGGATGCCAAGCTCCCGCTCCACGCACGCTTCGGCCGTCATGCCGCGGACCTCGCGCATCGCGGATGCAAGCCGGCCGCTCCACGGCTCCGTCGGCCCGAAGCGGCCCGATGAGAGACGCGCGGCCGACTCGAGCAGCCCCAACTGGCGGTCGGGCATGACCCACGAGGCGACGCCCTGGTCGAGATAGGCGGCGCACAGCCGGATCAGCAGCGGATGCACCAGTGCGTCGGTATCGAGCGTGGGCTCGACGGCGAGGATCAGGTCACGGTGACGCACCGGGAGCGGCGTCGATCCGACGCCCGGGCGGGCCATGGCCGCCGCCTCCACGCAGGCGTGCCACAGTTCGCTGCATGCCCGCCGCTCCTCGTCGAGAGGGGAAGCATCGGACCGTGCAACGATTGCCCGCCGGGCGGAATCGTCATCGATGTCGGAGAGCCGGTCGAGACCGTGCGCCGCGGCCCCGCCTCCCGCGGTGAGGATCCTCCGTCGAATGTCGGGTGCGAGATCTGCCCGGAGGCGTTCGATCGCGTCGCTCTCGGTGAGCGTCCATCGCACGGCGGCGTCGGACTCCTCGCGGACCGCATGCAGCAGCAGCGCCCGGTGGAGTTCGACGAGCATCACGCGGCCCCCGGCGAGAACCGTCGGCGAGCGGCCCGACTCCTCGGCCGCGAGCACCGCATCGATGTCGGCCAAGCGGATTCGACCGCGGGCGAGCTCGTCGCGGTAGCGTGATTCCGAGAGGAAGGGTTCGGTGCCGAGCAGTCGGGATGCTTCGACCACGGCCTCCTCGAACGGCCGGTCCTCGAAGGCGTGCAGCGTGTTGTGGTGAATGAAGACGGCGATCGGCCCCTGTGCCGGCAGAAAGTGCGCGGCCGACGCGAGGATGCGATCGAGGTCGGTTGTGGTGTCTGCTGCAATTGCCATCACGGGCCACGCCACGGGTCACGGGTGGCAGAGGGCACCGATCGCCCCATGCCGTACTTCCGCCCGGAAACACGGGAATCGACGCCGGCCTGATCCGTGGAGCAGCCTCGCCCACACGCCCGGCGGCGTCAGGCCGTTCGAGGCGGCCCGCGAATGATCGCAGCGGGGCCGGCATCATGCCGCGCGACCGGATGGTCCGGCGGCTCGATCGAGGCGATCATGTCACACCGGGGGCCGCAGGCCGTCTCCCGCTCGGCGAAGAGCTTCACCTCGAGCTCGTTCTCCTCCTCCGATTCTTCGGAGTCCTGTTCGCCGCGGGGCTCATTGGCATCGTCGTCGTGGTCCTGTTCCAGGGGCGACACGATGCTCGTGGCCACGATGTCGTCGGGCACGGCCCGGGCGGGCACGCCCGCGAGCACCGTGGAAAGTGCCGTGAGCACGACGATGAGGTGGGAAAGCGACCGGCTCATGAACCCAGACACTACGCTGCTCATGGCCGGCCAGTCAACGACGATTCATGGGCGGCCAAGGGCCGATACCACTCGCCCCGCAGCCAATCGGCGAGAATCTCGATCTGTTGCCGCGAGAGCATCGGGGCGGCCCCCTCGTCGGCGATGCCGAAGCTCGGCATGCGGTCGTTGTTCTCCCCGTAGAACCGCTCGTGGGAGGGGTCGGTGATGATTCCGACGAGCCAGTCGCGACCGCCCCAGCCGGTCAGATCGCAGGCGGTGCCGGCATCGGTGCCATTGTCGCGGAATCGGTGGCAGCTGCCGCATCGGTCGTCGCTGGCGATCAGTTCGCGGCCCTTCGCCACGGCGGCCGAGGCCGCGGTGCCGGGCAGCCCGGCCTCCGCCGCCATGGCCTCGATCACGGCCTCGATGTCGTCCTTCTTCCACGAGTCGGCGTCGGCGAGGTCGGTGCGCACGAAGTTCACCATGTCGCCATCCTTGTGGGCGGTGTTCCCGAAGTAGGCCGGGCCGCCCACCTGATCGGGATCGAGCAGGCCACGCACCCACGCGGTCGAGCCGAAGCCGTGCAGGTTTGCCGCGGAGGCCTTCGAGACGATCGTCGCGGCCTCAGGCGACCGTGGATCGACATGGGCATGGCAGCTCGCGCAGTGCTGCGCGAAGAGGAGCGGCCCCTGACTCTTGGGATCGCTGCGAACCAGTTCGAGCATGCCGGCCGGCGGAATCCTCTCGGGCCGCCCAGCCAATTCGATCGCCCTCGCGGCGTCGAGCTTCGCCTGCTTGGCGGCTTCGAGGAACCCGTGCGAGTGCCGCACCCGCTCGAGCATGTGCAGCTGCTTCTTCATCGCGGCGATCTTTACAGGATCGTTGCCGAGGGCAGCGGCCAGCTTTGCCTCGTCGCCTTGGGTCTGTTCATCGAGCGCCTCGGCCTCGGCAAGGGTGGCCCGATCGACCCACAGGGCGTAGTAGTCTTCATGGAGGGCCATGGCGGTGAGCAGCCCGGCGCCGGCGATGATCCCGAGCGTGAAGGCGACGTTGAACCGATGGCCGAGGTTCCATCGGCCGATGATCGGCATCAGGAACATCACCCCCATGATCAGGCCCGGCACGACGATCGCGCCGAGGAATTCACCCGTGGCCCCCCAGCCCTCGAACACCTTCAGAAACTGAAAGAGGAAGAGGAAATACCACTCCGGCCGCGCGGCGGCGTAGGAAAGCGACGGATCGGCCGGCGCCCCCAACTCCGCCCCCAGGTGCCCCGTGTCGATCGGCTCGCCCGCGAGCATCGCCTTCAGGGCCGGCATGAGGATCACGCCAAGGATCACGGCCATCACGGCAAGCATCGCCACGGCATCCTTGAGCACCTGGTCGGGCCAGAACATGGCGTCGGGGCGGGTGATCGGCTGCTTGGCATGAAGCCCGTGCTTGCGGAAGAGGGCCAGGTGCACGACCAGCATCACGACGAGCGCCCCCGGGAGAAATCCGGCATGGAGGGCGAAGAATCGCGTGAGCGTGTGGTGGCCGTATTCCGTCCCGCCGATCACCACCTGCTGCAGCGAAGGGCCGACGCCGGGCACGATGCCGGCGAGATTCGTGGCCACGATCGTGGCCCAATATCCCTTTTGATCCCAGGGGAGGAGGTAGCCGGTGAGGGCCATGCCGAGGACGAGCATCATCAGCACGAGCCCGAGCCAGAAATTCACCTCGCGGGGCGCCTGGTAGGCACCGTCGATCACCACCTGCAACAGGTGCAGGGCCAGGAGCACCACCATCGCCTGCGCCATGAAGTGGTGGATGCCGCGGAGCAGCCACCCGCCGGTCATCTCGTGCTGGATGTAATAGACGCTTTCCCAGGCCGTCTGGGCGCTGGCGGAGTAGCTGGCCCACAGAAAGAGGCCGGTGATCACCTGCGTCATGAAGGCGAAGACGAGCGTGCTGCCCCAGACATAGCGCCACCGGGCGCCACCGGGCACCCGCTCGTAGAGGGCTTCGTGAACGAGGGCCCGATAGCCGGTGCGGTCGTCAAGGAAATCGCCAAGCCTGCCGAGCAGACCCTTCGAGGCGGACGGTGCGGCCGGTTTTCGGTGCGGTGCAGGCGTGCTCATCGTTGGGCCACCTTCTCGGCGATGCCGGCGCGAAACTTCTCGAACCGCACCTCGATCTCGCCATTCTTCGCCACGCGGCATTCGAGGGAATCCATCGCGCGGGGGCTCGGGCTCGGAGCCACGATCCCGCCATCGAGCGTGAAGGAACTGTTGTGGCAGGGGCAGCGGAAGCATTTCGAGCCGGGCTGCATCTCGACGAAGCAGCCGGCATGCGGGCAGGTGGCCGAGAGGGCTTCCACCGTCTCAGAGCCCTTGGTGCGCCGCAGGTAGACGGCGCCGATCGGCTCCGCCGCGAACCCCGTCCAGGCGTCCACGCGATCCGACACCACGGCGAATTGCCGGGGCACGCCGTCGTCCGGAATGGCGGCAAGCTCCGTGACGGGGAGGAACTTGGCGGCGCCCCCTCTGCGGCTCAAGGGGTCGAGAAACGCCCAGAGCCCGGCCGCCACCGGCGGCGCGACGGCCATGCCGCCGCAGATCATCGCCATCACCTTCGTGAGAAACCCTCGTCGCTCGTCCGACATCGTCGCTCTCCGAAAAAACTCGTTCGTGCCGCAGGATCTTTATCGATTTCGCCACGCCTCGTCCACGGCCGCGGCGACGCGGCTGCGCACGTCGTCGAACGGCGCCTCGACGATCGCCCCGGCCGCGGCCTTGTGGCCGCCGCCGCCGAAGCGGGCGGCAAGGGCGTTGCAATCGACAGGGCTGCGGCTGCGGAAGCTGATCTTCGTGCGGCCATCCGGCTGCTCGATGAGGATCGCCGCGACCTGCGTCCCCTTCACCGCCAGCGTGAGGTTGATGAGATCCTCCGTGTCGCTCGGCAGGGCGCCCACGGCCTTGATGTCGCTTTGACGTACCGTAGACGTGATCACCGCGCCATCGTGCGACGTGGCCGCCCCGGAGAGCGTGCGGCCCACGAGATGGAGCCGCGCGAGCGAGTCCTGTTCGAGGAGTTCGCGGTAGACCGTGGGCGGGCTGGCCCCGGCATCGACGAGCCGGGCGGCGATCCGAAACGTCTCGCCCGTCACCGACGGGAACCGGAAGCCGCCGGTATCGGTCGAGAGGCCGGCGTAGATCGGCGTGGCGATCTCCGGCGTGAGCGTCACCCGCAGCCGCTGGGCGATTTCGTAGACGATCCTGGCCGTCGCCTCCGCGGCCGTGTCCTTGAACCATCGGTCGCAGAGGTCGTCCTCGCTGACATGGTGGTCGATCACGAGCCCCCGCTCCCGCATCGTCTTGAGCACGTCGCCCATCGCCCCGAGTTGCGCCCAGGCGCTCGTGTCGAGCACGATGAACAGATCCCGATCGGCGAGGTCGGCCGGCTTCACCTTCTCGGCGAGCGACTCGAGCCTGCCGTGGGGATCGATCCATCGCAGGGCCTGGGGCGTGGCCTGGGCGTTGACGATCCGCACGTCTTTCCCGATCGCCTCGAGGATGCCGGCCAGCCCCAGTTCGCTGCCCAGCGCGTCGCAGTCGGGACGGACATGGCTCGTCAGCACGACCCGCCGGGAGTTCCGAAGGATGTCCAGCAGGCTCGCCCAGTCCAGTCGCATCACGGTGTCCTTTCGATGGAAACGGCGGCCGAGGCGATGGCTTCGGCCCGGGCCACGTCGGCGGCGAGCTGCTGCTTCAAGTCGTCCACTGACGCGAACCGGCGAGTGTCGCGCAGCCGCTCGAGGAAGTCAACGTGAAGCGTCGTGCCGTAGAGATCGCCCCGGAAGCCGACGAGGTGCGCCTCGATGGAGACCTCCGTGCCGCCGAACGAGACAGTGGGCCCGATGTGGATGGCCGCGGGATGGCGATCGGGGCCGTCAGCGATCGTCGCCCATCCGGCATAGACGCCCTGCCCTGGAAGGAGTGTGGCGATCGACGCGAGATTCGCGGTGGGAAACCCGAGCGGCCCGCCGCGCCGCTGACCCTCGACCACCCTGCCGGTGAGACGATACGGGGCCGTGGCGAGCCGGTTGGCCTCGCCGACACGGCCCTCCGCGATCAGTCCTCGGAGCCTGGAGCTCGACACCGGCGCAGCCTCCACGACCACCGGCGGCACCACCTCCAGGCTCGCGCCATCGGCGGCACAGAGCGAGGCGAGCAGATTCACGTCGCCCCGGCGGCCGGCACCGAATCGAAAGTCGCTTCCTTCGACGACCGCGACCGCCCGTAGTCGTCCTCTGAGGATCTCGGCATAGAAGGCCTCGGCCGGTAGCGCGACCAGATCGGCATTGGTCGGCTGCACGAGCACGGCATCGGCCCCGAGGGCCAGAAGCAGATCGGCCCGCCGTCGCACGGTCGTGAGCGGCTGGGGCGCCGAGGCCGGCCTCACGATGGCGGCCGGCGGCGGATCGAACGTGACCACGACGGCCGGAACCGATCGCCGCCTCGCCGTGGCGACCAGCCGCCGAACGATCTCGGCATGGCCGAGGTGGACGCCGTCAAAATTCCCCACGGCCACGGCGCACGCCTCCGTGGCCTCGGTCCAGCGGCCGTCGGATGCGAAGACGATCGCGTGCTTGATGCTGGCCACGGTCGAAAAGGAGCGAGAGCAGGGCGGGCGGGAACGAAGAGTGTACACGCCGACGGCGGCATCCCAAGGTATGATCGTGGAGCCCCGCAGGAAGGATTCGAATGCACGACACGATCACGCCACCCAGGGCGGCCAGCGACGACAAGCAGATCTTTCTCACGGCCGATCTCGCCTGCCGTCTCGGAGCGATCGACATCGGCTCCAACAGCGTGCGGCTGATGGTGGCGGAGGCGCTCCGCGGCGGCACCTACCGGATCCTCGACGAAGAGCGTGAGCCGACGCGGCTCGGCAAGAGCGCCTCCGCGAAAGGTCAGCTCGATGCCGAGGCGGTGGACCGCACGATCCAGGCCCTTCGCACCTTCAAGGAAATCGCCGCCGGCTACCAGGTGACGAGCCTCCGCACGATCGCCACCTGCGCCGTCCGCGAGGCCCGCAACGGTCCCGATTTCTGCCGCCGAGTTCGCGACGAGGTGGGCCTCGAGGTCGAGGTGATCTCCGGCGAGCGGGAGGCCCGTCTCGCGTTCGCCAGCGTGCAGCGTGCCTTCGATCTCACCGGCAAGAATGTGATCGTGGCCGACATCGGCGGCGGCAGCACGGAAATCGTCTTCGGCACGGGCACGCTGATCGAGGCGATCTTCTCCACGCCGCTCGGGGCGGTGCGGCTCACCGAGCAGTTCGGCCTCGGGGAAGGAAGCACGCCCGAAGACTTTCAAAAAGGTCTCGTCCGGCTCGAGGAGGAGATCACCGAGTGCCTCAAGAAGCGGACCACCAAGCCGCTCTTCGCCCCGCACCTGCTCGTCGGCTGCGGGGGAACGTTCACGACGCTCGCCGAACTGCTCATGGCGGGCAAGCGCGAGGTCGATATCCCGGTGGCGGGCTACAAGGCGTCGCACGCCGAGGTCCGCCATCTCCTCGACCGGCTGCGGAAGATTCCGCTCCGCTCCAGGCGGGGCATGCCGGGCATGACGCCCGACCGGGCCGACATCATCGTCGCCGGCCTCTCGATCGTCGATGCGCTCATGAAGCGGTTCCGGGTGAACCAGCTCATGATCCACACGCGGGGAGTCCGCGACGGGCTCATTCGCGAGATGATCGACGAGGCCGTGGGCGGGGCGATCGACGATCCGTCGCTCCGCGATGCCGCGATCGAGAAGCTCGCCGCCGCTTGCTCGGGCGAGATGGAGCACGGCCGCACGGTGGCGACACTCGCCGGCCGGATCTACGAGCAGCTTGCCGGCCCTCTGGGCCTGCCCGAAGCCGACCGGCAACTCCTCGAATGGGCGGCCCGGCTTCAGGATGTCGGCTACATCATCAACTACGACCAGCACCACAAGCACAGCTACCATCTCATCCGCAACAGCCGCATCCCGGGCATCCGCGGCCACGACCTCGAGATCATCGCCAACGTGGCCCGCTACCACCGCGGGGCGTTGCCCAAGCGAAAGCACGAAAATCTCTCGCGGCTCTCGTCGGAGGATCAGCAGCGGGTATCGCGGATGGCGGCGATCCTCAGGCTCGCCGGCGGTCTCGATCGCAGCCGCTCGCAGCAGGTGAAGGATGTCGTGGCCCGCATCGATGCCGACCGGGCCATGCTCGCGGTCGTGGCCGACCAGGAGCCGCAGGTCGACATCTGGGGCGCGGAGCGGCGGACGGAACTCTTCGAGAAGGTCTTCGGCATGCCGGTCACGATCACGTGGGCCGGCGCCAAGCGAGGCCGGTCGCGGGCGTCCAGGAAGGCGTGAGCGATCGAATCGCGGCGTCCCGGAAAGGGCACGCTACAGCGAACGCCCGCGACGGCAACCGTTCCCCGCAATCCTACAAACCTCATGATCGGCAGGGTTCGCCTCGTTTCATTTTTGGCGAAGCCCGCTCCATCGGCTCGCCGATACGTTGAGAGGAGAATCACACGCATGACGATCGTCCGCGGCCGAAGGCTGGTGGTGGGCCTCATGGCGATGGCCTGCGCGGCGGCGTTGGCGGGGGCGGCGGCCCAGGCGGGCCAGCCGCAAAGCCGGGTCGGCGACCCGAAGCCGCTCTCCCACGGAACCCCGCAAAACCAGGCTCCGTGGCGGTGGGGCCGCTCGCCCTATGTCACGGGTCACCGGCAGCGGCCCAAGTATTTCGTCCCCCCGACCGATCCGCGCACGCCCACGTGGAACATGTATGGCACACCCCCGGGGGTCGTCCCGGGCGACTGGCCCCGCTACGCTCCACTGGGATTCGGCGGCTATCGCTTCCCCGCCGTCGGCTCGCAGGCCTATCGCTAGCCGCCGACGAGGGTGTGGCGGGTTGCCCCGGATCTCCGGAGCAACGCCGTGCCAGACCTCCTCGAAGTCACCCCCGCGGGCCTCTATTGCAGCCGGGGTGATTTTTACATCGATCCATGGCGGCGGGTCGGCCGCGCGGTCATCACCCACGCCCATGCCGATCATGCGCGATCGGGCTGCGATCGCTATCTCTCGAGCGCGGCGGGCAAGCTCGTCCTCCGCACGCGGATCGGATCGTCGTCGCCGATCGACACGCTCCGCTACGGAGAATCGACCTCGATCAATGGCGTCGAACTGTCGCTGCATCCTGCGGGCCATGTGCTCGGCTCCGCGCAGGTGCGGGTGCGCCACGGGGGTGAGACATGGGTCGTGACGGGCGACTACAAGCTCGAGGCCGACCTGACCTGCGAGCCCTTCGAGCCGGTGCGGTGCGACGTGTTCGTCACCGAATCGACATTCGGCCTGCCGGTCTACCGGTGGCCCGCCGAGGGGACCGTCGCCACCGAGATCAATGCATGGTGGCGGGACAATCGTGATGCCGGCCGCACGAGCGTGCTCCTGGCCTACGCACTCGGGAAGGCCCAGCGGCTGGCGTCGCTCCTCGATCCCTCGATCGGGCCGATCGTGGCCCACGGGGCCGTGATGAAGATGGTCGAGCAGTATCGAGCCAGCGGCGTGCGGCTGCCGCCGATCGACCGAGTGCCCCCGCGGGCCCGCCGTGTCGGCGATGGCCGGGCGATGGTGATCGCGCCCCCGAGCGCGGCGGGAAGCCGATGGCTTCGAGTCTTCGGCGAGACGAGCGTGGCGATGGCGTCGGGCTGGATGATGCTGCGGGGCGTGCGCCGCCGGCGCGGGTTCGACCGCGGCTTCGTGATCTCGGATCATGCCGATTTTCCGGGGCTCATGCGTGCCATCGAGGCGACCGGCGCGACCCGCGTGCTGGCCACGCACGGCTTCGTCGATCCGCTCGTGCGGCTCCTTCGCGAGCGCGGGCTCGATGCATCGCCGCTGGCAACGAAGTTCACCGGCGAGACCGATGCCGAGGAGGCGCCCGCCGGCGACGGCGAGATGGCCGGGGAAGCGACCGAGGGGGAGGATGCCCCGTGAAGCAGTTCACCGACCTCTACTGGCAACTCGACGCCACGACGAGCACCAACGAAAAGCTGGCGGCGCTCCGCGACTATTTCGCGAGAGCGCCCCATGCGGATGCGGCGGTCGCGCTGGGCGTGCTCTCGGGCGAGCGGCAGGCGCGGGCCGTGTCACTTTCGCTGTTGCGGCAGTGGGCGGCCGAGGTCGCCGGCCTGCCGGCATGGCTCGTCGAGGAGTGCTATGCCCATGTCGGCGACCTCGCCGAGACGCTGGCCCTGATCCTGCCGCCCCCCGCGGAAGCGGGCGACACGGAGACGGGTCTGGCCGCCTGCATGCAGGCCACCGTGCATGCCCTGCGGAAGGCTCGCGACGAGGCGGCCAAGCGGACGATCGTGGAGGACGTGTGGCGGCGGCTCGCGCCGCGTGAGCGGATCGTGTGGCACAAGCTTCTCACCGGCGGATGCCGGGTCGGCGTGTCGAAGACGCTCGTCGCCCGGGCGCTTGCCGACGTGGCCGGCATCGATCCGGCCGTGATGGCACATCGGCTCATGGGCCGAGCGATCGCATCGGAAGCGGAGTTCGCCGCCCTGCTCTCGCCCGAGGCCACCGAGGCCGACAGCCGGCGGCCCTATCCATTCTTTCTCGCCTCGCCGCTCGATGGCGATGCCCCATCGCTCGGCGACGTTTCTGAATGGCAGGCGGAATGGAAATGGGACGGCATGCGGGCGCAGATCGTGCGCCGGGGCGACGACATCGCCGTCTGGAGCCGCGGCGAGGAACTCATGAACGAGGCCTTTCCAGACATCGTGGCCGCCGCACGAGCCCTGCCAGCCGGGACCGTGCTCGACGGGGAGATTCTCGCCGTCCGCGATCGCACGCTCCTCCCCTTCGCGTCACTTTCCCGCCGGGCCAGCCGCCGCCGCGTCACGAAACAGGTGCTGGCCGACATCCCCTGCGTGTTCGTCGCCTACGACCTGCTCGAAGCGGAGGGGCTCGATCTGCGTGGCGAACCGCTCGCCAACCGCCGCGTTCTCCTCGAACGGCTCGTTCCTCTCCCGTTCGATTCGGTCATCGATCCATCCGGTCGCGAGTCGCCTGCGACGTCTTCCGACGAGCCTCTTCGGATCTTTCTCTCACCCTGCGTCGTCGGCGATTCCTGGGAGACGCTCGCGACGTCGCGGGCCACGGCGCGACAGCGCGGCGTGGAGGGACTCATGCTCAAGCGCCGTGCGAGCCCGTATGGCGTGGGCCGCACCCGCGGCGACTGGTGGAAGTGGAAGATCGAGCCGCTCGAGATCGATGCCGTGTTGCTCTATGCCCAGGCCGGCCACGGCCGCCGTGCCGGGCTCCATACCGACTACACGCTCGGCGTCTGGCACGACGACCGCCTCGTGCCGGTCGCCAAGGCCTACTCGGGGCTCTCCGACGCCGAGATCGTGGAGGTCGATCGAATCGTCCGGGCCACGACGCTCGAGAAGCATGGGCCGGTCCGCGTCGTAGAGCCGACGCTCGTCTTCCAGCTCTCCTTCGAGGGCGTGATGCGATCGACGCGGCACAAGTCGGGCGTGGCCGTGCGATTCCCTCGGATCGCCCGATGGCGGCGTGACAAGCAGCCTGCCGATGCCGGACTGCTCGCCGACATCGAGCGGATGATCGATCCGGCCGCCTCGACGGGGGCGACGCCATGACCTCGACACGGCAGCGGCGGGAGCGAGCCAGGACCGATCAAGAGGATGCCGACGGCATCGGACCGCTGCGTGGCTGGATCTCCGGCCGTGGCTGGGAGCCGTTTCCATTTCAAGAGGTGGTGTGGCGGGCGTGCATGGCCGGAGAGAGCGGGCTGGTGCATGCGGCCACGGGCACCGGCAAGACGCTCGCGGCATGGCTGGGGGCGCTTGGCCGCTCTCGCATGACGGTGGGAACCGGACTGCGGGTCGTCTGGATCACGCCGCTTCGCGCCTTGGCCTCCGACACGCTCGCGGCGATCGAACAGCCACTTGGCGATCTGCGGGGCTGGCTCGGCCACCGGTGGCGGGTGGGCCTGCGAACGGGCGACACATCAGCCGCCGACCGCCGCCGGCTTCGGGAGAACTGGCCCGAGGGGCTCGTCACCACGCCTGAATCGCTCTCGATCCTGCTTTCGCTCGACGATGCCCACGAGATTTTTTCGTCGCTCGACACGGTCATCGTCGATGAGTGGCATGAACTGCTTTCCACGAAACGGGGCGTGCAGACGGAGCTCGCGTTGGCCCGACTGCGGAGCATGCGAGCTGGGCTCGTCACATGGGGGCTCTCCGCCACGCTCCCGAATCTCGGCGAGGCGGTTTCCGCGCTCGTGGGCCCGTCTCGCGCCGCCGCGGCGCGGATCGTGCAGGCCCGCGTGCCACGGCGGCTCGAGATCGACACGCTCATCCCCTCCCCCATCGAGCGGTTTCCATGGGCGGGCCACATGGGGCTGCGGCTCCTGCCGCAGGTGGTGGCGGCGATCGAGAAGGCCACGACCACGCTCGTCTTCACCAACACCCGCAGCCAGGCGGAGCGATGGTTCGAGGCGATCCGGTCGGCCCGCCCCGAGTGGTCGAAGCTCGTCGCCCTGCACCATGGTTCGGTCGATCGTGATCTGCGATCGCAGGCCGAGCAGGGGCTCAAGCGAGGTCGGCTCAAGTGCGTCGTGGCGACATCGAGCCTCGATCTCGGCGTCGATTTCGGTCCGGTCGAACAGGTGCTGCAGGTGGGCAGCCCCAAGGGCATCGCCCGGCTCCTGCAGCGGGCCGGTCGCAGCGGCCATGCCCCCGGGGCGACCGGCCGGCTCGTCTGCGTGCCGACGCACGCGCTCGAACTCGTCGAATGCGCCGCCGCCCGCACGGCGGCCGAGGCCGGGCGGGTGGAGCCGCGACGGCCGCTTCGGGCCCCGCTCGACTGCCTCGCCCAGCACATCGTCACCGTCGCCTGCGGCGGCGGCTTCCGCGAGGACGACCTGCTCGCCGAAGTGCGTTCCACCCATTCCTACGCCGCGATCGACGACGCATCGTGGCGGTGGGCGATCGACTTCGCGGCCCGCGGCGGCCCCGCCCTCGCCGCCTATCCCGATTACGCCAGGATCATGGAGCGATTCGGACGATGGTATGTCGCGAACCGGGGGATCGCGCGGAAGCACCGGATGAGCATCGGCACGATCGCGGGCGACGCGACCGTCGACGTGAAATGGCTCCGCGGCGGCCGGCTCGGCACGGTGGAGGAGTCGTTCATCGCGAGCATGAAGGAAGGCGACCGGTTTCTGTTTGCCGGCAAGCCGCTTGTCCTCTTTCGGTTCGACGGCCTCACCGCCTGGGTGAAGCGGGCCCGCGGGCAGGCGGCGCTGCAGGTGCCGCGGTGGAATGGCGGCCGCATGCCGCTCTCCACCCTGCTCTCCTCCGCCGTGCTCGATCTCGTGCGGGCGGTTGGCGATGGAGACACGCGGGGAATCCCGCCGGAAGCGAGGGCCGTGGTGCCGCTTCTCGAGACGCAAGCCCGATGGAGCCGGCTGCCCGATCACGACACGCTGCTCGTCGAGCAGTGGCACGGCCGCGACGGGCACCACACGTTTCTCTTCCCGTTCGCGGGGCGGCTCGTGCACGAAGGGCTCGCGGCGCTGGTTGCCTGGCGGATCGCCAGCCGCCGGCCGACCACGCTCACCGTCGCGGCCACCGACTGGGGCTTCGAACTCTCTGGCCGCGATCCGCTGGCCTTCGACGAGCGGACATGGCGGCAGTTGTTTTCACCAGCCGGATTGCTGGACGACCTGCTTGCCTGCGTGAACGGCACGGAGATGGCCCGCAGGCATTTCCGTGAGATCGCCCGCGTCGCCGGGCTCGTCTCGGGGGCGGGCCGCACCGCGCGGCAGACGCAGGCTTCGGCCGGCCTGATCTTCGACGTCCTCTGCGAGCACGATGCCGGCAACATGCTGCTCACGCAGGCCCGCCGCGAGGTGCTCGAGCAGCAGTTCGAGTTTCAGCGGCTCCACGAGGCCCTCGAGGCGATCGCCGCGAAGGAGTTCCGCATCGTGGAGACGCCCCGCATCTCGCCGCTGGCCTTCCCGATCTGGGCGGCATTCGTGCAATCGAGGCTCACCACCCAGGGCTGGCTCGAGCGAATCACCGAGATGGCCACGGAACTGGAGCGTGCTGCTTCGACCTCAGCGTCGCCATAATGTGTTCATGAAGATCGGAACCGATCCCGACGCCGACATCCGACTGCTCCAGGGCCGGGCGGCGTTGCTCCACACGTCGGCCACGCTCCTGGTCTCCGATCTTCATCTCGGCAAGGCGGCGACATTCCGGCGGGCTGGCATCCCCGTGCCCGAAGGCTCGGCCCAGCACGACCTCGCCCGATTGGAGATGCTCGTCCTTCGGCATGCCGTCCGACGGCTGCTCGTGCTCGGCGACCTGTTTCACGCCAGGAGCGGCTGCACGGAACGCGTCCGCGAGGAGTTCGCGACCATGCGGGCCAGGATTCCCGCGACGGAGGTCGTGCTCGTGCAGGGCAACCACGACCGGCCGCTCGGCCCGCTCCCGGCGTCGCTGGGCATCGACGCCGTGGTCCCGAGCCTCGACGAGCCCCCTCTTCGCTTCGTGCATGAACCGGCCACGGCCGTCACCGCCGCCGATCGCGCCTTATTCACGGTCGGCGGCCACCTGCATCCCACGATCTCGATCCGCTCCCCCAGCGGCGACCGGATTTCCGACCGGTGCTTCGTGGCGGAAGACTCGGTGCTCGTGCTGCCCGCCTTCGGTTCGTTCACCGGCGGCCACCGGATCACACCGACCGACCGCATGCGGCTTTGGATCGCCCGCGACGACGGCGTCGTGGACGTGACGCGAATCGCGACACTCGCCGCCGGACTATTTCTTCGTCGATGATGAAGCCCTCAAATTCTGCACGGGGCACCGCTTCGGCGGATCACAAGCCGCTCCCAGCCCGGAAACGCTTGCGGAAGTGCCATTGACCGGGCTATACCTCAGTGCTCGAACCATGCCCTCAGGTCACGAGCCGCCATAGCTGGGCGCGCGAGGCATGGGGATGTCCGGTGAGTGACCGAGTAGAGAGTGGCTCGAATGACGGTCCTTGAACAGGCAATCGATCTGATCGGTCGCCTCACACGCGGCGAAAAAGCGCGGCTGGTCAGAGATATTGTCTCCCAGCTTGACGAAAGTTTTCCCGGCATCGACAGCCGGACGGATGTCTGCGGCGGAGAGCCTTGCATCGTTCGCACACGGATTCCCGTGTGGCTGCTTGTGCAGACGCGTCGGCTCGGGGCCAGCGAGAGCGATCTCTTAAGGGCATACCCCACGCTGCGGGCACAGGATCTGGTCGAAGCGTGGGCCTATTGGCATGCCCACCCGGGCGAAATAGAGCAACAGATCCGGGACAACGAAACCGCCTGAGGGCTACCGAGTCGTGGCCGAGTTGTATACGAATGAAAATGTTCCGTTCCCCGTGGCGGAAGAATTGAGGCGGCTGGGGCACGACGTGATGACCGTGCAGGAAAGCGGCCTGGGCGGGCAATCAATCCCCGATGATTCGGTGCTGAAGTTCGCGATTGATCACGGCCGCAGCCTGATCACGCTCAACCGGCGGCATTTTGTGAAACTCCACGGAGATTCACCAAAACATTCGGGGATCGTCGTTTGTACGACTGATAGTGACTTCGTGGCGTTGGCCGCTCGAATCGACGCGGCCGTCCGCACTGCGGCTTCTCTGCCGGGTAGATTGATCCGTGTGAATCGGCCGCATTGATTCGGAGCCGTGCACCCGCTCATGCCGCAGCGGCGCGGCTGGGTGCCGGTAGCTTGAACAGCGCGAAGAGATCCTCCGCCGTGAGGCCCGTCGCGGCCGGCGGCTCCGCCTGCGAGAGGATCATCTCGGAAAGATCCCGTTTGCGGCGCAGCACCTCGTCGATCCGCTCCTCGATCGTGCCGACGGAGAGAAACCGGGTCACGGTGACCGCGCCGGCCGCGCCGATCCGATGGGCACGGTTGATCGCCTGATCCTCCACCGCGGGATTCCACCAGCGGTCGAAGAGGAAGACATACTGCGAGAACTGCAGGTTCAATCCGACGGCGCCGGCCCCGTAGGAGAGCAGCAGGACCGAATGATCCCGTTCGTTCCGAAACCGCCGGATCGCCTCGTCGCGGGCGGCCGTCGACATGCCGCCGTGATACTGCAGCGCACCAAACCGGCCGAGCTTTCCCTCGAGCCGGCGGAGCGTCTCCACCCACTGGCTGAAGACGAGCGCCTTCCGGCCGCTGGCCTGCACCTCTTCCATCTCCGCGACCAGGCAGTCGAGCTTGGCGCTCTCGCCGGTCGCCGTGTCGAAGTTGCAGATCTGCTTGAGACGGAGGACGAGTTCGAAGACGTTCTGAATCGTCGCCTCCTTCCCGAGCGCGGAGAGCCGTAGCACCCCCTCCTCCTCGGCGCGGCGGTAGGTCTCCCGCTGTTCCGATCCGAGTTCGATCCGCTCGTCGCGGTTCATGCGGGGCGGCATCTCGGTGAGAACGCGGTCCTTCGTGCGCCGCAGCACATGGTCGGCCGCGGCCGCCCCCAGCGCCTTGGGCGACATCCGGTCGTTCACATGCCCCGGCGCGATGAAGTCGAAGAGCGAAACGAGATCCTCGGAGGAGTTCTCCACGGGCGTGCCGGTGAGCGCCCAGCTGCGGCGACGGCTCAGCGCGGCGACGGCACGGTGCGTACTGCTCGAGCGGTTCTTGATCCGCTGGGCCTCGTCGAGCACGACCAGGTCGAACGAGAGCCCGAGTTCGGCCACCAGCTCGCGGTCCCTCACCACGACTTCATAGTTGGCCACCTTCACGGGAACGTCCTCGAGCGTCCAATGCCACCGACGACGCCCCGGCTCCCCCTCGATCACGGCCACGAGCAGCTCGGGCGCCCAATCGGCCAGTTCGCGGATCCAGTTGGTGACGAGCCCCTTGGGGCAGACGACGAGCACCCGCCTCGCCTGGCCCGATCGCACGAGAAGCCGCAGCGACGAGATGGCCTGCATCGACTTGCCGAGCCCCATCTCGTCGGCAAGGATCGCGCCGTGCCTCGGCATGAGAAAGGCCATGCCGTCGAGCTGGAAGGGGAACGGCTGCCTCGGAAACTCGAGGTCGCTCGCGTGAAGCGTCGTCTCCAGATCGGGCTGGAGCAGAAAAAAGAGCCGCTCCGACAGTTTCACGACATCGCCGGGGGGCGCGATCCGTGTCCGCTTCCGTGATGCATCGGGTTCGCCGGCCGCCCGTGGACCGCAGGATGGCGCCGCCGGCGACACGACGGGCCGAACGAGAGGCGGCGCGGGATCGCATGCCGGCTCGAAGCGGTGGCTCGTGATCCGCGGCTTGATGTCGATCAGCGGCACCCGCAGGATCGTCGGCATGACAGGATCGACCGGCAGCCGGACGGCCCGCGTCGCGGGCAGCGCCGGAATCGGCCGGCTCGTCACGCCGACACTCGGCAGCAGCAGCTCGGGGGCGACGACACTGTGGACGGTCACTCCGCCCTGTGGTTCGAGCATCGCACCGCCTCCGGCGGCATCAGTGCCGCTGTGCTTCCTCGATCGCCGCCCGAATCCGCTCGAATGGCTCGGTGAGATCGACCGCGGCCGCCAGTTCCTCCAGGCGTGTGCGGAGCGTCTCCGCATCGGCGGCATCGGTCGCATGCGGGCTGACGCAGGCGCCGCCCATGGCGAAGTCGCCCGCGGGCAGCCCGGCCGCGGCCGTGTCGTCATGCCGCCGCACGAAGGCCACCGGCAGCGACGTATGCGGCCGCACGGAGAACATCGCATCGTGGTCGGTGAGAACAACCGCGGGCGTGAGCGACGCCTCCGACAAGAGCGCCGCCCCGATCTGCCGCCCATGGAGCTGGCTCGGCAGGGTCGCTCCATAGAGGATCTGCTGCGCCCGTGACACCTTCACCGGCGCCGTGCAATGGAATTCCAGTGGCCTCCCCCCGGCATCGACGAGGAGGTATCCCCCGAAGACGCCATGCACGGCCGAGTCGACGGCCGTCAGGAATCCAAACGCCGTGCCCGATCCCGTGTGTCGGTCCATGCCGCCAGAAACGCCCCGGTTTCCCGATGGGCGATCCATGCACCTGCCTTCGGGCCGCGTCCCTGCAGCCCTTCAGCCCATCCATCGGGCATCCCCGCGTGGCACTTGAACCGACCGCCACGGAACCTGCGGAAACCCTGCCGTCTGTGCCGACAACACCGGCCAGGACCGGTCGATCTGATGGAAAACGTCCGTTATTCAGCCTACGATGAAGTCTCCTTCAGGAAGTTTCCGCCCATGGCCAACCTGCCGTCATTCACGACCCAGATCGACATC
>JBJTDB010000185.1:0-696 GCA_046092145.1 Planctomycetia bacterium | reverse complement strand
CGTGCCTAGGGTTGTTCGTGCGAGACGGTGGTGACTCGTTCAGCCCGCAGGCGGGCAAGCGTTGCCTGCCGGGTGCGGACGGCATCGCTGTCGGGGCGGCGGAGCCGGCACCACTCGAGTTCGCGTTCGGTCAGGTCGTACTCGCCACACTGCATCGCGATGTCGGCAAGCGTGAGGTGCGCCTGATAGTTGGACGGCTGGACGGCGATCGCCGACTCGAGTGTGGCCATCGCGGCATCGACATCGCCGAGTGTCCGACGGAGCCCGGCAGCCTCCATGAGCAAAGCAGCCTGTGGGCCAGCCCGATGCTCGTCCGCTGCGGCGATGAGGACGGCTTCGAGCCGCTGCTCGCGGATCGGCCGCATCTCGTCCGCGGTCGAGCGTCGCGACCACATCGCATCGATGGCGCGGAGACCGGCCAGATCGGGAGCAAGCATCGCCGCAGCCTCCGTCGCGGGCACAAGCGGCAGCAGGATCGAGAGAATCCGCGTCCGCTGGCCGCTCGACACAGCGAAGCTCGTCCGCCAGAGGTCGATCGCCCGTGGCTCGTCGCCGTCGAGGGCCGCCTGCGTCGCCGCCTCGAAGAGCACGAGCGAATTCTTCGGTCGCACGAGCAGGGCCTGATCGATGCATCGCGTCCGAAGCGCGGGATCCGCGCATGTCAGGAAGGCGATGCTCCCGAGGGCACACCAGGCC
>JBJTDB010000184.1:0-2563 GCA_046092145.1 Planctomycetia bacterium | reverse complement strand
ATTCGATCCGTTCCCATGCAGCTACCCATATGCCTCAAATTATTGGCTACCGCCCTCGATTAGCTTTGCCCGGAATTCGGAGCCTAGTCGTTCCGCCGGCTCATCGATGATAAAAGGCGGTTCATGTGCTCCCCCCGGAGCCGTGTGAAATAAATACGTCTTTGCCTGTGGAAATTGAGTCTAACGCACGCGAAAGCGAGACGAAAACTGCTGCAAGGATCGCGTTTACCGCAAGCCCCGTGATTCGTCCCACCAGAGCCACCACAAGGCCCGCCCCAGCGGCATCTGGAACGGCCATCTGGTAGAGGCCGTCCATCACCAGCTCCATCGCGCCCAGCCCCGCCATCGGCAGCGGCACGAGGCCAGTGCACATCGCCAGCGGCACGATCAGACAATGCTCGGCGAGCGTGGGATGCGGGAGGCCCAGCCCGCGGGCGAGGAGCCACAGCCCTGTTGCGCTCAAGGCGTGCACGACCATGCCGCTCGCGATGCCTAAGAAAATGACGCCCGGCCTCGACCGAAATCGCTCCACGGCAGCCAGCATCGGAACGACGAGCCGATGCACCGGCGGAAAATGACGGGTCCACGCCAATGCGAGCCCAAGGTTGAAGAAGAGACCGGCGAGGATGCACCCGCCGCCCACGATCACCGCCGTCCAGAGCACCGGCAGGCTTGCGGCTCGCACCCCTTGCCATCGCCCGCTGCCGGGAGTGAACGTGGCCGCGAGGGCAGCGAGACAGAGCAGGGAATACAGCCCCACGACGCGGTCGGCCAGGATCGAAGCCACGATGCCGACGCGATGGCCCGCGCGCGAACGGCCTGTGGCGATACCGCGATAAACGTCGCTGCCTGCCGACCCGATCGCCACCGAGCCAAGCAACTGGGCCATGAGCCCCGCTGACACGGCCTCCACCCATGTGAATGGCGCCTGAAGCACCCGCAGCAGCCAATACCAGCGCGAACTGTAGAGCAACTGGCCGAGGATGCCGATGACCGTAGCGAGGGCGAGGCTCAGCCAATGAAAGGATCGCGGCGAGAGCCCGCGGATGACCGGATCAGTGAAGAGCCGCCAAGCCACGAGGCCCACCGCGGCGCCGACGGCCAGCCACGCTGCAGCGCGGATCACGCGATGCCAGACGCGTCGGCGGCCAATGTCGAGAGAGGGAGTTTCCATGCGGGGGCGTTCCGTTGAGGAGAAGCGAGTGTATCACCGGTTGCACGCGCGAGGCCGGTGGACCGCAGCGGCGAGGATGGGGGCTCAGACTCCAGAGGATCAGTTGACATTCGGCGGGCCGTGCCGTGACGAAATATACGGTTTATGATGCCAAAGGCCGGATCATTCACGGGCCACACTTCCGACCGGGAGGTTTCAAACGACCGTTTCCATCCTCGATCTCCACTGCCTCAACGCAGTGTGCGACGATTACGAAAACATTGGATCCATCACTGCGGAGGTGCGTCGATCGAGCCACGGCAATGTCACCGCCGATGAGGTGGCGGAATGCCTTGCCGAAATGGCCGCCGCGCGGCTCATCGACGTTTTTCGGTTCGATTCCCGGTCAGGCCGATATGAACCATTGTCGCCGGCGCCCCTGACGGCGGACGGCCTTCAGACATCGTGGTTTCTGATTTCGGCGAAAGGGCGGCGCGAACTCGAGGCCAACTGGGTGGAGGACTGACTCCCGGGACGGGAGCAGATTTCAATAGGAGCGGCGGCGCTGACTGGAGCGGCATCCCGCGGGCGTGCGCCCTGCGGCTTCCTGAGGCAGGCGCCTGGTGCCAGCCACCAAATCTGGCCTGCTTGACCCGTACCGATCAGCCCTTGTCTTCCCATAAAAACGGGAATATGCTTTCCCGTATGAAAACCACCGTTGACTTGCCCGATGATCTTTTCATCGCCGCCAAGAAGCGTGCCGCGGAATTGCGACAGCCGCTGCGGGCTCTCATCGAGCGCGGTCTGCGGGCGGAACTCAGCCGCCGGACAACCCGCCGCAAGGCTGAGCGACGTACCATTCGCTGGGTCACGGTCGCCGGCGGATTGCCGCCCGGGGTGGACGTAGCGGACCGGGCCGCGATGCACGACTGGCTGCGACAGCAGCGATGATCGCGCTCGACACCAATCTGCTCATTTACGCGCATCGCGTGGCCACCGCCGAGCATCGTGCCGCCCGCCGAGCGATCGAAGCGGCGCTGAACGCACCCGGAGGATGTGGGATCGCAGTTCCCAGTGTCGCCGAATTCTTCAGTATCGTGACGCATCCAACAGCCAGTGGCAGGCCTTCGCCACCACAGAGTGCGGCTGATTTTCTGGCGTCGCTTCGGGAAAGCGGCGTTGAAGACCTCGGGCCAGGGCCCGCATTCGCCGCGAGGCTCGTTCAGATGGCAGCCGATCTTGGGGTGAAGGGGGCGAGAATTTTCGATGTTCAGATCGGGCTGTGCGCTCTCGATGGCGGAGCCACCGACCTGTGGACACACGACAGCGCATTCGTGAAGATTCCCGGGCTCATGGTCCGAGATCCGCTCACAACCTGACGGCTAGCTCGGGGTGGCGACCGGAAGCACC
>JBJTDB010000183.1:0-556 GCA_046092145.1 Planctomycetia bacterium | reverse complement strand
ATGGCGATTTTCTCGCCTTGGCGCAGACCGCGTCCCAGTTCGCCACTCCCGGGCTTTGATGCCTCGCGTCCGGCACCGGTCAGAGGCTGTGGATGTCGATCACAGGCAGGTCGTCTATCCGTCCCTGAAAGACGTCCCGGTCATCGTGCGCTTGCACGAGCTCGCCCCAGTCGGTGGGTGGCCCGCGAGCCGGCGAGATCGGCGGCGGTTCGAGTGGTTCGCCCAAGTGCGTGAGAATCTTCCGGATCGGCCCCGGATCGGTGATGAATGCGATCAGCCGGATGTCGCCGCCGCAGGTGGGGCACGCAAGTGGAAACTCCTCCCCCATCCGCGCCATCAGTTTCGCCCAGGCAATCCGCGACGTGTCGTGAGAGCGGGGCTTGTGATTCGGATTCGCGTCGCAGCATCCTTTCGTGGCATGACCGTCGCCCCCATGCCCGCCGGTCACAGCCTCGTGCCGCTTGCCGAGGTTCCCGATCGCGAGCGCCGTCACGGCCCGCCTGAGCTTGTGATTCGGTGCAAACACCCCGTGATACCTGTGCCGATGCTTGCGCGG
>JBJTDB010000182.1:0-1459 GCA_046092145.1 Planctomycetia bacterium | reverse complement strand
CCTCTGTGCGATGGCAGTGTTGGCCGCAACCGTGTTGGTGGGCGGAGCGGTCCACGGGGCCGTCGGCATTTCAGCAGCCATGGCGGGGACGGTTGGTTCTGACTGTGGCGCCATGACGACCGGTTGAGGCGATGCCTGGGCTGGGGCCGTCGAGAAGGCGGAAAGCGGTCGGCTGGCCGGAACCGGATCAGCGGCCGCCGCAACGGTGACGGTCGCAATCGCTTCGCGGGCCGCGATCGCCGTGTCGTGGGCTGCCTTTTGAGCCGCCTCTTTGGCTGCCTCCTGCGCTGCTTCTCGAGCGACCTGTCGAGTCGCCTCCTGCGTCGCGGCGACCTGTCGAGCCGCATCGTTGGCTGCCTCTCGCGCCACTTCGTGCGCCGCGTCTTGCGCTGCCCGGCCGGCGGCGGCGACGAAGCCAGTTGGAGCTTCGGGGCAATCAAACCGTGCGAGCACCCGATCGTCGGGGCCGATCACGCAGGCAGAAGGAAGGTAGGTGACGCCCATGCGTTTGGTCATCGCGGGATCGGCATCGACATCGACCTTCACCGGTTCGAAGCATGCCGCGAGGATCGCCATGACCTCTGGATTGGCAAGTGTTTTCGTATGCACCGCCACACTGGCCTCGCTCCACGTCGCGCCAAACACCACCAGCACGGGCCGTTTGCTCAACACCGCGGCCGCTTTCGCCTGATCGACTGTCGCATGCCACGGAACACCGGCGTTTTGCGAGGCCGAGGCCAGGGGAGCGCCGGCGATGCATGCGATCATCGCCGTGATGGCTGTCAGGCGGATGCGTCGAAGCGGCAAGCGATGCATATGGTTCGGCCCTTGCAACGGAACAGTCGATGTCGGGTCGCGGCGGCCGGCACCTCGTGCCGCGCCCACTCTTCCCGAATGGGTATCGGTTCATCGGCCAGGGTGAGTTGCGTCCGCCGAAGCCTTCTTGCCCAAATAGCCTGTTTTCTCAGGCAGTTGGCTTGCCCAGTGCCCGCGACTTGACAGTGGGCCGGACGGCCCGGATACTTTCACTACCGTTACTTGAACGGCCCCGCGGGCATGGCCTGAGCGCTCGTGGGGAGGGAAGGTTTTAGGAACCATCTTTCGGGATCTGGCCCAGAAAGTCCGGGTTTGCGATTCGCATGATGCCGCCGATGGCTGGCATCGTTCCCGGGTGACCGCGGAAGAAATTCCGGGTCGAACGTCTCGGCTCGATCGAGTGATTCAGGTTGCCTACGCGACCCTGCTGGATGGTGGTTCAGGGCCCCGTTTTTTCGGGGCGCGGCCAACGTTGATGTCGCCACCTGTGTTTTTCCGGATCGGAGGAGCAATGCCTCCCGGACCGGAATCGATTCCTGCCGGCACCGTGTCGGCGGGCAGCGTAGCGAAGAGCTTTTAAGAGTGCATGGATTTATGTCGAAGCGGCGTCGTTCGCGTTCCGGGGGACGGGGTGGTTTTGGTG
>JBJTDB010000181.1:0-18290 GCA_046092145.1 Planctomycetia bacterium | reverse complement strand
CTTTCGGATCTTCCGGCGGCGACTGTCGAAGACCTGGAATTTGGATGCGCGGAATCGCCTGCGGTGGTGGAGCGGTTGGCCACGAAATCCGAGAGCCTGATCGTGCTTCACGAGGCCGATTTGATGCTACCGCGGGTGTAGGGCAGGCCGTGATTCGACCTGCTCGACACGATGCCCAAGCGAGGCTGCTGGCAGCGGGCCCCAGTGCCGGGAATCGCGGCTGCCCGAGGGAAAATCGCCGAGCACGAAGACTTCGCGCGGGCCGAGGCGCCAGGCAGCCGTGCCGGACGCGGGCAGGCGATGCAACACATCCCGCCACGCCGTGCACCGCTCGATCATGCGATCGGCCTGGTCAGCATGCACGGGATCGCCTTCGCGGGTGAGCCGCAGTCCCAGCGGCGCAGCTCGAACGGTGTCGTCGGCCCATGGTTCGACCACCTGCCATGCGGCCGGCGCGTGAGGCGGAAAGACCGTTCGGCCTGTGGTCTGCGGGGGCTCGTCCGGGAGCCGCCATGCCACGGCCACGAGATGACGATCGAGCCTTCCGGCGACCAGCGCGTAGCGGCCGGGCGACGCGAACCGCCATCGGACCTCACGGCTTCCGACACGGATGGTCGCCTCGATTGGCAAGGCCGGTCGGACCACCGCCACGAGGCCCAGATCCCGCACCGGGGCGAGCCGTCGCGACTCATCCGGAGCGAAGTCGGCGTCGTCGAGGGGGATTCGGTCGGGGGCATCGCGATGCCAGCCATCTGATCCGGTCGTGCAGTCGGCGATGGGCGAAGCGAGTTCGCCGAGCACGGTCGGAGGCGTGAGCACGACCTCGCCGTCGATCGCGAGGTCACCATCGACGATCGAAATCGTTTCACCCTTCAGCCCGACGACCCGCTTGACCGCCCGCGTGCCGTCTGGGGCCGTCAGGAGCCACCGCTCGAAGCGTCGTGGGCCGAAGAACCGATCGGTCTGAGGCAGCCAGTGCGAGCCGACGATGTCACCGGACCGGAGCGACGGCGCCATCGACAGGCCGTCGATCTCGTAGCGGCAGGGCCGAGCAAGGGAGACGAGTCCGACAGGGCAGAGGACGGCCAGGCAGAGGAGTAGGGGGCGCATGGGGCCATCATGCCGCATCCTCGCCCTCCGTTCCTCTCGATCCCTTCGCGGGAAACGCCGAGGGTTTCCCGGATCAACGGCCATCGCATCCTGCTCGGGCAGAAGTGTTCCCTGTCCGCTATACGGTGACCCACTGGTGGGTCGATGCGCTGGTGAGTACCGCGTCGCACACCTTCTGGGTCTCGAGCGCGTCGCGGAAGGTCGGGTGGGCAGGCCGCTTCGTCGCGTAGGCCTCGAGGAAGTCGGCGACCTGATGGACGAAACTGTGTTCGTAGCCGATCGCAAGGCCAGGCACCCACCACTTGCCCATGTAGGGATGATCGCCGTCGGTCACGTGGATGCTCTTCCAGCCCCGCATGGGGCCTTCGTCACGATAGTCGAAGACCTGCAGCCGATGGAGATCGTGAAGATCCCACTTGAGGCTCATGTTTTCACCATTGATCTCGAACGTGTAGAGGGCCTTGTGGCCGCGGGCATACCGCGTGCTCTCGAAAAGCCCCAGCGATCCGTTCTTGAAGTGGCACAGGAAGGAGCAGGCGTCGTCGATGCCGACCTTTTCCATCTTGCCCGTGAGTTGGTGCTTTCGCTCCTTGACGAACGTCTCGGTCATCGCCGTGACATCCGATACCGAGCCATTGAGCCAGATCGCCGTGTCGATGCAGTGGGCGAGGAGGTCGCCCGTGACCCCGCTTCCGGCCGCGGCCGAATCGAGCCGCCAGAGGGCCGCGCCGCCCTGCGGGAGATCGGCGTTGATCGTCCAGTCCTGAAGGAACTCCGCGCGGTAGTGAAAGACACGCCCGAGCTTCCCCGAATCGATGATCTGCTTGGCGAACGTCACCGCGGGAATGCGGCGGTAGTTGTACCAGACCATGTTGGGCACGCCCGCCTTCTCGACGGCGGCGCACATCGTTTCCCCCTCGGCCGTGTTCATGGAGAGCGGCTTCTCGCAGAGGATCGCCTTGCCGTGCTTTGCCGCTTCGATCGCGATCTCGGCGTGGAGGTTGTTGGGTGTGCAGATGTCGATGGCATCGATGTCGTCGGCTGCGACGAGTTTCCGCCAGTCGGTCTCCACCCGCTTGTAGCCCCAGCGATCAGCGAAGGCCTTCGCCTTCTCGGCGTCGCGGGCGGCTACCGCCTGCAGCACGGGGAGGTATTCGAGGTCGAAAAAGTCCTTGACCCGGTTGTAGCCATTGGAGTGGGCCCGGCCCATGAAGCCGTAGCCGATCATGCCGATGCGGAGTTGCTTTGCCATTGCATGTCCTCTGAGGAAGTGTGTGTAAGACGAAGAGCAGTTTCGGGTGAATCGACGTGGAGTGGCTCAGGGGCGGTACGAGTTGTCTCGCTGTGTCTCTCGCGGCGCTCGATCCACACGCTCGCCATCCTCGAACCGACCCCTTCGCTCAGCGTCCATGCGGCACTGTGTTGCGAGGCGATTACCAGCCGTGGGCGTCGCGGACGGCGATCATGGTCTTGAGGATCGTGTTCCAGGTTGTGGGGTTTTCCAGCGTCTTGTTCGGGAACATGCAGCCGTCCCAGCAGATGTGCTTGATGCCGCGGGCGGCGGCGTCCTTCAGCCAGTAGCCCGAGCACCGGACGATGTCGAGTTTGCCCCTGGGGTCGTCGGCGGGGCAGTGCTTGCCGGTCTTGTCGTGGGAGCCGGCGCCGTGCACCTCGCCGTCGTTTTGCGCCACGTGGAAATCGATCGTCCACGGCCGCAGCTGATCGACCATCCGCTCGTAGGCGGGCCAGAATTCGGCCTCCGTGTAGCCGGGCTGCACGAGCGCATGCTCGGGGGCGTTGTAGCCGAGCAGGTAGAGATAGGTGTGGGCGAGATCGGCCTGGAAGCCGAGCGTCTCGGGCATGCCCACTTCCTCGAGCAGGTCGAGCATGTCCTTCCAGGAGTGCATGCCGGCCCAGCAGATCTCGCCCTCGGCTGCCAGCCGCTGCCCGTTGTCTCTCGCGATCTTCGCCGCCTCGCGGAAGGTCGCGGCGATCTTCGCGGTATTGGCCTTTGGGTTCTCCCGCCACTTCCCCACGCCGAACTCGGCCGAGTCGATCCGGATCACGCCATACTTCCGCACCCCGTGCTTCTCGAAGACCTTCGCGATCCGGCAGGCCATCGTCACGGCCGACAGAAACTTCTCCTTCGCGGCCGTGTCGCCCATCGCCGAGTCGCCCACCGTGCCCGGCCAGACCGGCGCCACGAGCGAGCCCACCGTGAAACCGTGCTTCGCGATCGTGTCGGCGATCGCGGTCAATTCCGCGTCGGTCGCCTCGGGATTGGTGTGCGGCAGGAAGAGAAAGTAATCGATGCCGTCGAACCTCTGGCCGTTGACGTTCGCCGCGGCGGTCAGTTCGAGCATGCGGTCGAGCGAGATCGGCGGCTCCTGGCCGGGATCGGTGCCCTTGCCGACGAGGCCGGGCCACATGGCGTTATGAAGCTTTGGGGCGGAGTGCGGCATGATCGGGGAGTTCCTTGCTGGATCGCGTTCGGGGTCGGTCAGAAATCGCGGATACCGGGGCGGGAGTTGGTTTTCATTTCTTCTTGCCGTGCGTGGGGAGATCGGGGTGGACGTCGGGGCCGAAGTAGCGGAGCGAGACGAGCGGCCCGGGACCGGTGTTTTCGACCACATAGCCCTCGGCGGCGGCGTCGGCGGAGATGAAGAGCTCGTCGGCCGTCATTTCGCCGAAGCGGATGAGCGTGGGCGTGGCGACGTCGTGAACGCCCACCCGGCCCTCGCCCTGCACCGTGATCCAGCCGCTGGCGCCGGCGTCTTTCACGGTGATCTTCGCACCCGGTTCGAGCGTCAGTTCCTTCGCGCTGAAGAGCTGCTTGCCATCGACGTGGCCATAGACGATCCATCGGTCGGTGGCGCCGGGAGCGCTCCGCTTGTCGTCGGTGATCGGGCGCAGGAAGTTGCTCTCCTTGTAGTGGGTGTCGACGTTCTTTTCCCAATCGAGCTGGCCGATGATGAAGTCGAGATCGCGGTGCTTCTCCTTCGGCATGTCTTTCACGAGCAGACTCCACGGCACCGCCCGACCCTCGACGAGCGATTGAAACATCGCGAAGACGTCGCTGCCCCACTGGGGCTCGTAGGTGAGCAGTGAGCCCGGGGCATGCAGAACGCCCGGTGGGATCAGCCAGCCGGTGCCCCGCTCGAGGCGGTAGGCCTTCGAGTGACCGAGAATGCCGTTGTCGCCCTTGTTCCAGTTCTCGAGGCAACGGCGGACATCCTCCTTCGTCGTTCCGGGCTCGAGACCCATGAACGTGTAGGGGAAGTTGTTGTCGCAGTTGTTGTACTGTGGCGGGAAGTAGTAGCTCTCGGGCTTGCCCTCCTGGCCGACCAGCTTGGCGTCGTCGGACGACTGGTGCATGTGGTGGGGAATGGGCCCCATGTTGTCGAAGAACTTCGAGTAGACGGGCCACTTCTTGTAGCGGTCCCAAATCGCCTTCCCGACGAGTTTCGCGCCCCCCTCGGTCACGGCATCGCGGAGCAGGAATCGCTCGCCGCCGAAGACGCACCACGAGAGCCCCTCGTCGGGCACGCGGCCCTCGTTGGCGGCCTCCGTCGTACTGGCAAACCACCGCTCGTCGATGCCACCGCGGTCGAGCCCGTAGGCGTAGTAGTCGTCCGGATGGAGCCGGACTCGCTTGCCCGGGTGGAGGAAACTCCGCGGCACCCAGGTGGGCGAGAGCCGCAGGATGCCTTTTCCGGAATCGAGCGCCTTGTTCAAAGCCGCTCCGACGTTCTTGGACTCGGGCAGGATGGCTGATTTCTTCGTTGCAACGGTGGCCATGAAAACCCCTCACGAGGAGACGATATCGCGGGAAAACAAAGTTGTAAGCATTGATGGAGCGAGCAACAAGAAGCGGCCGGCATACCGGGGCGGAGCACGACGAAAATCGCTACATCAGCCCTTCGTTTCGGAGTCTCGCTTCGACGACGTCGGCCATCTCGCGGGCCTGGTCCTCGAGTTCCTGCAGGAGTTCCTCGTCTTCGTCGTCGGCCGCGCGGCGGGCGAGATAGAGCAGATACGAGGCTTCGTTGCGCCACGCCTTGAGCCAGTCGGGCCGCGTGGAGACCGGCCGGTAGATGAGCCCTTCCAGCCTGTAGAATTCGTCGTTCATGAGCCAAAGGCGTTTCCCTCGCCACGCTTCATTTCATCGAGTGGTGCCGGAAAAATCCCAACGGCACCCTTTTGCGAGAAGAACCGCACGAATCGCGAGAATGTGCATGATGAAAACGGGACGACCGCGCTGGTAAGGCTCAGGCGTCTTCGGTGTCGGCGGCCTCGAGTTCTCCGGCGGCGATCGCCTCCGTGAGCCGCTTGTGATCACCGGCCACGAAATGGGCCTCGGCCACCGCGAAAACCTCCACCGCCTCGGCAAAGGATTTGTCGTCGCCGAGGTAGGCGGCGATTGCCACGGTGTCGCCGCTGCGGGCGTGGGCCCGCGCGAGCGTGCGGGCGCAAAGGTCGGCGTAGAGTTCAACGGTGGCCAGTTTCGCCGTCTCGACGTCGAAGCCGCCCTTCATGTCGTGCAGTTGACGGCCAAAGAACTGTTTGTTCGTACCTGGCATGCCATCGACCCATCCGAGAAAAAGATCCGAAACGGCCTGCATCAATTTCTGGCCGCGAACGATCCGCTGGCCTTCGTGCTCGATGCGTTGGAACTCCCCCATGTTTGTGACATGCGGCGCGAGCACCGAGGGCGTCGCTTCCTTGAATTGCAGGATGATCCGGTCATCGGCGTCACGGCCTTCGAGGAGCGCCACGAAGCACCGCGTGCCGATGCTGCCCACGCCCACCACCTTGCGTGCGAAATCGATGACCTTGTACCGGCGGGCGATCAACTGGTTTTCCGGCGGAAGCGTCTCGACGAAGGCTGCGTAGCCGGTTTCGACATACGCCCGCAGTGCCTCGTCCTCGAGCCGCTCGAGCACGGGGGGCTTCGATTTGAAGCGGGCCTTGCCATCGACTTCTTCGGTGAGCCGGGCGATGGCCCGCTCCTGGGTGCGGCGGCGGGCCTTCTCCAGTGCGGCCTCGGTATCTTTCGCGGGGGCCGCCGAACCCGCCTCCTCTGCCAAAGCCTCGATGTCGGCTGCCGTCATGCGTTCGTAGAGAACGCCGACGGTCGGCTTCTTCGAGAGCTCCAGCATGGTCTCGCGGTAGGTGTCGGCGATATGGCGGGCGAGTGCAGCGGCCTTGTCTGGCTCGTCCCTGGATTGCAGGCAGGTCACGAACGACGTGGCCAGCCGCAGCACGTCCCACTCGAAGGGGCCCGGGTGGGTTTCGTCAAAATCGTTGACATCGAAGACGAGATCCCGCTCGGGCGAGGCGTAGATGCCGAAATTGGAGAGGTGAGCGTCGCCGCAGAGCTGCACGATGAGATCGGTGCTCTTGCGGGCCCCGAGTGCGGTGGCCATCACGGATGCGGAGCCGCGGAGCGTGGCCAGGGGGCTCACGGCCATGCGGGCGTGGCGGAGGGGCAGGAGTTGGGCGATCCGGTCGCGGCCTTCGGCGCGCAGCACGTCCACGATATCGGGCCGCTTTGTCCGGCACGTCGGGTCGCCGAGCTCCTCGACGGGCAGTTCTTTCGCTTGTTGCAGTCCGATCTCGATCCGGTCATCGAGCGTGGGGTGGGCCGGTGTCTCGGCCGCGGGGGTGGCGTCCATGCACGCCATCATACTGCCCGGCAGACCACCAGTCTGCCTGCGCCACGCCCATTCCGCAGATTGCCACTCTGCTGCCGCATGCCGACACCCGACTCTCTCTCACCACCGCCACGAGATTCCGGAGCCGCCGAAGAAGTCGGCCGCCGTTTCGTTGAGGCCGACAGCGGCATGGATGTCGAGCTGCAGGTTCGGGAGCAGGAACCAGTGCAGCCCGCCGTGGGAGTAGGCCTGCTGCGGCACGCCCACGCCCCCCGACTGCGCGAAGATCACGAACTCGTTGAAGAGCATCACTCGCGGCCCGACGTCATATTCGAAGTTGAAGGTTTGCAGGTATTCGGTGTAGTAGCCCGGCGCCTCGGGATTGCGGCGGCGGTTGACATTGGTGTTGCACTCGATCTCGGTCCGCTCGCCCACCCGCCACGCGTAGACGAAATTCATGCCGGGCAAGACTTCGTCGGCCGAGTAGGCCGGGCTGCCCGTCGGCACCTTCATCTGCGGGAAGATCGTCAGTTCCGGCAGGATGCCCGCCTGGGCGGCGAGTGCCACCTTCGCGCCGAGATAGAGGTCGTCGCTGCCGGCGGCGGTGAATGGCCCTGCCGGGCCCGAGGCCGACTCCGCGAACGAGTTGTATTGCACTCGAAACTCGAACCACTCCTGAAAGAGACCTGCCCGCACGAGCGTCTCCGGGAACGAATGCAGTTGCGACGTCGTGCCGGCGAAGTGGTCGAGGTAATACGTGTAGCCGGTTTCGACTTGCACTCGGCCGAGCCCTACAGTCGACGCCGCCTCGGCGAGATGGGGACGATCGGTCACGATGCGATCGCCGTAAAGGCCTTCCTCGCCGCCGCCGTCATCGCCGCCTTCGTAGTTGTAGGACAGCAATTTCTTGGGGCGATCATCCGCCGCGAGGATGGGCACCGCCGTGAGCCAGCCCGCCAGCGTGAGCCATGCAACGACCATGCTGCCGCTCGGCGCATGGAGGCATCGGCCGCAGGTGTGCGAAGCAAACATGCCTCGTGTTTCGGCGTTTTCAGCGATTGAAGGCCGGTAAATCGTAGGCCCTCTGCCAACCGCGCCTTCGCCAGACGCCGCATCCTGCTCCGTTTTCCGCGACGCGTTTCCCCACCTTGCTCATCCAGCGGCAATGGCCTGCTGCCGAGGATCACTTCAGCGGGTGCTGCTGGAAGAACTCCCACATCATGTCGTTGGCGGAGATGTCCTGCGTGCTTGTGCCGAGAGCCCGCAGGCGTGGCTCTCTCCCGGGCCACGTGTGCCCTCCGCCTTCGATCACCACGAGCACGACCTCCGCGCCGTCGCGGCCGGCACCGTAGCGGAGCTCCTTCACGGTCGTGCCGTCATTCGCTCGATCCGGAAGTGGCGTCGTCTGGGGCGTGGGCATACACCCATTCGCAGCGACCCAGGCATCGATCGAGTGCTGAATCGAATAGAAGTCGGTGCCGGACGGGCCGCGGCCTCGCCCGCCTTTGAACGGCGCGAACTCATCGGCATCGCCATGGAAGTGCATGACCGATACGGCCCGCCCCGGCCGACAGTCTTTCGTGCCCATCGGCCCGGCGACCGGGGCGATCGCGGCGATGCGATCGGAAAGTTCCGCTGCGAGCCGGTAGCACATCATGGCGCCGTTCGACATGCCCGTGGCGAACACCCGCCGGCGATCGACGTTGGCGATGCGCTCGAGATCGTCGAGCACGAGGCGAGTAAAAGCGACGTCGTCGATACCGCGAGCGGTGGCATGCCCGCAGCAGTTGCCGGCGTTGAATGTCAGCATCCGCGGGAGGCGGCCGCTCCCCTCCGGATACACGACGATGAACCCGGCCTGATCGGCCTTCTCATTGAGCCCGCTGAACGCGACCATGTTTTCCGCGTTTGCACCGCCGCCGTGAAAAGCCAGCACCACCGGCATCGCCACGGCCGGGTCGTCGTGCGGGGGCACGTGCACGAGGTAGCCCCGCTCGACGCCATCCACGTCGATAGCCCGCGAGTGGTCGCCGGGCCGCAACGCCGCAGGCTCACCCGCAAAAAGCATCAGAAGAATCGCGAGAACTTGCATGACCAACTCCGGGGGCTATGCATTCAACGGGGCCGTCATCGAAAAGTTGCCCCTGCACAGGCCAGATCTGGTGGACAGCCTATAATCCGTTTGTCGTTCCCCGGTGACGGCCGGGGAGATAACAGCCCGGCGGCGATCTCGCAGTGATCGCGACGGCTGGGATTCCTTTCGCGAAAGGAGGTGGTCTAGTGACGCAAGACTGTACCGGAGGGCTGCGCCGATAGCGGCGAGTCGACGGGCCTGCCGTTGATGCAGCCCACCAAATGGTTCCTACGGCTGCCGCCCCCTCGTGGGGCGGCAGCTTTTTTGTTCCACCCAATCATCGACCGCTGACAGGGTAGACTCCTGCGGATGAACGGTTTGAGCAATTTCCTCACCGCGGTTTTCAGCACTCCGCCGGATGACGTGCCCCCGTGCGTCGCCCAGGCAAATTCGTTTCGCGAGGTCGTGTCGCTGCAGGCCGTGTTCGTGACGCTGACCGTTGGGCTTCTTGCGTATGTCAGAAGTTCGCCGACATTTGACGTGCGGGTGGACATGCTCTTCGCCGTGCTGGCGGCGCTCCCCTTGATGGGTCTCTATCACATCGTGACGAGCCGCGTGAGGGCCGAATCGGGCGACGTCTACGTGTGTACGAAGCCGATCCGCAGCTTCGCCCGGCAGGCGATGATTCTCGACCTCGCGATCGTGGTCGCCGTGTCGTTGCTTTATTGGGGGCGGCAGCTCCCCGGCCAGTGATGCCCGGCGTCAGGCCGCAGGGTTTGCCTGGCCTCGCCACTTGCACGAAAGCCGGTCGACTGCCGGAGATTCCCCACATCCATCCGCTCGACCCTGCCGATGGTATCGGCAAAACCGAAGAGCGGGGCTGGCGACGTGCGAACGCGGCATCATGCCACAGGGAGGTTGATGCGATGGCGGGCCGCCGGCCTGGGGTGTTGCCTTGTCGGCCCCGTCAAAGCGGACGATCCGCCGCAGCCCTATCTCGAAGAGCCAGAATATGAAATGGCTCCGCATCTGCTCGGCTCGCCGGACGGCTTTCGCGAGCAACTGGCCGACGCGGGCCTGACCGTGCTCGCCGACAACACGAGCTTCTACATCGGCAACACCAACGGCGGCTTCGCCCAGGCCTTTGATTACGCCGGGCACGGCGACTATTGCGTGATCGCCGACGGCGGCACGCTCGGCGTGCACGAGGGACTCCATCTCAAGCTCCGCGCCGAGCACCGCTACGGCGAAACGATCGTCGGCAACGTGGGCTGCTTCATCTCGCCGACACTGATTGCCGACCTGCCGGTCTACAACAGCGAAGAGCTGTATCTGACGAATGTCCTGCTCACGCAGGAACTCTCCGACGCCTTCTCCGTGTTCGCCGGCAAGATGGACACGCTCGACGGCGACATGAACGCCTTCGCCCACGGCCGCGGCAAAACGCAGTTTTCCAACATGGGATTTGTGTTCAATCCGATCGTGAGCGCGACGGTCCCCTATTCCACGCTCGGGGCGGGCTTCGTCTTCCATCCCGAGGACGGGCCGATGGCGATGGTGACCGTGCTCAACTCGACCGACACGACCGCCACGAGCGGCTTCAACACGCTCTTCAGCGACGGCCTGCTCCTGTCAGCGGCCGTGCGGGCACGAGCCCAATCGACGCCTTTCTGAGCTTCGGCGTGGGAGGCAACGTGCTGGGCCGGATGCGGCGCAGCGACACGTTTGGCATCGGCTGGTATTGTGCGTCGGCCAGCCCGCAGATCGGCACGCTGATCACGTCGCAATTTGGCCCGGTCGGCGACGGCCAGGGCATCGAGTGTTTCTACAATTACGCCCTCACGCCTGCCGTCCGCATCACGCCGGACGTGCAATACGTCGTGCCGACGCTCCGGTCGGCAGAGCCGGCGCTGATTGCCGGGGCCAGAGCACTCGTGAGTTTCTGACTTTGTCAGAAACCGCAGATGCGATCGATCCTCTGGGCTTCGTTCTGCGTGCCTTTCCGCACGAGCCGGTGAATGAAGAGGCTCTGCGGGATGGTGGCGGTGGATCACGGCAGATCGCCCGCAAAGGTGGCGGCGGCGGGAGACTTTCCTCCCCCGCCGCCGCACTGCACAACACGAATCACCGGTCAGGTGCTACTTGCTGCAGCAACCGGAGCCGCAGCACTCCGTCCGCTCGGCCTGAATGCCGGCGGTCGGACACTCGTCGACGCAGCACTCGCAGGTGCAGTTCGCACACCCACAGGTGCCCGCCTCGCAGCAGCCGCAGCAGTCACACTTCGGGCAGCCGGCATTCAGGCTGCCACCGATCACCGACGCGAAAGGCACGAGGCCGAGCGTCGCCCAGAGCACGAAACTGTTCATGGAAAAACTCCCTATCGATGCATGAGGAATCTGAGTCGAACACACCACGTCACGACGCGTGATCGTGGGTAAGCCAGCCCACGTGCTCAGTCAGTCCGCCCGTGTCCGGTGCGGAGGAGAAGGGGCACGTGTGGCGGCCGACTCAATTCCGCCAGACGCCGAAGAGGATCCGCGGCGGGCGGATCGGGATGGCAAGCGATGCCGCCAGATACTCCCGGCTGACGCCGAGAACCTGCGGCGCGACCGGCGGGAGGAATGCCGGCCCGATGGGCAGGGCCCCGTCGGAAACCGCAGGCAGGGTGCTGCGTGACAGGGAGAGCGGCTCATGCTGCCGCGCCTTCAGTTGGCAGTGGCAGGGTTGGTCGGCGGTGTCGGGCGACTGCTGGCCCGACGCGGCGGCACACAGCGGGCACCCGCCTGGCGGCTCGACCGCGGCAGCGGTGTCTGGCGGAGTGTTGCCGTCGGCCAGGCGGGAGCAACATGGCTGATCACAGGCCTGGCAGAGTGCCCTGGGTGTGAACTGTGCGAACACAGCCGCACATGCCGCCAAGGACCAAACGAGTTGTCTTCGGCTCTGCACCACTGCCACGACTCCTCACGCCTACTCATATCCTACGCAGCAGGGTTCGTTTCGGTTTCTGGTGGTTTCCGATTCGGCTACGTTCGGCTATCGCCGATGCCCTTGTACGAATATTCCTGTGGAGAGTTGCAGCCGGAAAATCGAGCCCGCCCTACCGCGAGTGCAGCCGGTCGAGGGCTTCGGGCGCGTTGGTGAGCAGTGGCGAGTGGCCGAGGTATCGCTCCGCCATCTCCCGGCGGCCGCGGGCCAGAAGCGTCGCATAGACGTGCAGTTCAAAGTGGAGGCGAAGTCCGTGCTCCGCCACATCGTCACCCACGGCACGGAACACGTGCATGAGTGCCTCGGCTGTGGAGAGCCGCCCGGGATCGGCCTGGTTCCGCAACCAATTGCGGCTCGGCTCATCGCTCGCGTTCGGCAGGCGAACGCACAGCCCCATGCCTTTGACCGTCTGCAGCATCTCGCCGGCCTGTCGCCAGGTGCCATCCAGCAGCAGTATGTGTCGACGGATATCAAACGGTGCATTCCCCGCATCGGGTGGCGACGGAAGCGGTTGCCCGTTCGGATGGAGGATCCACATCTCGTGGGCCGGGTCGATCTCATCCGCCGAAAATGTTGCCGCCGGATGAAACTTCGTCTCGCGCTGGTAGACGCGGGATGCGGCGCCGCTCACGGCCCGAGCGACGAGCCTGCCGGTGCTCGACGGTTTCACTGATTCGTGCCGGTGGATCAGCACGTGGACCGCGAGTCGCGTCGCAACCGGCGGCAGCATGTCGCACGTGCACCAGCGTGGCGGCAGGCTGCACCTCGGGCAGCGAGCGGCACCGGCGAGCACGACACTTCGACCCATGGGCGATCCCAGATTAGAATCATCGCGTCAGCACTGGCACAGTGCTACGAGGAGACGATGCCGATGCCGTTGTACGAATATTCCTGTGAGAAGTGCAGTCAGAAAAGTGAGCTGCTCATTCGCGGGGACGAGAAGCCTGAGTGCCCGCACTGCCAGAGCACCAAGCTCACCAAACTCTTGAGCGTTGTCAGCGGTCACGTGGCGGGCGGTGGCGGAAACTCCGCTCCGGCCGAGGGGTGTGGCCGCCCGCAGTGCGGCATGGGCGGCTGCGCGGGGCTCGGATGACCGACATCCCGTGGATGGAGTGGTACCAGAGCCTGGCTCGATCGCCACCGTGCTGCAGCTCTCGATTACGTGGATGAACCGGGGCTGACGGGCAACAGGAGGCAACACATGGCCGAGATCACGCCGGGCCGCTACCGGCACTACAAGGGCAACGAATACACCGTGCTCGGCGTTGCCCGGCACAGCGAGACGCTTGAGCATCTCGTCGTCTACCGGCAGGAGTACGGCGAACGTGGCCTCTGGGTGCGCCCCGCCGCGATGTTCACCGAGACCGTCGTCGTGGCCGGACAGACCGTGCCGCGGTTTCAGCTCATCGCACCCAACGGCTCCCACTGAAATTCCCCAACACCACAACAGCCCCATCGGGCCAAAGCATGAAACGCATCGTCATCCTTTCCGGGGCCGGGATCAGCGCCGAGAGCGGACTGCAAACGTTCCGCGGGGCGGATGGGCTCTGGGAGGGGCACCGCGTCGAGGACGTGGCGTCGCCCGAGGGATGGGCTGCGAATCCGGCACTCGTGCTCGAGTTCTATAACCAGCGGCGGCGGGCGGTGCGGGCGGCGGCTCCCAACGCCGCACATAGGGCGCTCGTGGATCTCGAGCGGGCCTACGACGTGCGGATCGTCACGCAGAACGTGGACGATCTCCACGAGCGTGCCGGCTCGAGGCACGTGCTCCACCTTCACGGTGAGATCATGCTCGCCCGCAGCACGCGCGACCCGCGGCTCATCCGGCACCTCGGCGATGCCGACATCCACCTCGGCGACCGCTGCGAACTCGGCAGCCAGCTGCGGCCGCACATCGTGTGGTTCGGCGAGATGGTGCCCGCGATGGACGAAGCGGTCGAGCTTGTCGGAGACGCCGACGTGTTGCTCGTCGTGGGCACGTCGCTGCAGGTCTATCCGGCTGCGGGGCTCGTGTTCGAGGCGCCGAAGCGGGCCCGCCGGATCGTTGTGAATCCGGACATCCCCGAAGAGGTCTCCGGATCGGCGTTCGAAGTCGTCGCGAAGCCAGCGACTGTCGGCGTGCCTGAAGTCGTCGCGGATCTGCTGGAGGCTACATCCATTTAAGTCTCAGGCTATCGTCGCCTGCGGCACATTCCCGGCAGGCTCGTCGCTTGGCCAGCTTCAGAGCCTCGGTCTCGACATGCGTCCACGGCCGCACGGCGTCTGTAGGTTCGACGTTTGCAGTTTTTGAAGGACGGTTCCTCACCCAAAAAGCCCCCGGTGGTAACCGGGGGATCAAAACGGGCCGCCACGTCAAACCATCCCCGGGTTTCCACCCGGGGCTTCTTGGGGCGTGGTCTTCAAAAACGTTTCGAAGTCCGGAAACAGCCGGAAAAGTTGGCCCACAAACTGCAAAAGTCGAAGTACGGGGCCTTGTATTCCGGGCTGGTCTTGTCGATGCAGTACGAGTGTTGGATGCGGAGGTTGTCCACCATCGGGAATCCGTAGACATACGCCTCGCGTGCGATCTCCTGGATGTCGGCCGCGGTCACCTGGTCGCCGGTCCCCTGGGCACGAGCCACGGGCGGCGCCAGGCCGGCGGACAACAGTGCGGCCATCAGGGCTACGGCGATTCGTGGGCGCATACTCACCTCTCGTGGTTCGGAAGCCGATCGTGTGGCGATCGGTCGCGAGGCACTGTATCAGACAGGCGACAGCCAGTCGGCTACGAGGCGATCGGCCGTGCGTGGGCGATTTCGTCCGCGTGGGCCTGCCGGACTTGGTCTGCCCGAAGCGTGGAAACTGCGATCGTCTCGCCCTCGAGCGTCATGAACTCGACTTCGAATCCCTGGCCGCTGTGAATTCAAGCACCGCTTCGACCTGTTGCCGAGTGACCCCTGGAAACCACTCGATGAACTGATCGACGGTTGCTCCGTCTTCGAGATTCTCAAACAAGGCCTGCACCGGAACCCGCGTGTGGACAAACACCCAATCGCCGCTCACCTTCTCAGGATCGCGCTCGACAGCCCAGCATCGATCCCAGGAAATCATCGGTATGTGTCTCCCGAGTAGGGGGCGGTAAGCCTATCGCTCATGCCTGCCGGTGGCGGCGGGCCATCTCGATAAGCTCCTTGGCCTTTGCAAACACCTCGGCCGCCGGCACGGATCGGCCTTCATCGAGTTGGGAAAAACCTTCGCGCACGCTGGCCTGCATGAATGCCGTGAGTTCCTCGTTGAGCCTGGCGATCATCTTTCGCACGCCCGCCTTGGCAAATGCCTTGTCGTCGCCCGGGTGCTCTTGCTCGAGCTCCGCGATGCGCTGCTCGAGCATTCGCAGGTCACTATGGGCCTTCTCGTATTCTGCGGCGTTTGAAATCACAGCGTCACCCAAACGGGTCCTTTGCAGACCGTCGCTATAAAGCCACTCTCAGTCGGCTCGCCTTCGTCGTTATGGCAGACCGTGGCGGCTGGCATTGGATTCGGCCGCCGGCAGCGGCATAGGCCCGGACGAGCTGGTCGAGGGAGACATCCGGGGCCCCAACCTCGATCTTGGCGACCCGCGGCTGCGTGGTGCCGATCCGCTCGCCGAGCTGTTTTTGGGAGAGGCCGCTGGCCTGGCGTTGACGCCGGATAGCGAGAGCCAGGGTCAACCGTAGTTCGACGAGCTGTCGTTCCTCAGCGGTGAGCCCGAGAAAATCCGCCGCGTCGCCCACCCGCCAGCCGGCGGCGGTGAGAGCCTTTCGTTTCTTGCTCTTCATGGTCATGGCGTCACTGTTCGGCAGCTGGGGGTGAACGGCGGCGACTTCACGCGACCGTGCAACCAAACGACCGGCTTTCGCTGTTCGTTCTCAGGCACCGGAATCATATATCGGATCCGATATGTTGGCGACTTGCGGCTGTTTTCGCCGCCGATAGCCATTAGTGTACGGCCGTTGGGCCGCGGACCATCGCGGCTCGCCGAGGGGCTGCCGGGGGCCCTCGGGGCTCGACGGTACGGGCACTACGACGCGATCGGGCGTGCGTGGGCGATTTCGTCTGCGTTGGCCTGCCGGACTTGGTCTGCTCGAAGCGTGGAAACGCCGATCGTCCCGCCATCGAGCGTCATGAACTCGACTTCGTATCCCCGGCCTTCGCCATGCACGAGCACGACGGTGCCGATGTCTCCGGTCGCAAGCTTGTGCTCCGGCAGATCGCACACGAGAACGACTTCAGCAAGTTCCTGAATCATGGCGATCGATTCCCTGAGTCTTCACAGGATTTCTTCCGTCGTCTTTCGGGCAATTCCTCTGCGATGCTCTCGCGGATTGCCCGCAGACGGGCGAGTTCCGCGGACGTCGGCTCCGGGCTACGTCGTTCTCCATTGGGCGTCGTCATCGGATCACCTCTCGCGGTTCAGGCACTTTGTAGGCAGTCACGGGATACACGGTGACATCGTCGATGGCGTCATACACCGCCATGATGTAACGACCATTGCCGGCGGGCCGGGCCTCCCATGGCAGCGAGGCGCGCCAAAAGTGCCTCGAATTCAGGCCCACACCTTGTTTCTCACTTGTTAACGACAAACGACTTCGTTTCTCACTTTTGGGATCAAAGTGAGAAGCAACATTCAGCTCGCCATTGGCCGTGCGTGGGTGATTTCGTCCGCGTGAGCGTGCCGGACTGGGTCTTTCAATGTTTTGGCTCTACTTCCGATTCAATAGTCGCTCGTACTCACTGTGGTGGCCGATCCACAACCACACCAGATCAGACCCATCCTCCACGGCGACAGCGCGGTAGTGAATTCCGACACGCACCGACCAAAACCGCCCAGCCTTCTTGAACCGCAGTGAGGGGTGTTTGGGGTCCTGCTTGAGAACAACGTAGTTTTCGTCTGCAACATGCCGAATCGCTTCGGGCAGCCGGCGGTAAAACTGCCAAAACTTTCGGCTCGCTCGATGCCGCATGACCGCCTCATCGTCGCGCTCGACTGCTCACAAATCGGTGCAGCGGCCTTCGCGGAGATCCTCGAGAGCTTCGTTCGCAAGGTCGTCGAGCCGCCCCTCGCGTGCGTCCTGCTCGAATTGCCGATCCCACGCCTCGGCATCAAACCGATCGAACCACTCACGAAACGCCGCCAAATCGGCTCTTGAAAGCCGCCGGACTGCGTCTTCGATTTCGCTGATCGTGGTCACGTCAACCTCACTTCGAGAAGAGTATACGGGCGTACACTTTTGCGTCAAGGGCCTTTGCCAGGCCTGTGCCCATGATTCTACCCCGGACCAAGGTTGTCCCTCCGGGTTCGTACACTGCCGGGCATGGAGTCAGCCGCCCCCTCCCCGTTTCTGGAGATCCCCGAGGCGGAGTGGGTCTGCGCGAATGACCTCTGCTTCGCGATTTTCGATTCGTTTCCCGTGTCGCCGGGGCATGTGCTCGTGATCACGCGGCGGGTCGTGCCGACGTTCTTCGAGTGCACGGCGGCGGAGCAGCAGGCGCTCATGGCGCTCGTCGGCGAGGTGAAGGCGCTGCTCGACGAGCGGCTCGACCCGAAGCCCGATGGATACAACGTTGGCTTCAACGCCGGGGCCGCCGCCGGCCAGACCGTGCCGCATGTGCATGTGCACGTGATCCCGCGGTATGCCGGCGACATGGGCGACCCCCGCGGCGGCGTGCGGCATGTGATTCCGGGGAAGGGGAATTATTTGGCGGGGCCGACGCCCGGGAAGCCCGTTGCGCAAGCGAGGGACACCGCCGGCGTTGGCAACCCGCATTCCCTCGCTAGCGCTACGGGCTTCAAGGACACGGGGGCAATGCTCTCGCTGACGACTGGGCCGGATCGGCCCCTCTGGCCGCGGCTCGCCGAGCGGCTTCCGGGGGCCAGCGAGATCGACCTGCTCGCGTCGTTCGTGCAGCCCTCGGGGCTCGACGTCATCCGTGCGGGGCTTTTCAGTGCGATCGCCGCCGGGGCCCGCGTGCGGCTGCTCGTGGGGGATTACCTCGGCATCACGTCGCCCGAGGCGTTGCGGCAGCTGCTGGGGTGGATGGACGTTGCTGGCGAAAAAGGGGACTGGCTCGGAGGCTCTGCGACGTGCCTGTCCCCTTTTTCGGTGCGGCTCGCGGAGATGGAAAACCTCCGCGGCGCGCCCGATTCGTTTCACCCGAAGGCGTGGCGGATCGCGGATTCGTCGGGCGGGATCGTGGTCGTGGGGTCGAGCAACCTCTCGCGGTCGGCTCTCGTCTCGGGCGTCGAGTGGAACCTGCTCGGCGAGACGTCGGGTTCGGGCGACCTCGACCGCGAACTCGTCGCCGCGTTCGACGACCTCTGGCAGCAGGCCACGCCGCTCTCGGCCGACGTGGTCGAGCGGTATGCGGCTTTTGCGGCCCGCATTCGGCAGATTGCCAATCTGCCGCTACAAGCCGACGAACCAGGGCCCCCTGTAGGTGCAGATTGT
>JBJTDB010000180.1:0-811 GCA_046092145.1 Planctomycetia bacterium | reverse complement strand
GTGTAGTGTATGGAGGCGAGTCGAAAACGTCCGTACGGGAATGACACGTGAGCGACAACGGCATGCGGAAGCAGGGTGTGGTGGCGGTGGCCCGGCGCAACGGACTTTTTCTGGCGATCCGCCGTGGGAAGACGGTGCGTGCCGGCGGCCGTATCTGTTTTCCGGGCGGCCATGTCGAGAAGGGAGAGGCCGAGCATCAGGCGGTGGTTCGCGAGTGCCACGAGGAGTTGGCGGCTCGGGTGGAGGCTCGCACATGCGTCTGGCGCAGCGTGACGGCCTGGGGCACCCCGCTCGCCTGGTGGACGGTGGCATTCACCGACGACGCGGAACTCGTGCCCCATCCGATCGAGGTCGATGAGATCCTCTGGCGATCGGCCGAAGGTCTTCTCGCCGAGCCCGACCTCCTCGAAGGCAACCGAGAGTTTCTCGAGGCGGTGATCCGTGGAGAGCTGCCGCTGGTGTAGCGGCGCACTTGGTGTCGAGGCCCATGGTGCGGCTCGGGGGTGCCCGTGCCCTCAGGCCGGACGTTCGCTTCGGGCATCCCGGCCCTCCGCTGACTCGGAGGTGGCTTCGCTCGCGCCCTCCGGGCTGGGCTGGCCACCTACGCCGGCTCGCGGGCACGGGCAACCCCTCGCGGAGACTTTTATTGGCTCTGCGGAAGCTCACTGTTCGAGCAGGATTCCCTTGGGCTCTTGGGGAGGAGGCAAGGGGGGCGGATTGGCGGCGTCGTCGAGCAGTTTTTGAAACCGGCTTGGTGGACGTTGCGAAGACGATGCAGAAGTGCCGAACGTCGCGGATGCCAGTGATGCGT
>JBJTDB010000179.1:0-28946 GCA_046092145.1 Planctomycetia bacterium | reverse complement strand
ATCCTCGAGGTCGTTGAAGAGCGTCGCGAGCGCCGCGTCGAGCTTCGGGAGCAGGTCGCCGCGCAGCTGCTTGAAGTTGTTGTCGTGGGTGTCCCAATTGGCATGCTCGATCGACACGCACCGCACGCCCGATTCGACGAGCCGCCGCGCGAGCAGCATCCGCTGGCCCGCCTCGTTGCGGCCATATTCATCACGGATGGAGGCCGCTTCGGCCGAGATGTCGAACGCCGCCCGAGCCCTGGTGGAGCTCACGAGGTCGTAGGCCCGTTTGTAGAACTCGTCCATCGCCTGGAGGTTCGGGTTGTCGTCCATCCGTTGGAAGTGACGGCCGACGATGTCGCGGAGTTTCTGGCGGGTGGTGAACCGCGTGCCATCGACACCTCCCGGCAGGGCCATGTCGCGAACGGAGAAATTTGGATTCGCGGGATCGGAGCCGAGCGTGAAGGGCCCGTAGGCGCTGCCGAGGTAGCCCGCGCCGGCGTCGGGCGCGGGCAGATTGGGAAAGCAGACATAGGGCGGCAGGTTGTCGCGTGGGCCCAGTTCGTGGGAGACGACGCTGCCGAAGCTCGGGAACGTGAGCGCCGGGCTCGGCCGGTACCCCGTAAACATGTTGTGGGTGCCGCGCTCGTGGGCCGCCTCGCCGTGGGTCATCGACCGCACGACGGTGATCCGGTCTGCGATCTTCGCGGTGTGGGCGAGTTTTTCGTTGAAGACCACGCCGGGCAGTGCCGTCGCCACGGTCCCCATGTCGCCGCGATATTCCATCGGCGAGAGCGGCTTGGGGTCGAAGGTCTCCTGCTGGGCCCAGCCGCCCGGCATCCAGATGTGGATCACGCTCTGCGCGGTGCCGGCGAACGTGTTGAACGACTTGGTGTCGGCCCGTGCCGCCTCGGCCCGGAAGAGCCCGCCGAGGGAGAGGCCGAGCCCTGAGAGGCCGCCGACCTGAAGAAACTCGCGACGCGACCGACCCGCAACGCCATCGACCACGGGACACCTCCCTCGCGAAAGCAGCTTGGACTCGTCGAAGACGGAAAGATTGTACGAAAATCCACACCCGCTGACTACATGCCATGTGAGCCAGGCTCAACCATCTTGAACGCAGCGGCCGCCCGACCGTTTGCCCCGTCGCAAACCCTTTGGCCACCGGGAGATGCCGCCGGCCATCCCTCACGCTTCGGGCTTTGCAGCAGGTGACGCCCCAGCCGTTTGCTGAGAAGCCCGAAGCGCGAGCTGAGGGAATCCGGGTGGCGGCAAAGTGATGGAGAGCGTTTTCCCTCAGCTTGCGCTTCGGGCTTCTCAGCATGTTGGTGCCAGGCCCGGAGGGCCGGGTGAGCACCAGCGACCGGAGGTCGCCAAGGAAATCGAGGCAGGATGCCGCGGATTTCCGTGAAGCAAGCCGCCCGAAGCGCGAGCTGAGGGAATCCGGGCGGCCGTAGGCTGATGGCGGCGCTTGCCTGGATCTCGGCCGAACGTGCGATTCCGAGCTATTCGGAAATGATTGTGATACCGGGCAAGGCGGCGAAGCCCCGGTCAAACGTCATGATCGCGGAGATCCCGTACCGCTGCATGATGGCGCCATGGATCGCGTCGCGGGCCGACAAGCCCCACACCTGCATGACGATGTCTTTGGCGACGTCGATGTCGTCATGCTTGATCGGATAGACCTCATCGACGATGGCGAGGATCGCGGCGAAAGCCGGCTGAATCGCATCACGCCGATCAATGGCCGTGTAGCGATGCAGAATTTCCTGCAGCACTTCGGCATCCGTCACCAGCCGCTCGCTGGCGGTGACCACACGCTCGAGCATGCGTTGGGCGGCAAATTTGTGGGGGTGCGACTCTCCCACCAGATACATCGGGATGTTTGAATCGACGAAGATCACGGCAATCGCCGTCGCTTTTGTGCGACAGGTGGCGGTAGCGAAGGGCCCGTGGCGATACCGCGATCGATCTCAGCGAGCATCGAGGCGATGTCGTCAACCGGAAATGCATGGTCTGCCGCAGCCCTGATCGCAGCGACCTTACGGGCCGGATCGCCCGTGGACTGCCGTCGCTTCGCGTCATCAAGCGCTCGCCGCACCCACGCGGCCACGGTCAGCCGCTCGCGGCCCGCAAGGCCCCTGATTTCGTCGAATTCGTGATCCGGAAGCAGCACCTGTAGCCTTTTACTCATGCCATGAGTTTAGCGTGAGTAAGGCATGAGTCAATTGGCCTGGCACTCAGATGTCACCGGCGTCTGAGAACTCGCCAGCGTTGGCGGCGTGTTTCCAAGCAGCTGCGGTCGCGTCCGCGGACACCATCGCACGGAAAACAACCGGCGATGACCGTTCGCCGGAAAGCCCCCGGTGGCAACCGGGGGATCGCTACGCATCGCCACACAGGATGGCCGCCGCATCATCCCCGGGTTTCCAAACGGGGCTCCGCGGAGCCCACTGAACACCATGCATGTGATGAAGGAAAGCCAAAATCACCCGAGTGATCGTTTCGACCGCAGCAGATGGTGGTAGTGCTGGGCGAACCGGTGGGCCTCGTCCCGCACGTATTCGAGCAGCCGGAGCGAGAACGAATCACGCGACAGCCGCAGCGGCTCGCTCCGACCCGGCAGGAAGATCTCCTCCTCCCGCTTGGCCAACGCGATCATGCAGGGAGGCTCGACGCCGAGCGACTCCACCGCATCCATCGCCGCGGAGAGCTGTCCCTTGCCGCCATCGATGAGGAAGATGTCGGGAAGCGACGCCCCCTCCCGAGCCAGCCGGGCGAACCGCCGCGACACCACCTCGTGGATGCTCTTGAAGTCGTCGATCCCTTCGACCGTCTTGATGCGATACCGCTTGTAGCCCGGCTTGAAGGGGAGCCCATCGATGAACTGCACGAGGCTGGCGACCGTCTCGTTGCCGTGGAGGTGGGCGATATCGACCCCTTCGATCACCCGCGGCGTCTGCTTCAGTCCGAGCACCTTCTCGAGCCCCGCCAGCCCCTTCTTCGGATCGACGAGGAACACCTCCGGCTGCACGTTCTCCTCAAGATCGCCCCGCTGGTCGAGCGTCTCGAGCAGCCGGATCTCGTCGCGGAGCCGGGCCGCCTTCTCGAACTCGAGCCTCCCCGACGCCGCGAGCATGTCCTGCCGCATCTCCTCCAGCAGCCGCTTCTTGCCGCCGTCGAGAAACGTCTTCAGACGGTTGATGTCGCGTCGGTAGTCCTCCTTCGAGATCCGCAGGTTGCAGGGCGCGGTGCACTGGCCGATCGAGGCGAGCAGGCAGGGGCGAAACCACCGCCACTGCTCGTCGTCGGCGTCGATGTCGAGCGTGCAGGTGCGAAACTTGAAAATCCGCTGCAAGACGACGATCGCCCCGCGAAGGCTGCCCGCGCTCGTGAACGGCCCGTAGAGCTTCACGCCCTTCTGCCGAGGCGTCCGCGTGAACTCGACGCGGGGGTAATCCTCGTGCGTCGTGATCTGCAGATACGGAAACGTCTTGTCGTCCTTGAGATCGGAGTTGAACCGCGGCTGCACGTCCTTGACGAGCCGGCTCTCGAGCAGCAGGGCGTCGACCTCGCTCTCGGCCTCGAGAAAATCGATGTCGCGGATCTCGCGAACGAGGTCGGCGGTGCGGCGATCCTGCTCGGCGGCCTTGAGGAAGTAGCTGCCCGCCCGAGCCCGGAGGTTCTTCGCCTTGCCGACGTAGATCACGCGGCCGGCGGCATCCTTCATCAGGTAGACGCCAGGCGTCGTCGGAAACGTCTTCACCTTCTCCGCGGCGGCAGAACGATCGCGGGCCGCCGCGACGGCGTCGGTGTCGGCGGGGGTGGTTTCGGAGGTTTTGTCCGGGTCAGAGGCGGCATCCATGGCCTCATTCTACTGACCGTGGCCGGCCTTCCTCACACGCCCACGAGCCCGCGGAGATCCTTTTCCATCGCGTCGAGGCGGGCCGTGAGCGATTGTTTCACGTTCGGCAGATCGCCCGCGGCACACGGGAGAGCCGCCACAAACAGATAAAACTTGATCTTGGGCTCCGTGCCCGACGGCCGCGCGGCGACGGCGTTGCCCAGCGGCGGAAACCGGCCCGGCGTTCCCGAGCCGGCATCGGGCAGGCCGGCACAATCGAAGATCACGAGGTCGCCCTTGGCACCGCTGAACCCGACGGACTGCGTGCTGCGGGCGGCTGTCGTCAGGCTCGCGTAGTCGCGGGTGCGGACGACGTCGAGGCCGCCGAGCGTGGCCGGCGGCTGCGCCCGCAACGTCGCCATGATCTCCTTCATGCGGTCCATGCCGCTGGCGCCTGGAAGCGTGATCGCCACCTGCCGCTCCAGATGGCAGCCGTGCTCGCAGAAGAGATCGTCGAGCCGCTCGTGCAGCGTCCGCCCCGCCGCCTTCAGGCTGGCGGTGAGTTCGGCAAGCAGGAGCGCGGCGACGCTGGCATCCTTGTCGCGCACGTGGGTGCCCGCCAGGTAGCCGTGCGATTCCTCGCAGCCAAAGACGAAGTGTTCGGGGCCCGTCTGATCGATCGCCTGGCCGATCCATTTGAAGCCGACCTGCAGCGTATCGACCGTCGTGGCGCGGGCGGCGTCGGCGATGCGGCGCACCAGGCCGGTCGTCACCAGCGTGGTGATGACATGATCGGACGACGCGAGCACGCCGCGGGCCTTGCGGCTGGTGAGCACCCAGTCGACGAGCAGCGCGGCGATCTGGTTGCCCGTGAATGTCTGCCACGGCGCACCCGCCGCGGCGGTGAGCGGTGCCGCAGCCCCGAGACGGTCGCAGTCGGGATCGCTTGCCATCACCAGGTCGTCGCCGCGGCCTTGCGCCTCGGTGATCGCCCCGGTGAGCACGGCGGGATTCTCGGGGTTTGCGACATGCCCCGGCACGTTCGGGAAATCACCATCCGGTTTTTCCTGCGGGCCGTAGAGCCGGAGTTTTGTGAAGCCCGCGCCCCGCAGGACCGGCACCACCGCCGTGGCACCCACACCATGCAGCGGCGTGTAGAGAATGGACACGTCCCGCGGCCCCGGCGAGGCTTGCGTCAGTACCGCGGCCACGAAGGCCGGGTCGATCTCCTCCTCGACGAACACGACGCGGCCGCTTGCCACGCCCGCATCGAACGATTCCCGCGCGATCGCATCCGCCTTCATGACGCGGTCGATGATTTCCTTGTCGTGGGGCGGCAGCACCTGCACACCGCCGGCCCAGTAGACCTTCACGGCGTTGTCGCTCGGCGGATTGTGGCTCGCCGTCACCATGATGCCGCAGGTGGCATTCGTATGCCGCACCGCATAGGAAAGCTCAGGCGTGCTTCGAAAGCCTCGCAGGAAATAGACCCGAAACCCAGCCGCCAGCAGCACCTCCGTGCAGAGCCTCGCGAAGTGCTCCGAGCGGTGCCGCGTGTCGTAGGCGATCGCGCACGAGGGCGTCTCGCCCGGCTTCATGAGCGTGCGGACGTATTCGGCGAGTCCCTGGGCGCTTTCGCCGATCGTGCGATCGTTGATCGCATTGGAGCCGACCGGGAACATCATCCCGCGGCGGCCCCCGGTGCCAAACGGGATCACCGTCCAATAGACGTCGTCGAGCGGCTTCCAGGCCGCCGCATCCTGCATGGCCGCGTCGATCCGCGAGGCGAGCTCGTGGGCAAACTCGGCGTATCGCGGCTGCGTGAGCCACTCCCGCATCATGACGGCCGAGTGGTCGGTGATCAGCCCGGCCGCACGGGCGGCGGCGATGGCGTCGAGGCGGGCGGCATGGGGAAGAGTCATCTGGGGCGTCTCGCTGGCGTGGCGTGAAATCGGAGTGGGGAGGAATCTGCGGGCCGTTTTATACTCCCCTGCCACACGGCGCGAACCGTGGATTTCCGTCGTCCTTCAGGCTCCCGCGACGCCCGCATGCACGCCCCTCTGATCGTCAGCGTTTCAGGTCTTCGCGGTGTCGTTGGGACGTCGCTCACCGCCGATGTCGCGGCTCGCTACGCGGCCGCATTCGCCGATGGCCTTCCCGCCGGGCCGATCGTCATCGGTCGCGACGGCCGCGAGTCGGGCCCGATGCTGGCTGGAGCGATCACCGATGTGCTGCGGTCGCTCGGCCGCGACGTGCTCGACTGCGGCGCTGCCGCGACGCCGACGGTCGGCATCGTCGTCCGCGAGGAACGAGCCGCCGGCGGCATCCAGATTTCGGCGAGCCACAATCCCGCGGAATACAACGGGCTCAAACTCTTCTCCGCGGCAGGCCGGGTGCTGCCGGCGGCCGAGGGGGCGGTGGTGAAGGGTCGCTTCGAACGCCTTGGCTCGCTGCCGCCGCCCGCAGCGGCCGCGGGCCGTCTCCGCGAGGTCGATGGCACCGCCGCCCATGTGCGGCTCGTCGCCGCGACTGTCGATGTCGCCGCCATCCGCCGCCACCGACCGAGGGTCTGGCTCGACAGCGGCCATGGCGCCGGCAGCCGCGTGGCCCGCCCGCTGCTCGAGCATCTCGGATGCGAGGTCGTGATCGAAGGAGAGACTCCCGACGGCCGGTTCGAGCACGCCCCCGAGCCGACGGCCGCGAACCTCGTGGGGCTTCTTCCGAAGATCGCCGCCGCCCGAGCCGATGTCGGCTTCTTCCAGGATCCCGATGCCGACCGTCTCGCGATCGCCACGGCCGACGGCCGATACATCGGCGAGGAATGCACGCTCGCGATCGCCGTCGATCACGTGCTTTCGAAAATGCCGGGCCCGATCGTGATCAATTGCTCGACGAGCATGATGGCGGCCCGCATCGCCGCCCGACACGGCACGCCCTGCCATGTCTCGGCCGTGGGCGAGGCGAACGTCGTCGATCGCATGCTCGCCGAACGGGCCGTTCTCGGCGGCGAAGGAAACGGCGGCGTGATCGATCCCCGCGTGGGCCTCGTCCGCGACAGTTTCTCGGCGATGGCCCTTGTTCTCGACAGGATGTGCGACGGCGAGCGGATCACGCCGATCGACGACCTCGCACGGTTACTGCCGCAGCTCGTGATGAAGAAGACGAAGATCGATCTGACGCCCGATCTCCGCGGGCCCGCGCTCGCGGCGGCGATCGACCGGATCGAGCGTGGGTTCCCCGGCGCCACGGCCAGCCGACTCGACGGACTGCGACTCGACTGGAACGGCGGCTGGCTGCTCGTTCGCGGCAGCAACACCGAGCCGATCGTGCGGATCGTCGCCGAAGCGGCCGACGAGGTATCCGTCGATGCGGCGATCGCCCGGGCCACCGCCGCCGGTTTCACCTGACAAAAACGTCCTCTCGCCTGCCCTGCGACGGCAGACGTGCTCCAGAGCCTGCTCGACGAACGTGACACGCGATCCGTCCGAACTCACCGACGATGATCTCGCCGCGCAGGCGGCGCGGGAAGGATCCGACGGCATCGCCTTCACCGCGCTCATGGACCGGCACCGCGAGCGGGTGTGGCGGGTCTGCTGGCGGCTCATGGGCACGCAGCACGATGCCGAGGATGCGGCCCAGGAGGTGTTCGTCCGCCTCTTCTTCGACCGCGGAAAATTCGCCGGCCGCTCCTCGTACTCCACGTGGCTCCACGGTGTGGCGATCCGCACTTGCCTGATGCTGCGACGGTCACGCTCCCGGCGACGTCGGCGCGAGGCTCCAGGCGACGACGCCCGACTCGCCGCCCAGCCGGATGCCGCGGCCGAACCGACCGCCGCAGTCGATGCCGCCCACGACATCAGCCCGCTCCTCGACGGCCTCGACGAGGAAGATCGGGCGCTCGTGCTGATGCGATTCGCGGAGGGGCACGACTACGAGCACCTCGCCGAGATGTTCGGCATCTCATCTGGGGCATGCCGCATGCGAATCAGCCGCATCCGTGAACAGCTCGCGGCGAAAGCGGGCCGGCTCTTCGGTGAGACGGCCGGTCTGACCACGAAAGGATGATCGCCATGGATCCACTCGACCCGCTTGAACAGCTCGCCCGGATCGAAGTGCCACCTGTGCCGGAGGGGAAAACCCTGCGGGCGGCCGTCCACCGCAGGCTCAACCCGCGGCTCCTGGCGATGCACGTCGTGGAGTTCGCCGTCGGGGCAATGATCTGGGCCCTCGTCCACATGACCGCCGCCCTAGCCGCCGCCCTCCGCTACACCATCACTGGCCGCTGGCCGCCACGCGACGATTCACGCGAAAAAACGGTGTGAAACCGCCTCTTCAAAAACTTCGGCCGAGAATTTCCTTGTCGAGTGGCTCGGCAGGGGAACCCCCGACCCTCGAAAAACGTGGATGAAAAAAATTTTTGTGACACGCGGGCCGGCCGCGGCAACTCATCGTGTGACGACGGAAAGGACCGTCGCACGAGGTTCAACAGAGTTTTTCAAGGGGGGGATTCAATCCATGGCAGATTTCACGACGGTCGGGCAGACGGCTGCCGAGACCGTGAATGTTTCGAGGGATGCACTCGTTGACAGCTTCACCCAGGCCTGGGGCCAGGTGATCCTGCTGGCGCCGAAGCTGGTCGCGATGGTGTCGGTGTTGGTGGTGGGCTATGTCATCGCCCGCTGGGTCGGCAGCCTGATCACGGTGATCGCCGACAAGATCGGCCTGCAGACGGCGGCCGAGAAGAGCGGACTCGCCACGAGCATGAACGACGTCGGCATCAAGCGTCCGGTGCCGGCGATCGTGGGCGGGCTCGTCTTCTGGCTCCTGATGTGCGTCTTCGTGATGGCCGCGTTCAACATTCTCGGCCTGGAGAGCGTCACGTCGGCCATGAGCGAGGTAGTCAACTACATTCCGCGGCTGCTCGTCGCGACCGTGGTGGTGGTGATCGGCCTTCTCGCCGCGACCTTCCTCCGCGGTGTCGTCGCGACCAGCGCCGACCGCGTCGGCCTGACCTACGCCGAGTATCTTGCCGGCGGCTGCTACTGGGTGCTCTCGATCCTCACCTTCATCGCGGCCTTCAACCAGTTGGGCATCCAGTTCGCCCTGCTCGAGAAGCTGATCCTCATCGGGTCGGCCGGTCTGGCAGCGGGCTTCGCCCTCGCCTTCGGCCTCGGCGGCCGCGACGTGATGGCGGGCATCCTCTCGGGCTACTACGTCCGCCAGCGTCTCCAGGCGGGAGACACGGTGAACGTGGCCGGCTTCGAGGGCACCGTCCGCGAGGTTGGCCCGGTGGCCACGATCATCGAGACCCGTGAGAACGGCCTCGTGTCGCGCCACTCGGTGCCAAACTCGAAGATGCTCCAAGACGCAGTGCGTTAAATGTACGTGGGCAAAGCCATCCATGGCCTTTGCCCACGAGGTCAGCCGGTGGGAACGCCAAGGGTTCCCACGGCTGACCGGCATCGCCTCGTGCGATGCTCGCCATAACCGGTCAAAGCTGGCGGCGGTGCACTGAAGTCTGCCCGTCGAGAGTCATGCGGGGCCCGCGGCGCGAAAGCGTCGCGGGCCCTCCGCGTTTTTGCGGGAGTGGCGGCTACTGCCGGATCAGGACGTTCGAGCCGGGGCCGAGGATGTCGGAGAGTTCGGCCAAGTCGCGGGCCGACACCACGAGGCTTCCCTCCGGTGCCGCATCCGATGCCGCCACCGGATCATCCGCCGACTCGATTCGCAATCCATCGCCGAGGATGATCGCCGGCGAACCATCCTGCTGACGGAAGTAGGAAACCTGCGACGCGGCTCCGGCCCCGCCCGCGACGGCTCGCTGAACGTCGGCCACCGCCAGTGACGTACCCACGCGTTCCTGAATCCGCCGACCGATCACCACCGGAAAACTTCCGGCATAGTTACCAGCCAACTGCAGGCTCAGCCGTCGCCGCGACAGGCTCACCACCGCGTCGAAGGGGCCTCGCACCACCTTCAGCGCCTCGCCAGGCACCAGGCTGGACGGATCGTCGATGCCGTTGATCTTGCCGACCAGTTGCCATGGAATGGCCAGCGTCGATGCGATCGTCGGCAGTGTTTCACCTGGCGCGACGATATGCGGCGGCAGGAGGAGATCCTCCGGCGAGTAGATGACCGTACCGGCGAGCTGCCCGAGCAACTCTTCGAGCCTCTGGCTCTCCTCGAGGCCGAGCGTCGGATCGTCGTACCAGACCGAGAGCACGGCGAGCGCCTCGGCGTAGCGACCGGCGGAAAGCTTTTCATGGGCATCGGCCCACGCTGTGGCAAAGGCCGACGCGCGGCCTCCCGCCGACGGGGCCGCTGCTGTCGATGCCGCGGCAAAGGGTGAAGGCACCGGCATCGATGGACCTGATTCCGATGCTGATGCTGTCGCCACGGGGGCGGCAGCCGCAACGGCCAAAGCCGCAGGAGCGGCTTCGAGGGGATTCACTTCGGCCATGGTCGGCGGCACAGGGGGCGGCGCGACCGTCAGCGGCGCGGGGGGTGGCACGATCGGCGCCGTCGTGGTGGGCACATCACCGCTGGCAGGCGGCGGTCCAGGAATGGCGCTCAGGTATGTCGGCTGTGGCGCGGGCGGAGTGAACGGCGGCGCCGCGGCCGGGCGAGGGACGGCCGAGGCGGTGCCGGCCACCGGCGGCAGATCGACCTGCGGCAGTTCCGCCGGGTTTGCACCGGCGGTAAAGGCGGGAGCATCGTCGAGCGATACGGTTTTGGCCCCCTTCTGAACGACCGTGTAGGCGCCGTAGAGGATCATCCCGAGCAGCCCCAAAACGAGGGCAGGCTTCAGGGCCTCCAGCGAATCGCTGCCGCTCTCCCGGCGGCGACGGGCGGGGTTTGCTCGGCTGGGCATTGGTCGCGGCCTTCGCGAAAGACGGTGAGCGAACGGACGAAACGGGGCCGGATCGTAGGAATCGCAGGGCACGATCGCCAGACCGTTTGGCCTCGGAATGGCGAATGCAAACGGTGCTGTCACGACACGATGGGGGCTTTGGGCAAGCGACGACCTGCCCGATTCGAGGAAAGGTGGCCCGCGGTGTTTCGTGTTCGTCTCGATGATCGCGTATAGTCACCGCTTCTGAACGGCTGACGGACGAGCCATGCCCAAACGAAATCTCGTGATCCTGATCGCGGTGACGGTCAGTTGCCTCCTGGCATGGCTCGCCCGCGAGCACGACGCCCAAGGGCGACGGTTCGCGGAGGTGCTGACGGCGATCGAGCGCCGCTATATCGAGCCGATCGAAAAGGAGCATCTGTTCGAGGCCGCGATGGAAGGCATGTTCGCCTCCCTCGACGAGCATTCCGGGTTTCTCAGCGGCACCGCGCAGGACGAGTTCAACGCCATGCTCGATCAGGAGTTTGGGGGCGTCGGGCTCGAACTGGCCGCCGACGGTGAGAGGATCGTCGTTCGAAAGCCGATCGCACGATCGCCGGCGTGGCGGGCCGGCGTGAGGGCGGGCGACGTCGTCGAATCGGTTGATGGCGAGCCGATCAAGGGCCAGCCACTGGAACAGGTGATCTCGCAGTTGCGGGGCCCGCCCGGCACGACCGTGCTCGTCGGACTATCGGCTCCGGCCCGGCCGCCCGATCAGGCGACGCTCGACCCGACAGCCGCCCAGCCTCCCATCATCACTCGCTCGGTGCGGCTCACCCGCGAGCAGGTGGAGATGGAGAGCGTGCTCGGCGACCGCCGACTGCCCGACTCCTCCTGGAACTGGTGGATCGAGGGCGAGGACGGCGTGGCGATCGTGCGAATCATCGCGTTTGGCGAGCGGACAGCCTCGGAACTCCACGACGCCCTCTCGGCGATCGCGGCCCGGCACGAGGAGGGTCTGCGGGGGCTCATCGTCGATCTGCGGGGCAACGGGGGAGGCCTGCTCGATGCGGCGATCGATGTCTGCGATCTCTTTCTCGACTCCGGCACGATCGTCTCCACCCGCGATGGATCGGATTTCGTCAGCTCCACCCCGGCGAGCGAGGGCAGCCTGCTTTCCGGCGTGCCGATCGTCGTGCTCATCGACGGACTCACGGCCAGTGCCGCCGAGATCGTCGCGGCCTGCCTCCAGGATCACGGCCGGGCCACGATCGTCGGCAGCCGATCCTACGGCAAGGGCACCGTGCAGACGCTGCTTCCGCTCTCCGACGGCTCGGCCACCATGAAGCTCACGACGGCCGAATACCTTCGACCGAGCATGGCCTCGATCCATCGCGCGACCGGAGATGATGCCGCGGCCACCTGGGGCGTGAGCCCGCTTCCGGAACACGAGATCACGCCCCCACGGCTGCAGACCGATGCGGCCGACGCCTGGAGGCAGGCCCGCGATGCGATGGTGTTCGCCGATGATCGCCCTCCGTGTTGCGCGGCCCCGAGCCGTCGCGGCATGCAGTCCCTGCCCGTCACGATGGCGACGGATGTCATACCGTCGGGCCGCCTGCCCCGCGAAGTCGATCCGGTGCTCGCACGGGGCCTCGAACTGCTCACGACCGCGGCTGTGCATCGATGACGCACGACGGCCCGCGTGCATGCGTGTTCGAAGAGATCTCGTCCACCGCGAAACCCGAGGTCAGACCTCCGCGGCGAGAAAAAAACTTCCCGCCACGCAGATGAGGCCATCGCGGCCCGCGAGTGATCGAGCCAGGCGCACCGCCTCCCGTGGTGTCTTTGCCGTCTGCGGCTTTCGCATCCCGGTTGCTTTCGCAGCCGCGACGAGCCGATCGAGCGAGGCGGCCCGAGGATTCGTGAGGTAGCGTGTGAGCACGAGATGCACGAACATTCCGCGGGCGGTGGCGAGCATCTCCTCGATCTGCTTGTCGCCGCTGGCGGCGAACACCAGCACTCTCGAACGTCTCCGCCCCGCCATGGAAGCGATCGTCTTCATGAGCGCGGCCATCGAATCGACGTTGTGGGCGGCATCGACCACCATGAGCGGCCGACGCGATCGCACTTCGATCCGGGCCGGCAGCACCGTCTCGCGAATGCCCGCCTCGACGGCCGCATCTGGAATCGGCCAGCCCATCCGGTCGAGCATCCGCGCCGCCACGACCACGAGCGAGGCATTCGACACCTGATGCATGCCCGGCATGCCGATCCCATACGGCTCCGCGGCATGGGCGGGCGGCGGCGGCATGCCCTGCGTGTGGCTCACGATGCCGACGGCATGGCGATTGAAGGCAGTGCCCCGCGGCGATGGCACGACGGCCGCGCGATGCTCGAAATCCCTCCCGAGTTGCAGCAGGGGGGCCCGCCGCCTGGCCGCCGTCGCGGCGATCACGCGATCGGCAGCGAGGCTCCCCGCTCCGGAGATGACCGGGCAGCCCCGCTTGATGATCCCCGCCTTCTCTCCGGCGATGGCCGTGATCGTGTCGCCAAGCAACCGCATGTGATCCATGCCGATGCTCGTGATGATCGAGAGGACGGGCCTCGAGACGTTCGTGGCATCGAGGCGACCGCCGAGGCCGGTTTCGATCACGGCCAGGTCGATTCCACTCCGTGCAAAATGGACGAAGGCCACGGCCGTGAGCACCTCGAACCATGTCGGCCCGCGCCGCCCGACACGCGCGGCCGATTTGTCGAGCAGTTCGACGGCAGGGATCACCACCTCGAACGCTCGCACGAGATCACGCGAGGAAATCGGCCGGCCACCGACACTGATCCGTTCCTCGATCGCATGCACATGGGGCGAAAGATAGCGGCCGACGCGATGGCCGGCGGCCCCGAGCACGGCCGACAGCATCGCCACGGTCGAGCCCTTGCCCTTCGTGCCCGCCACATGCACGACGCGAAACTGCTTCTCCGGCGAGCCCACCGCCGCGAGCAGACGTCGCATCGTGCCGAGTCGAAAGCCGCCCCCGCGGGCCGCCGTCGGCACGACCCGCTCGAAATTGATCCGTCGGTCGAGCCACTCAAGCGCCCGGTCGCGGGTCATCACCGCCGAGCGTTTTGAAATTGCCGCCACCTACCCAGACTCCTCGGCTTGCCACCGTCACCGTGTCCCGCCGACGTGGCCGGAAACATGGCAAGTCTACGCTGTGTTCGGCCGTCGGGCGCATGGGGCACGGTGCCAGGCGGGCTTGACGGCACACCCGCTGTCACGGAGTGTCCCACCCGGTCCTGCGTGCCCGACGAAACGATGCCCCTCATCCGCACCACCCGATCGTACCGGCTTTTCGCGATGCTCGTCGCTTCGTGCGCGGCGGCACATGGACTTGGCGTCGCGCACGCGCAGGAGCCGCTTCCGCCGCCGCCTGCTCCCGCGCCCGTACCCGTGCCCGATGCGCCGCCGCTCTATCTTGCCGAGCCCGAGGGCCCTGCGTCGCTTCCGGGATTCCCTCGCGACGCGCAGCCGGCGCTCGTCGCCCCGTGGCCGCAATGGTTCGCCGGCGCCAGCGGGCTTGTCATGACCCGCACGCTTCCCGCCGGCACCACCTCGGTCGGCCCGGGCGGTCTCACCTTCAACACCGCCGATGCCTCGGCCTCGTGGCCAGGCGGCGTCGATCTGCGAGTCGGCCGATGGTTCGGGCCCGAGCAGCATCACGCGATCGAGATGATCTACTGGGGCGTCTACAACATCGGCTCGACCACCTCCGCCACGTCGGGCGGCACCACGGGCACGCTGCAACGGTCGGACCTGATCAACGATGTCGAGATCAACTGGCTCTATTCGCTCGGGCAACGGCCCGAATACATGCCGCCGAATCGATCGGTCAATCTGATGTGGCTCGCCGGATTCCGCTTCTTCGAACTTCAGGACGTGCTCACGCTCCAGTCGGGCGGCACCGACCTGAACGTCGCGACCAACAACAACCTCTTCGGCGGGCAAGTGGGGGCCAAATTCGATTGGCGGTTTGCACCGCGGCTCCGCTTCTCGGCCGTGCCGAAGTTTCTGATGGCAGGCAACTCGATCAGCAACACCTCGACACTCGACGGGTCGAACGTGGCATCGTCGCTCGGCGTCTTCTCCTGGCTCGGATCGGTCGATACCTCCGTCAATTGGGATGTCACCGACCGCTGGAGCCTCTGGATCGGCTACCGGGTCGTGGGCGTTGGCAACATCTCGCAGGCGGACCAGCAGTGGCCCCAGACGATCCCGCCTGCCGCCGGCGATCTTTCCGGCATCACGGCCGGCTCGGAATCGATCATCCACGGCGGCTTCGCGGGGTTCGAGGCTCGGTATTAGCTTTACGGTCGCAGGGCCATCCATGGCCCCTGCGACCTTGCCGGCCTCCGGCCGGAAGGGGGCGTCGCCTCCAGCGACGCAGTCAACGGCTGGCCGCAGCGACCTGTGGTCGCGGAGGCCACAAGAAACCCGAGGCCACGATGGCGAGGGTTTCGTGAAGAAAGCCCCGCCCTCCAGGCGGGCAGTTCGCTCGTAGCGAATTCGAGAGACCGTGAGGGCTTGCCCGTGCCCTCGAGCGGGCTGTGGAAGCAAGCGCAGCAAGGATTGCGAAGCGCAGCTTCCACCGCAGTGAGCGAAGCCCAGGATGGGCGCAGCGAACGTCCGGCGAGAGGGCACGGGCAACCCCGAGCCACGCCATATACCGTTCGACCCGTCACGAATCTGCAGGGCCGCAGCGAACGTCCGGAGAGAGGGCGTGGGCAGCCCCGACCCACCGGCTGGCCGAACCCATGCGGTGGCGACTACACTTCCCCCATGAACCCATCTCAATCAGCCTGCGATCTCACCGCCAAGAAGTGCGTGCCCTGCGAAGGGGGCGTGCCAAAATATTCCCTCGCCGAGGCCGAAGCGCAGCTTGCCAGCCTGCCCGGCTGGCGTCTCACCCACGACGGCGTTCGCATCCGCCGCGACTGGACGTTCAAGAACTTTCGCGAGGCGATCAAGTTTCTGAACAATGTCGGCGCTCTCGCCGAACGGGAACAGCACCACCCCGACCTGCACCTCGAGGGCTACCGCAAGGCCTGGATCGAGATCTTCACGCACGCGATCGGAGGCCTCTCCGAAAACGACTTCATCCTCGCGGCAAAGATCGACACCATCGCGCCCAACGGCTGACAAACCTTTCGCAGACCGTGGAACACGTCTGCCGGAGCAGGATGCGACGACCGCCGACCGTGGAAACCCTCGGCGTTTCCACCGGTCGGCCACGTGGAAAAAGGTCATGGATGACTTTTTCCACGGACAGCTCGTTCGACTTTTGCAGTTTGTGGGCCAACTTTTCCGGCTGTTTCCCGACTTCGAAACGTTTTTGAAGACCCCGCCCCAAGAAGCCCCGGGTGAAAACCCGGGGATGGATTGACGTGGCGGCCCGTTTTGATCCCCCGGTTACCACCGGGGGCTTTCTTGGGGAGGAACCGGCCTTCAAACACTGCAAAAGCCGAAGTCAGCAGCCGCAGTAGTCGATGACGCGGGCGATCTCGCTCTTGAGATCCTTTCGTGCCACGATCCGATCGACGAAACCGTGCTCGAGCAGGAATTCGCTCGTCTGAAAGCCCTTGGGCAGTTCCACGCGGATCGTCGCCTTGATCGTCCGTGGGCCGGCGAAGCCGATCAGGGCCCGAGGCTCGGCGAAGCAGAGGTCACCGAGCGACGCGAAACTCGCGGCCACGCCCCCCATGGTCGGGTTGGTGAGCACCGAAATGAAGAGGCCACCCGCCTGCGAATAGCGGGCCAGCGCCGCCGATACCTTCGCCATTTGCATGAGCGAGATGATGCCTTCGTGCATCCGGGCACCGCCGCCCGAGGCGCTGATGATGATGAGCGGGAGTTTCTGGGACGTGGCCCGCTCGACGAGCCGCGTGAGCCGTTCGCCGACCACACTCCCCATGCTCCCCATGATGAAGGCCGAGTCGGTCACACCGCAGGCCACGCGACGGGCCCGGATCATGCCCGTGCCGGTGAGGGCGGCGTCGGAAAGCCCCGTCCGCTTCTGCTCGGCGACGAGCCGTTCGGCGTAGGGCTTCTTGTCTTTGAAGCCGAGCGGATCTGCCGGCCGAAGATCGCCATCACATTCCTCGAACGTGCCGGGATCGAGCAGCTGCTTGATCCGTTCCGCCGCCGAGACATACCAATGAAAGCCGCACTGCGGGCAGACGTTGAGCAGTTCCTCCGCCTCCTTGCGGTAGATCGTGGCACTGCATCCATCGCACTTGAGCCAGAGCCCCTCCGGCACGCCCCGCTTCGGCCGCGGACCGCGGTCTTGGCGGGGGTCACCCGACGGCAGGCCGCCGGGCTGCCCGCGGGCGGCCGCCGAGGCATCCGTCGCGCCGGCACGTGCTCCTGTGCTGCGTTCCATGCGTGGATAAGTGGGTGGGTCGAGGTCGGACGAATGTCACCAGGGAAAGTCGTCAGGAGTGTACCGGAGCGACCGCCGAGGCCGCTGCGCCGGTCTGCCCTTACGGCCTGCTCGCGGCAAGCCTTCGATCTCTTCCACGTGCCGGGGCCTTCCATTGGGAGGAAACGGGCAGGCAGACGACCGACGGCTCGAGCGGGTCACGCTCCCACACGTCGCCCATGAGGTCCCCCGCCACGATCCACCGGATCACGCGGTCGAGCGGATGGGGGGCCACCAGGGCCACCCGACCCGAGGCATGACGCCTCAGCATCCGCTGGAGCGACGTTTCGACACGGTCGCAGGCCTCGCTCAGCGATTCACCGTCCGGCGGCACGACGGACCATGGATTTTCGTCCCACTGCCGCGCCAGCCGCGGCTGCTTGCGGCGGATCTCTTCGATGAGCATCCCCTGCCAGAGACCAAGATCGAGATTGGTCAGTTCGGGCAGCAACCGGGGCTTGATCCCGATCGTGCGGCCGATGACCCTCGCCGTTTCAACGGCACATGGAGCGTTGGCCATGCAGACCGCCACAGGCGGATCGCTCGCGAGGATCGCCGCGATCGAATCGGCCTCGGCGAAGCCCTCCGGAGAAAGCGGGATGTCGAGGATGCCGCGGATGCGGCCCTGCACCTCGAACTCGGTCACACCGGAACGGATCACCACAAGGTACTCGGCCATGAATGCTGAATGGTCTCCAGGAGGAATCAGGCGGCGCTGCGGGCGCGGTCTTCCAGTTCCGCGATGGCCCGCGCGTAGTTGGCGGATCGAATCACGGAACTGCCGGCCACGAGCAGCTCGGCCCCGGCGGCGGCCACGGGGCCGGCCGTTTCGACCGAGATGCCGCCATCCACGCCCAGGCGAAACGACGCATTTCGCTGGCTACGGATCGAATCAAGGTGGGAAAGTTTTTCGAGAGCGACCGGATTGAACATCTGGCCGCCGTACCCCGGCTCGACGCTCATCACGAGCACGCCATCGCAGGAATCGAGATAGGGCTCGATCCGCTCGACCGGGGTCTCCGGACTGATGGCGAGGTGGGCCCGCGGCCCGAGCGACTGGATCGCCTCGAGGGTTCGCCGGGGGTCGACCAGCCCCTCGACATGCACGGTGATGATGTCGGCCCCGGCCTTGGCATAGTCGGCGATCGTCCGCTCCGGCTCCTCCACCATCATGTGGACCTCGATCGGCACGCGGGCAGCCCGGCGAACGGCCTCGACGACCACCTGGCCGTAAGTGAGCTGCGGCACGAACCGGCCGTCCATGATGTCGAGATGAAGGGCCACCGCCCCGGCCTCCTCGAGCCGCTCGACCTCCCGGGCGAGATGCCCGAAATCGCACAAAAGCAGTGCTGGAAGGACCACGGGGCCGCGGGATTCCACCGTCGCATGGAGCTGGTCGAGGGCGTGTCCTGCCGGAGAATTCACGAGTGTCTGCGGATGATCCATGGGGCGGGGCGTCCAGGGCCCTCGCGTCGTGCCGCCGATTCTACCACAGGCAGCAGGGATCGCCGCGGTCGTGGCGCCGAAAGCGGATGCAAATCGTTGTCCTGGATAGACTTGAGGAAGATGCAGGAGCCTGTCATGAAGCCCCGACAGCCCACGACCGTGCCCCCCCTTCCCAGCCGGTTCACGGCCGACGATCTGAAGTCGATCGAGGCCCGCGCGCAGGCGATCGGCCGGAGGCTGCTCGCCGATGCTCTGGCCGCGCAGCCCTCGATCGTATCGCCCGAGTGGTGGGGTCAGCAGGCCGGCGAATGGGCGACGGCCGACGACGACTTGAAGGTGAGGCTCTTTCGGCTGGTCGACTGCATGCCGATGCTCGACGACCCGGCGGCCATCGATCGTCATCTGCGGGAATACATCGACGACGACGTGCTCGCCCGGCTGCCCGCCTCGATGCGGCTGGCCCTCCAGGCGGCCCGCACCGGAATGCTCGCGCCGCTGGCCGCCCGCGCCGTGCGTGCCGCCACGCTCGCGCAGGCCCGCCGCTTCATCGCCGGCACAAACCCCACCGAGGCGGCACGGGCCGCCGAACGGGAGCGGTCGGCGCACCGTGGCTTCACGCTCGACCTTCTCGGCGAAGCGGTGACCAGCGACGCCGAGGCCGATTCGTATGCCGCGGCCTACCTCCGCCTGCTCCATGAACTTCCCGCACGGGCCACCGTCTGGAAGCACGACCCGCTCATCGATGACGGCCCCGATGGCCCGATGCCTCGGGTGAACATCTCGCTCAAGCTTTCGGCCCTCGACAGCCAGTTCGACGCGATCGATCCCCGTGGCACGGCCGACCGCGTGCTCGCGCGCCTCCGTCCGCTGTGGCGGGCGGCCCGCGACTCAGGCGCCCAGGTGCATGTCGACATGGAAAGCCATGCCACGAAGGACCTCACGCTGGCGATCTTCCGGCAGATCGCCATGGAGGACGAGTTTCGCGACTGGCCCCACTGTGGGATCGTCGTGCAGTGCTACCTGCACGAATCGCCGCGGGACCTCGAGCACCTGGCCACATGGGCACGGCAGCGTGGCACGCCCGTCTGGATCCGGCTCGTGAAGGGTGCCTACTGGGATTACGAGACGATCCACGCCCGGGCGGCCGGCTGGCCCGTGCCGGTCTGGCAGGAAAAATGGCAGACCGACGAATGCTTCGAGCGGTGCACCACGTTCGTCATTGAGAACGCGGCTCACCTGCGGCCGGCGATCGGCAGCCACAACCTGCGGTCGCTGGCCCATGCGATGGCCGTCGCCGAGCAGGCGGGCCTCGACCGACGCGGCATCGAGATGCAGATGCTCTACGGCATGGGCGATGCCGAGAAGGAGGCCGTGACGAAGGCCGGCTGGCGGATGCGGGTCTACATGCCCTACGGCCAACTCGTTCCCGGCATGGCCTACCTGGTCCGCCGGCTCCTCGAAAACTCTTCCAACGATTCGTTTCTCCGGGCCGGCTTCGTGAAGCACGTGCCCGCCGAGACGCTCCTCGCGCCGCCGAAGCCGGCGGCCGCTCAGCCCCCGCACGAGGTTCCCATGCCGACGATCGCCCCCACGCCCGCCATCGACGAGACGTTTTGCAACGAGCCCCTCACCGATTTCGCGATCGAAGCCAGTCGCACCGCGATGCAGTCGGCGGTGGACCGCACCCGCGCGCGGTTCGACGCCGGCCCGCCGATCGATGTGCCCGTCGTGATCGAGGGCCGGATCGTTTCGACGGCCGATCGGATGGAACGGCGCGACCCGTCGGCGCATGATCGCCTCATCGCCCGCGTGTCGGCCGCCTCGCCTGAAGATGCAACGCGGGCGGTGCGGGTGGCGGCGGCCGCGCTGCCGGCCTGGCGCGGGATCGGCTTCGCGAATCGGGCGGCCATCCTCAGGCGGGCAGCGGCCACGATGCGGGCGAGGCGATTCGACCTCGCGGCGGTGCAGGTCTTCGAGGTGGGGAAACCGTGGCGCGAGGCCGATGCCGATGTCGCGGAGGCGATCGACTTCTGCGAGTACTACGCGATGGCCGCCGAGCGGATGGCGATGGCCCGCCGCGTGGACGTGCCGGGCGAGGAGAATGTCACGTCCTTCGCGGCCAGGGGCGTGGCCGTCGTGATTGCCCCGTGGAATTTTCCGCTCGCGATCCTGGCAGGCATGTCGTCGGCGGCGCTCGTGACGGGCAACACGGTCGTGCTGAAGCCCGCCGAGCAGTCGTCGCTGGTGGCGCTCCGCTGGCATGAGATCCTGCTCGAGGCCGGAGTGCCTCCGGCGGCGGCAGCATTCCTGCCGGCACGGGGCGAAGAGGTCGGCCCCGCGCTCATCTCCGATCCCGAGACGGCGATGGTCGCCTTCACCGGCTCGCGGGCCGTCGGTCTCGCGATCAACACGCTCGCCTCACAGACGCCAGGCCGGTCGATCAAGCGGGTGATCGCGGAACTCGGGGGCAAGAACGCGATCATCGTGGACGACGACGCCGACCTCGACGAGGCGGTGCTGGGCACGGTGACCAGCGGCTTCGGGTTTCAGGGGCAGAAGTGCTCCGCGTGTTCGCGGGTCATCGTGCTCGACCATGTGCATGATGCGTTCGTGGAGCGGCTCGCATCGGCCGTGCGGAGCGTTCGCGTGGGGCCGGCCGACGATCCCGGCGCCCGGATGGGGCCGCTTGTGGACGAGGAGGCTCGCGACCGCGTGCGGTCGTTCATCACGATCGGCCGCCGGACGGGCCGCGAGGTGGCAGCAGTCGATGTCGGGCCACTGGCCAACCGTGGCTGGTTCGTCGGGCCGCATGTCTTCGCCGACGTCGATCCTGCAGGACCGCTCGGCCAGGAGGAAATCTTCGGCCCTGTGCTGGCCGTCTTCCGGGCGCGGGATTTTTCACATGCGATCGCGATGGCCAACGCGACCCCCTACGCCCTCACGGCGGGGCTTTACTCGCGGAGCCCCGCCCACCTCGCGCAGGCCCGCGAGCAGTTGGAAGCGGGCAACATCTACCTCAACCGCGGCATCACCGGCGCCTTGGTCTGCCGGCAGCCCTTTGGCGGGTACCGGATGTCGGGTATCGGCAGCAAGACGGGGGGGCCGGACTATCTCCACCAGTTCGTCGTGCCCCGAACGGTCACGGAAAACACGATGCGGCGGGGCTTTGCACCGGAATCGTGAGTCTTGTGCGAAGCAAGGGCTCGCTCACGAAACGCTCACAATTCACCGGTAGACATCTTTCCGCGGAAAAGACGTCAAAAACCCAGGCAGGAGCAGGCCGATGCGTCGTGGCGTGAATTGTGGAGCGGCGTTGGTGGTGATGGTGTCCGCGGTGGCGACACCGGTCTTTTCGCAGGATGCCTCCACTGGCCTCAAGCCCTACGCGAAGGTTTCGGGCGAGGTGTCCGGATCGCTCAAGTGCGTCGGCTCCGACACGATGAACAATCTTGTCGCCCTCTGGGCAGAGGGGTTCAAGAAGTACTACCCGAGCGTCCGTGAGGGGATCGAGGGCAAGGGCTCTGCCTCGGGACCGCCGGCCCTCACCGAGGGCACGAGCACCTTCGGCCCGATGAGCCGCGACTGGAAGCCCTCCGAGGTCGATGCCTTCAAGGAGAAGCATGGCTACCCGCCGACCGTCGTGCCGACGGCCATCGACATGCTCGCGATCTTCGTCCACAAGGACAATCCGATCACCGAGCTTTCGCTCCAGCAGGTCGATGCGATCTTCTCCAGGAATCGCAATGGCGGGGCGAAGACGGATATCCGCACCTGGGGCGACCTCGGCCTCGGCGGCGAATGGAAGGACAAGCCGATCAGCCTGTATGGCCGCAATGCGTCGAGCGGCACGTATGGCTATTTCAAGGAACACGCCCTCTTCAAGGGCGACTTCAAGCCCACGGTGAAGGAGCAGCCGGGCAGCTCGTCGGTGGTGCAGGCGATCGCGAGCGACATGTTCGCAATCGGCTATAGTGGCATCGGTTACAAAACGGCCGACGTGCGGGCCGTGCCGCTGGCCCCGAAGCCCGACGCGAAGGCCGTGCCGGTCGAGCCCGAGTTCGCCTACTCCGGCGACTATCCCCTCGCACGGTTCCTCTTCATGAGCGTCAACCACAAGCCCGGAACCCAGCTCGACCCGTTGCGACGTGAGTTCCTCCGCTACATCCTGAGTTCCGACGGACAGGCCGACGTGAAGAAGGACGGCTACCTGCCGCTCACCCCGGCGGTGGCCGGTCGGGCTCTCAAGAGCGTGGGCGCCGAATAAACTGCCGGCTCGACGATCGTCGCGATCCCGCCGAGAAACCGGCATGCAGAGCAGGTCCACATTTACGGGTCGATCGCGGCGACGGAAGACAACCCCGTGGGTTCGCGCGGGCGACTCTCTCGCCCGTGGGCTCATCACGTTCGGCGGCATCGGCACGATCGTGGCGGTGCTCGCCGTCGGGATCTTCCTCTTCGCGGTGGCTATGCCGCTCTTCGCGCCGGCCCGCATCCGTCTCCAGCATGTGATGCCGGTGTCGCAGGGGACGGACGGGGCCACCGGCATGGGCGTCGATGAGTCGGGGCTCGTCGCGTGGCTTCTCGACACCACCGGCGGACGCATCCGGATCTTCTCCGTGGCCGACGGTGCTCCGCTCGGCGAACGGGCCGCATCCGACTGCGGACTCGAGGGAGCGACCGCGATCCGCGTGCTGCCCTCCGGCCTTCATGCCGCCTGCGGCTTCGCCGACGGCAGCCTGCGAACCGGCCGACTCGGGCTCGAGTCGTCGTTCGTGCCCGAGGCCGATCTGCCGTCGGGCCTGTCGGGTATGCGGATCGGCGAGGTGCAACCCGTCGGCGACGCGATCTACCTGCGAAGCCTCGGGGGCCAGCATGCCCGCATCGAGTTCGTGGCCGACTTCCCGGGCCCGCCGTCGCGAACGCTCTCCACGCGGATCGTCGACATCGATCTGGCGATCGTCGCCGGTGGACCGCTCGTGGCCGCGCTCGACGCCGAAGGGCGCGTCCGCGTGGAGTCGGTGTCGTCCCGACGCAACCTGCTCACCGACGAACTCATCACGAGCGTCTCCGGCGCCACGATCGAACCGGGCGACGACACCGGAGGCTCAACCGAGCCTCCGACGCATCCGTCGTTCGTGCGGGTTTCAGAATTGGGAGACCAGTTGTTCGTCATCGCAGCCGACGGCACGGCCCGACGGCACGCAATTCGGAACATCGAGCGACCCGAAGCGATGGAGACGTTCGACGCGGCGCCGGGCATGGCACCCGTCGCGGCGGTCGCCCGCATGTTCGGCGGCAATGCGCTGGCCATCGGCGATGATGCCGGGGCCGTGCGAATTTTCTTCGCGACACGCGGTGGCGAGAAACCTGCCGCCGATGGCCTCGCCATGGCGGCCGCGAAGGCATTTCCGGAGACGGGACGGCGGATCACGGCCCTGGGGGCGTCGCCCCGATCCCGCCTGCTGGCGGTCGCCGACGCCGCGGGAACGATCCGAATCGTCCAGACGACGACGGGCCGCACCGTGCTCGACACCGGCCGGCATGATCCTCTCGAGACGTCCGCGCGGCAGGTGCTGATCTCCCCTCGCGAAAACCGTCTGCTCGCGGCCGACGGAACCGCGGTGGCGGCCTGGTCGTTCGATCCGGGTTATCCGGAGGTGTCGCTGCGATCGCTCTTCGGACGGGTCTGGTACGAGAATTATCCCGACGCCGTCCATGCCTGGGAGACGACCGGGCACGAGTCGTTCGAGGCGAAGTTTGGGCTCGTGCCGCTCGTCTTCGGCACGATCAAGGCGACGCTCTATTCGATGCTCTTCGCGACGCCGATCGCGATCCTCGCGGCGATCTACTCCAGCCAGTTCCTGCATCCCTCCTGGAAGGCGCGGATCAAGCCGATGATCGAGATGATGGCGAGCCTGCCGAGCGTGGTGCTCGGGTTCATCGCCGGGCTCGTCCTCGCGCCGGTGATCGAGAAGGGCGTGATGGAAGTGCTCACCGGCATCTACGCCGTGCCGCTGGCGCTGGTTGCCGGAGCCCACCTCTGGCAGATGCTTCCCAGCGGACTGCGAACCCGGCTCGGCGGCTGGCGATTCGCCGCGATCGGCCTGATCGCCCTTCCGGCCGGCCTGGCCGCGGCCCGCGCCGCGGCGCCGTGGCTCGAGCGGCTGCTCTTCCAGGGCGACATCGCGACCTGGCTCGATGGCCGCGGGGGCAGCGGCCTCGGCGGATGGGTGCTGGCGGTTCTTCCGCTGGCCTGCATCGGGGCCACGATGATCGTCAGCCGCATGTTCACCCCATGGCTGCGGCGTCGCAGTGGCCGCTGGTCGCCCCAGCAGGCGGCGGCGGCGTCGCTGGCCACGTTCGTCATCGGCCTGGCGTTGGCCGCGGCCCTCGCCCTCGCGGCGGCGATGCTTCTCGATGCGCTTCGGCTCGACACCCGTGGCGGCCTCCTCGGCACCTACGTGCAGCGCAACTCGCTCGTCGTGGCGATCGGCATGAGCTTCGCGATCATCCCGCTGGTCTTCACGATCGCCGACGATGCCCTCGCCTCGGTCCCGGCCCACCTCCGCAGCGCGTCGCTGGGCGCCGGCGCGACCCCGTGGCAGACGGCGGTGCGGGTGATCGTGCCGGCCGCCGCCAGCGGCCTCTTCTCGGCGGTGATGATCGGACTCGGACGGGCCGTCGGCGAGACGATGATCGTGCTCATGGCGGCGGGCAACACACCGCTCATGAACTGGAACCTCTTCAACGGCTTCCAGACCCTCTCCGCCGCGATCGCCACGGAGCTTCCCGAGGCGGCACGCGGCACCTCGCATTATCGCGTGCTCTTCCTCGCGGCGCTGGTGCTCTTCGCGATCACGTTCGTGGTCAACACGCTGGCCGAGATCGTGCGGCAACGCTTCCGGAAACGTGCCCATGATCTCTAAGACCCCGCTCATCGACACGAAGCGGCCGCGGCGCGTCCGCTCCGCCTATTCCAGCATGACCGCCCACGGCGAGCCATGGGTATGGCTCACCGGAGGATCGCTGGCGCTGGCGATCGCCATGATCACCGGGCTGCTGGCCTTCATCGCCATCCGCGGCGCGGCGACCTTCTGGCCGGCGCCGTTGGAACTCCTCGAGGCCCGCGATGGCCGCAAGGCTCTCGGCGAGGTGACGGAACGCGAGCGAAACGGCTCGATCGCCCGGCGGCTCGTTCGCACCGCGAACTTCGAACTTTCCGGAACCCACTACGAATGGTTCGACGACGCCGACCTCACGGCGGCGAGCCGACCGGAATGGGCCACGGCCATCGAACGGCGGGAGGGGGGCCGGTTCCACGGCTTCCCGGTGCGGCTGCGGCACGGCGACGAGGTCGTGGCCGAAGGCGCCGAGCCGTCATGGAAGGCCTTCGTGGCGGAGCATCCGGCCGTGCGGCGACGGCATCGGCAGGAGGTGCGGATCGACAAACACGACCGGGGCGAACTGCAGCGGAAACTCCGGGCGGCGCGGCTGACGGTCGTGCAGGCCGAGCTCGATGCGGGCCGCGACAGCCCACGCCATCGGGCGGCGGTCGAGGCCGAGGCGAGGGTGTCTGCCCACGCCGCGGAGGAATCGGCCCGGCTCGACCGTGAAACGGCCGCCCTTCGTTCGCAGAACGAAGGCTGGACCTACGAGTTCGTGACCGCGGCCGGCCAGACGCAGTCGATCCCGCTCGATTCGATCGTGCAGATCTGGCAGCCGAATCGTCTGTCGTTCGCGGGCAAGGCGGGCGTCTATCTCTCGCGATGGGGCGAGTTCTTGGGCGACGATCCTCGGGAGGCCAACAGCGCCGGCGGCGTGTTCCCCGCGATCTGGGGAACGGTGGCGATGACGCTCATCATGGCGATCCTCGTCGCCCCCTTCGGCGTGCTCGCCGCGCTCTACCTGCGGGAGTATGCATCGCGTGGCTGGATCACGTCGGCGGTGCGGATCGCGATCAACAACCTCGCCGGCGTGCCGAGCATCGTCTACGGCGCCTTCGGCCTCGGCTTCTTCTGCTACGGCCTCGGCGCGGGCATCGACGAACTCTTCTTCCGCCCGGCACTGGTGGCCGACGGACAGCCGACGTTCGGCACCGGCGGCCTGCTCTGGGCATCGCTCACGCTCGCCCTCCTCACGCTGCCCGTCGTGATCGTGGCCACGGAGGAGGCCCTCGCCGCGGTCCCCAACTCGATGCGGGAGGGCTCGTATGCCTGCGGTGCGGGCAAGTGGCAGACGATCCGCCGCATCGTGCTGCCCCGCGCCCTCCCCGGCATCATGACCGGGCTCATCCTCGCGATGGCCCGCGGGGCGGGGGAGGTGGCGCCGCTGATGCTCGTGGGCGTCAAGAAACTCGCCCTCGACCTGCCGATCGACGGGAGTTTCCCGTTCATCCACCCGGAGCGGGAATTCATGCACCTCGCCTTCCTCATCTACGACGTCGGATTCCAGAGCCCCAACAGCCAGGCGGCCAAGCCGATGGTGTTCACGATCACGTTCCTACTGGTGACGATCATCGCGCTTTTGAACGTCGCGGCCATCTGGGTCCGCTCGCGGCTGAAACGCCGCTACGTCACCCAGCAGTTTTGAGGTACAACTCCATGACGCAGACCGAAACCCCGACCGCTCCCCACGGCATGCACGCTTCCGGAGACACCCCCGACCTCGATCCGGCACCGCCGCGGGATCGGCTGCTCGCCGTGGCCGCCGGCCAGCAAGTCCCCTCCGAGGTGCACGCCCGCGTGCTCGAGGAGACGCCCGTTCTGGAGATCGACCGGTTCAACCTCTGGTATGGCTCCAAGCAGGCGATCCACTCGATCACGATGCCGATCCCCAACAACAAGGTCACGGCCTTGGTCGGCCCGAGCGGCTGCGGCAAGTCGACGCTGCTGCGAAGCGTGAACCGGCTCAACGACCTCGTGCAGAGCGTGCGGATCACCGGCGACATGCGGCTCAACGGCGACTCAATCTACGATCCGCGGATGGACGTGATCGAACTCCGCAAGCGCATGGGCATGGTCTTCCAGAAGCCGAATCCCTTCCCGATGAGCATCTACGAGAACGTCGTCTACGCCCTGCGGATCGACGGCGAGAGCAACCGCGGCGTGCTCGACGAAGTCTGCGAACTCTCCCTCCGCGGGGCGGCCCTCTGGGACGAGGTGAAGGACCGGCTCCACGAAAGTGCGCTGGGGCTTTCGGGGGGGCAGCAGCAGCGGCTCTGCATCGCCCGCGCGATCGCCGCCGAGCCCGAGGTGCTCCTGCTCGACGAGCCGTGCTCGGCCCTCGACCCGATCGCCACCGGCAAGGTGGAGGACCTGATCCAGGAACTCCGGGGCCGCTATTCGGTGCTGATCGTCACCCACAACATGCAGCAGGCCAGCCGCACGAGCGACTACACGGCATTCATGTATCTCGGCCGGCTCATAGAATACGGGCCGACCACCGAGATTTTCACCAAGCCGATCCTCCGCGAGACTGAGGCCTACGTCACCGGTCGCTTCGGCTGAGCCGGAAGGGGAGCCGCTCATGACCCGTCACATCGAACGCCAGATCGAGCATCTCAAGGAGAAAATCCTCCGCGTCGGCACGCTCGTCGAAGAGGCGATATCCAAGTCGATCACCGCGCTGATCAACGAGGATGTTCCACTCGCTCAGCGAGTGATCGCCAGCGACGAGGAGATCGACCGCATGGAGGTGGAGGTGGAGGAGGAGTGCCTCAAGATCCTCGCCCTCTACCAGCCGGTGGCGGCCGACCTCCGGTTCGTCGTCTCCGTGCTCAAGATCAACAACGACCTCGAGCGCATGGGCGACCTGGCCAAGAACATCGCCAAGCGGGTGCCGCAGCTGGCCGAGGGGGAGCGGTGCCCCCTGCCCCCCGAGATTCGCACCATGGCGATGCAGGCGCAGGAAATGGTGAAGCAGTGCCTCGACGCCGTGGTCCGGGGCGACCCGTCGCTCGCCCGTCAGGTCCGCGAGGAGGACGACGCCGTCGATGCCTCGCGGCAGCGGGTTCAGAAAATGGTGATGCAGGGGATCAAGGCGTCGCCGGAGAAGGCAGAGACCCTGCTGCGGATCAACTCGGTGTCGAAGCACATCGAGCGGATCGCCGACATGGCGACGAACGTCGCCGAGGACGTCATTTATATGGTTGAAGGCGACATCGTCCGCCACCGCATGACGGACTAGTTCCACGGCCACGCGGGCCTCCCGCCCTTCCCGCAGCGTTGACTGCAGGACTGAAAACGTGGGTTGTGGGAGCTCGGGGTTGCCCGTGCCCTCGAGCCGGACGTTCGCTTCGGGCCTCCTGCCCTTCGCTTCCTCGGAGGTGGCTGGCGCTCTCGCCCTCCGGGCTGCGCTGGCCACCTACGCC
>JBJTDB010000178.1:0-5159 GCA_046092145.1 Planctomycetia bacterium | reverse complement strand
ATTCTTTCGGCGGGGCAACGGGCCGCCAAGATCACCGCCAGCGTGCTGACGATGTCGCGTGGCCGATCGAACCGATTCGAGCCGGTCGATCTCGTGTCGCTCGTCGAAGACGTGCTCGTGCTTCTCGAGCGCGAGATGATGAAATACCGTGTGCAGGTGGAGCGGGAGTTCTCGCCCGTGCCACGGGTGTCGGCCAATCCGAGCCAGATGCAGCAGGTGCTGCTGAATCTCCTCGTCAACGCTCGGCAGGCGATGCCGCAGGGAGGCAGGCTCATCCTCCGTCTCTCGCACGACGTGGCGACCGGCTATGTCGATCTCACCGTGCGCGACACCGGCTGCGGCATGACGCCCGATGTGATGCGGCGGATGTTCGAGCCGCACTTCTCCACGAAGGCAGGCCCCGACGAAACCGGCAAGGGGGGCAGCGGCCTCGGCCTGGCCGCCTGCAAGGAGATCATCGAGGCCCACCGCGGCCGCATCCGCGTGGAAAGCGCCCCGGGAAAAGGCACCGCCATCACGCTCCGCCTGCCCATGGGCGTGGCCGGAGCCTGACCCGCGGATAGAATTTGGTGCCTCCCGTGATGCTGCGAGGGGTTGCCCCTGCCATGGAGCCGGCGTTGCCGGCACGCGGCAATCCCGATCCACGAGAACCAGCCATGGCACCCAACGGTCTTCCGAAAACCCTCGCCGAACTGCGGGCGAGCGGCTGGCACAGCCGCAGCGTGAAAGAGGAGATCCGATCGAATTTTCTGCGGATGCTCCGCGATGGCGAGGAACTGTTCCCGGGGATCGTGGGCTACGACGACACGGTCATCCCCGAAATCAACATCGCGCTGATCGCCGGCCACGACATGCTCTTCCTCGGCGAGAAGGGGCAGGCCAAGAGCCGGATCATGCGACTCTTGCCCCGGTTCTTGGACGAGTTTCTCCCCTATCTCGACGAACCCGCGATCCCGCTGCATGACGATCCCGATCACCCCATCACGAAGGTCGGCAGGCGGCTCGTCGCCTCGAGCGATCCGGCCGACATTCCGATCGCCTGGTGGCCGCGGGCCGAGCGGTACGCCGAGCGACTGGCTCCCGGGACGAAATTCGCCGACATCATCGGCGAGATCGACCCGGCGAAGCTCGTCGGTGGCACCAGCATGGCCAGTGAGGAAGCCCTGCACCTGGGCCTCATTCCACGGATGCATCGCGGCATCTTCGCGATGAACGAATTGCCGGAACTCGACGAACTGGTGCAGGTTGGGATGTTCAACATCCTCGAGGAGCGGGACGTGCAGATCCGCGGCTATCCCGTGGCCTTCGACATCGACGTGATGCTGCTGTTCTCCGCGAATCCATCGACTTACAACCGCTCGGGCAAGGTGATTCCGCAGCTCAAGGATCGAATCGGCGCGGTCATCCACACCCACTATCCCCGCGATCGTGACCTCGGCATCCGAATGGTGGAGCAGGAGGCCGGCATCGACCTCGACGGTGCATGGCCCGTCCTCGTGCCCCCCTTCATGAAGGAAATTCTCGAGCAGATCACGATCGCGGCCCGCACGAGCAAATTCATCGACCAGCAGTCGGGAGTCTCGGCCCGCTTCTCGATCGCCAACTACGAGACCGTCGTCGCGAGCGCCCGGCAGCGCGGTGTCCGGCTCGGCGAAACACCGGCGGTGCCCCGGATCAGCGACCTTGGCCACATCCATTCATCGAGCCTCGGCAAACTCGAGCTCGACCTCATGGGGAGCCATCAGATGGGCGAGCGGCAGGTGCTCGATGCCGTGATCGCCGACGCGATCGCGACGGTCTTCGGGGAATATGTCGATGAGCACGGTCTCGAGGGCATTGCGAAGGTGTTCGGCGAGGGGGTGAAGATCGAGGTGGGCGACATGGTGGCGAGTGCGGCCTACGAGCAGATCGTGGCCGATGTGCCGGCGGTCTGGGAGAAGGCCTTCGAGGTCAACGCCGCGAAAAGCCCGGCCATCCGCGCCAGTTGCATCGAGTTCGTGCTGGCCGGGCTCTACGCCACCGAACGCATCTCCCGCATCCAGTCGCACGGCCGCACGATCTACGACACGGGAGGCTTCCGGTGAGTCACGTCATGCGGCTGCCCAGGACGCCGCGCGGATTGCCGCCGGGGCGGTGCGAGTTCCCTCGCGGTGTCTCTCGCTCCGCTCGATCCAAACGCTCGGGATCCTCGCACCGACCCCGGCGTTCAGCATCCCGGTTTGTGAAGGCAAGATTCATCCCCTGACCCAGCCTCAGCCTATTTCATTTCATCATGCCTACGCGTGACTCGCTCGGCGGGATCGTACATACGTACCAGCGGTACGACCCGGCGCGGATTCCGCCGCCGCGGTCTCCGCAGGTCGATCTCGTGACGCCCGCGGTCGAGCACATGCTCGAGTTCGGCTCGGCGGATGAACTGACCGACGAGCAGCTGGCCGAGGCGATCATGCTCGATCCCGAGCAGATCAAGGGGCTTGGGCCGTCGATCGAATCGCTGAAGCGACAGCTCGAGGAACGGCGACGGAAGATCCTGGAGCGATACGAGACCGATGCGGTGCGGAAGAAGGCACGCAGGGCTTTTCACGATGCAGCCCAGCGGACCACGCCGCCGGACAGGTTTCGCGGGGCGTATCAGAAGGCCGTTCGTGAAGAGCAGCTGCGACAGTTGGAGCGGCTGTGGTATGCCCAGGACGATGACCAGGGGCGGTTCAGCGGGCAGCTTGTCGGACTCATCGACCGGCTGGGCGAGGTCTACCGGGTGGACGAGCTCGCTGCGAAGTGGCGGTTCACCGGCCGCGAGAAACTGACGGTGCCCGAGGCGCTCGAGGTGAAGGAGGAACTCGAAACGATCGAGGAACTCCTGCGGCAGCTCGACGAGGCGCGGAAGAACGCCAGGATCTTCCTCATCGACATGGATGCGCTCGGTCAGTTCGTCGAGTCGGGCGAACTCGACGAACTCGACCGGCTCAAGCGGCAGGTGCAGGACATGGTCGAGCAGCTCGCCGCCCAGCAGGGGCTGGCGCGCACGAAACGCGGCTACGAACTCACGCCGAAGGCCCTGCGGATATTCCAGGGCAACGTGCTCGAGCAGATCTTCTCGGCTCTCGCCCCGTCTCGCACCGGACGGCACCAGGGGAACGTGCAGGGCGACGGCGCCGTGGAACTCGTGCCCACGCGTCCCTACGAATTCGGCGACTCGGTGGCCCACATGGACATCCCCGGCTCGCTCGTGAACGCGATGCTGCGCACCGCCGGCGAGCAGGCTGCAGGCGGGCGACGAGACGGCGTGCTGAAACTCGATCAGCGCGACATCGAGATCCATCGCACCCGGAACACGCCGAAGTGTGCAACGACCGTCGTCCTCGACATGAGCGGCTCGATGCGCTACGGCGGGCTCTACGTGAACGTGAAGCGGATGGCGCTTGCGCTCCAGGGGCTCGTGCAACGGGAGTATCCCGGCGACGTCCTCCAGTTCATCGAGATGTATTCGTTCGCCAAGCCGAGGCCGGCTGGCGAGGTGGTGTCGTTCATGCCCAAGCCGGTCACGATCTTCGACTCGGTCGTGCGGCTGCGTGCCGACATGAGCGACCCCGCACTCTCCGAGAGCGACGTGCCGCCGCACTTCACGAACATCCAGCACGCCCTCCAGCTCTCGCGGCAGCACCTCGCCCGGCAGGACACGCCCAACAAGCAGGTGATCATCATCACCGACGGCCTGCCGACGGCGCACTTCGAGGGCAACCAGCTCTTCCTGCTCTATCCGCCTCATCCGCGCACCGAGGAGGCGACGATCCGCGAGGCCCGGGCCTGCCGCCGCGAGGGGATCACAGTGAACGTGTTTCTGCTCTCGGGCTGGTCGCAGTCGCGCGAAGATATCCAGTTCGCCTACCGCCTGGCCGAGACGGCGCAGGGGCGCGTGTTCTTCACCGCGGGCAAGGATCTCGACCGGTTCGTCGTCTGGGACTACATCTCCCGCCGTCGCTCGATCATTTCGTAAGGCCCGCCCCCGGTCTTCCCGGTGAAAACTGCCCGCGACACGGAACTGGGGGGTTTGGTACACCTCGTCCCGCAATCCCTCAGGGATAGGCACCGTCACTTCCGATATGACGGTCAGGTTGTCCGATTTCGGAAGCAACAGGCCCCCCATGATGCTCGCCCTGCAGATCGTCGCCTGGTTCGTGGCGTTGTCGGTGTTCATGTCGCTCGTGGAGCACCAGGTTCACGCACGGCTGATGCACCGGAAGCCGAAATTCTTCCTGTTTCGCAACCTGCGGGTTCGCACCAAGATCTTCACGAGCCATGCCCTCGAGCATCACTCGCACTATCGCGAGGAGTTTCGCGACGATCCGGTGCCGCCCGGCGAGGATCGCGGCATCCGGCTCAATCCCCGTGAAGGGCTGATCGAATCGCTGCCCGCCGTGCTCGTGCTCGCCCCGTTCACGACGGTCGGCGCCGTGATGTTTCCGATCGTCGTGGTCCTCCACCATCTCACGTGGAACTTCGTGCATCTCGAGATGCACAAGCCGGAGGGACGCTTCTTCGGGAAGACGCGACTTTTCAAGAAGCTGGCCCGACACCACTATCTCCACCACCGCTATCCCGCGAAGAACTTCAACGTGTTCCTGCTCGTGGGCGACTACGTGTTTGGCACGATGGCGACGCCGACCGAGGCCGACTGGGCCGAGATGCGGCGACAGGGCCTGACCGACGACCTGACGGCGGCGCCTGTCAGCGACGAGAACCCCACTCGCGTTGCAGCATGACGGCCGAGCCCGCGGCCGCCGCCGCGGCCACCGTGGCGAGCGTCCAGAGCGGCACCATCCTTCCGGGAGCCGCAGCCTCTCGATCGACCGCCTCATCGGCGAGGTCGACCGGCTCGAGCCCGGCCGAACGGCGGGCCCGCTCCTCCGCCGCCTTCTGCCGGCCGAGATAGCGGCCCTCGATCTGCCGTTGCCGCACATCGAACTTGGGCGCGATGAGCCCGATGCCCGCGAGTGACCTGAGCGAGAAGACGAGCGCCCAGAACCAAGGACTGTCGGTGAGGCGATAGGGCTCCATACCCGGTAGCGTACCGCCTGAGTGGCCAACCCGGCTTCGGGCTCCCCGTATTCCGAGAGCCGGCGTAGCTGGCAAGCGCAGCCATGGATGGCGGAGCGAAG
>JBJTDB010000177.1:0-524 GCA_046092145.1 Planctomycetia bacterium | reverse complement strand
CGCCCATGCGACCCACCCGTCTGGCGATTCTCCCCGCGGCCCGTGCGATCGTCGCCCTTCTTGTCGCCAGCCTCGCCACGCACGCTCTCGCCCAGCAGCCGGTGATGCCGGCAGGCTGGGGGCTGGCAACGCCAAACCAGGCCGCGTGGCGGCCCGATCTTTTTGCCGACTACCTGCTGACCGGCCAGACGCCGCATCCGAGCGTCGCGAGGATCGTCGCGCCCGACGACGGGGGCGTGTCGCTCGGATCGGGAGTGCTCGTCGATGTGAACGACAGGCAGGGCCTCGTCCTCACCAACTGGCATGTGATCCGCGACACGAAGGCGGCGGTGCTCGTGCAGTTTCCCGAAGGCTTTCAATCGGCCGGCACCGTCATCCGCCTGGACGAAGCCTGGGACCTCGCGGCCCTCGTGATCTGGAAGCCTGCCGCGATGCCGATCGCGATCGCCGACCGGCCGCCACAGATCGGTGAGCCGCTCACGATCGCCGGCTTCGGCCGCGGTGCCTACCGGGCCGAGACGGGC
>JBJTDB010000176.1:0-6433 GCA_046092145.1 Planctomycetia bacterium | reverse complement strand
CAACTGGATGCAGCAGGACGTGCTGCGGACGCTCAACGAGCGGGGCGGCACGATCGCGGAGTTCCCCGTGCGGCCGCCGCAGGTGGCCGACATCATCGGCCGGATCGCCACGGGCGATTTCGACACCAGCCGAGGCCGGGAGATCTTCGCCGAGGTGCTCGGGACGGGGAAGGGCGTGGAAGAGGTCGTGGCCTCGATGGGAATCGCCGCGGTGAGCGACGACGACCTCGTGGCACTCTGCAGGGAATTGATCGCCGCCAATCCCAAGATCGTGGACGACGTGAAGGGGGGCAAGGAGCAGGCGGCTGCCGGCCTCATCGGCCAGGCCAAGAAGAAAAACCCGAACGTCAATCCGGGCAAGGTCCGCCAGACCTGCCTCGACCTGATCCGGGCGATGTAGCTGGCCGTCAGTCGCGCTTGAGTTCGCGGATCTTCAGATCGCGAAACCAGACCTTGTCGCCGTGATCCTGGAGGCAGATCATCCCTGAGGGAGCCCCGGCAAACTGCTTCCAATCCTTGAATTTGCTGCCGGCGATCATGGTGTTCCAGGCATCCGTTCCCATGTCGGTTTCGACGACCTTTCGGCCGTTGAGCCAGTGCTCGATGTGGTTGCCTTTCACAACGATCCTGCCGGCATTCCATTCGCCGACCGGCTTCAATTCCTTCCCCTCGCCGGCGATCAGGCCGTAGAGCGCTGCGGCCGACGTCTTGGGGTTGCCGCCGTCGCGGTGCTTTGCATCGTCGAGCACCTGGTATTCAGGGCCGGTGAAGTACGGAGCCTTGTCACCGGGCCGTACCCGATACATCACGCCGCTATTGGCGCCCGGCGCCACCTTCCACTGAAACTCAAACTCGAAATCGCCGAAATCCTTGTCGGTCACGATGTCGCCGCCGCCGCCCGCGGTGAGGTGGATCGCCCCGTCCTCGACCACCCACTGACTGCCGATCGGCTTGCCCGAGTAGCTCTTCCAGCCCGTGAGCGTCGTGCCGTCGAAGAGGCTCGTCCAGCCGGCCTCTTCAGCACACGCAACGCCGCACATGAGCAAGCCGCACACGATCAGGGAAGCAAAGCATCGCATCAATTCACCTCATTCACGGGAAGGAGTCGGCATGAAAGGAGTGGCCGATGACAACGGCCGCACGCGAGTCGATCGACATGCTTCTACGTGCTGCGTCCGGCGGCCGCAACTCGGGCGGCCTCGCGGGCGACCTGCAGGCATTCCCGGATGTCGGCGAGCGGGTTTTTTTCGCTCTCCTCGTATTCGATGGAGAGTGCTCCATCGGCGGGAAACCCGACCTGCTCCAGCGCCGCGAACACGGCCGGCACGTCGATATGCCCGCGACCCAGAATCACGCCCTTGGTCTTGTCCTGCATCTCGGCAAAGTCTTTGAGATGGATGCCGTAGAGACGGCCCCGCAGTGCCCGGATCACATCCACGGGCTTCTCGCCCGAGCGGATGAAGTGGCCGAGGTCGGCGCAGGCTCCGATCCGCTCGTCGTGGCCCTCGATGGCCTGGAGCACGTCGATCACCTTGTTGTAGCGATGGGTCGGTCCGTGATTGTGGATCGCGATCCGGATGTCGAATTCCTTGACGAGCCCGTCGAGGCTGGTGAAGGAATCCGGGTCTGGATCGGCCCCGATGACCGGCACTCCGAGCGCTTTTGCATACGTGAAGATTTTTCGGTTGGCGGCCTCGTCTTTCGTAAAGCGGCTGACCCCGTGGGCGGAGATCGTGAGCCCGAGATCGGCGGCCATCGCCCGCTGCGCGGCGATCGCCGCCGCGTCGTCGGTGATCGGGAACATGCCCGGATAGACCTCGACATGCGTGAAGCCGAGATCCTTCGCATGCCGGAGGGCCTCGTCGGCCTTATAGGTGCGGAGGGAATAGGTCTGGATGCCGATCGCCGGAAGGGCGGCAGCCGAAGCGATCGCCCGCCTCCATCCACTGGCGACGAGAGCACAGGCCGCGGAACTGGCAAGAAATCGGCGTCGATCGTGGCGAACCATCGGCATGGGATCCTCCAGAATTGTTGGCAGCGAACACTATACCCTCCGAGCCGCCCGGAGCCACGCCCGCTCTACTCGAGCAACCCCGGCAGCCGGCCGGTGCTGTCGCCGAGCTGATCTACCGTCGCGTTCATGCGGTCGAGCAGCGACAGCCAGAGATTCGCGAGCGGCGTCTCCGGCGGAAACCGCAGGTGGCGGCCGGTCGTGATCGTGCTGCAGCCGCCGCCGGCCAGCAGGATCGGCAGATCCTCGTGGTTGTGCTTGTTGCCGTCGTGGATGCCGCCGCCGTAGACGATCGCCGAATGGTCGAGAAGCGTGCCGTCCGCCTCTTGTGTCGCGTCGAGTCGTTCGAGCAGGTAGGCGACGTTGCGGGCGTGAAACAGGTTGATCGTGCGGATCTTCGCCTGTTTCTCGGGGTTGCCACCATGGTGGGAAAGATCGTGATGCCCCTCCGGCACGCCGATGAAGGGGTAGGGCTTGTTGCTCCCTTCGTTCGCCAACACGAACGTGGCGACACGGGTGACGTCGGCCTGAAACGCCGCCACGAGCAGATCGCACATGAGGCGGATGTGCTCGCCGTAGTCGCTGGGAATGCCAGCGGGCTGAAGCATTCCAGGTGGCTGCACCGGTGGCAACGCGGCGGCCCGCTCGATCCGCTGCTCGATGTCGCGGACCGATGTGAAATACTCGTCGAGCTTCCGCCGATCGCCGGGAGCCAGCCGCCGCTCGAGGCCGCGTGAATCGTCCCGCACGAAGTCGAGGATGCTCTTGCGGCGGGCGGCGCGGGCCGCCGCGGCGGGATCGCCGTCGCCGAAGAGCCGGTCGAACACGACCTTCGGATTGACCTCCTTCGGCACCGGCTGCGTGGGCGACCGCCACGACATGGTGGAGGAATAGACGCAGCTGTAGCCGGAATCGCAGTCGCCGGCCATCGCGCCTTTGTCCGCGCCGATTTCGAGAGACGCCAGCCGCGTCTCGTTCCCCACCAGCGCGGCCGCGATCTGGTCCACCGACGTGCCGTTGCGGATGCTCGTGGCCACTTCGCGACTGAGCATCCGCGTTGGCGACAATGCTGCCGTCGGCCTCGCGCCACGTCAGCCTGGGAAAACTCATTTCGGCCGAATCGTCCAGTTTTTCACGAACGGGCTGAGGCAGATAGTCTTTCATGAAGACCAGGAAAGTCACAAATTGGTCTTCTGAAAAGACCGCTTATAGTGGGCTTCCCGCGGCTCGCTGTCGATAGGTGAGATCGAGCGCGATCGTGGGCAGGCGGGTCGCGAGCACGGCCTTCTCGACCTGCGGCGTTTCCAGACGGGCGATGATACCCGTGCCTTCCCATTCCTCCATCCGCGGCAGGAACTGACGCAGGTCGGCGGGCGTGATGTAAAACGACCACGGTCCGTGGAGCCGGGCGTACCGCATGACGCCACGCAGAAACCGCCGCCCGTATCCGAGCGATGTTTCGACAAGCAGTGCGACGTGGGGCGTTTGCAGCCCACGATGATAGCTTCGGCCGGACGCGGGTGGCGGCCGGCCCGTCGCGTCGTATAAAAGGACATGGTCATGAAGATGTTTGTCGTATTGTGTTGCCTCGGCGTTGCATTCCTCTCGAGCCAGGAAGGCCGTGGCGAAGAGGGCCTGCCTCCCATGGAGCGGGTGACCGCGGGGCTACGGTATGGCCGCCTCGCGACAATCGAACCGCGGCCGCTCCACATGCACGTCCTCGAAGTCGATCTTGCATCCCCCGGCCTGGCCATCGAGGCCCTCGTGCCGCCAGACCCGGACGCCGCGGGGCCCGCCGAGGCATCGCTCCTCGACCCGCTGGAATGCGCCGCGCAGCCCGGCATCGTCGCGGCGATCAATGCCAATGCCTTCGGTGCGATCCCAGACCCGTCGGGAAAGCCGAGCGAGGGATGGCGGGTCGCCATGCCGGTGACGATCGCGGGATGGGCCCGCACCGGCGACGGTGACCGAAGCCCGGCGGAGAAAGGCTACGACCAGTTCGGGGTGGATGCCGTCGGCAGGGCACATGCCGGGAAGGGAAGTGAGGCCGTCGAGGCGAACGCCCGCGCGGCTGTCGCGGGCTTCGGGCTACTCGTGGTCGACGGCTCGATCGTGGTTGGGCAAGACACGGTGCTGCATCCGCGCACCGCCGTAGGCACCGATGCCGAGGGGCGGCGGGTGTGGATGGTCGTCGTGGATGGCCGCCAGCCCGGCGTCAGCGAGGGCATGACCTGCCACGAACTCGCGACATTGATGCTAAAGCTCGGTTGCGACGATGCCCTGAACCTCGACGGTGGTGGCAGCAGCGTGATGCTCACGACGAACGGGAAGATCGATGGCGGGGGCAACCTCGGGATCGTGAACCGGCCAAGCGGCGGCGAGCCACGGCCAGTGCCCGTGATGCTGGGCGTGACGAAGCGGCCGTAGGGTGGCTCGGCGGGCTGCCTGAATACCGCGAAGCCTGTATCCCAAACCAGGGAATGCCGGGGCGTGACGTTTGGGCCGGGTGCGCCATTGGCTTTCTATCGGAGTCTGCCATGCCGCGGTTGTCAGCCCTGCTCGTCTCAGCCCTCATCCTCGGCCTGCTCACCAGCTCGGCCGCCGGCGCTGCGGCCGACGATGCCGAGCGGCTGCTGGCCACGCACTGCGGCGAGTGCCATGCCGGCACGACGGCCGAAAGGGGGCTCGTGCTTGTGCCGACCGGGCCAAACGCCGCGGTGGCGGCGCTCGCCGATCTCCCCACGCTCGAGCGGATCACCGAGCGGGTGCGTGCCCACACGATGCCGCCGCCCGACGCGGAGCCCCCGCTCGCTGACGCCGATCGCGGTCGGCTCGTCGCCTGGCTCGATGCGCGGATCGACCGCAGCGTGGGCGACGTGTGCGACCCTGGCACCGTCGGCATCCGCCGGCTCACCCGCGCCGAATACCGCAACACGATCCGCGACCTTCTCGGCCCCGAACTGCCTGGGGTCGATGTCGATGTCAGCGGGTTTCCCTCTGACGACATTGCCTACGGCTTCGACAATATCGCCGCCGTCAACTCCCTCTCACCGCTCCTGATGGATCGCTACGCTGACGCGGCCGAGCGGCTCGGTGGCCGCTGGGCCGACGCGGTGCGTGCGGCGGGCCCGCGCGATGATGCCGCCGCTCTCACGGCCCACGCGGAGGCCCGGCTCGCAGCGCTGCTCGGCCGGGCGCTGCGTCGGCCATGCGCACCGGCCGAGCGGGCTGACGCCGTCGGCCTCTTCACGCGGCTTGTGTCGGAGGGCGTCGAACCTGAGCGGGCGCTCGCGGCCGCGGCCGCGCGGGTGCTCGCGGCGCCGGCCTTTCTCTTTCGCATCGAGCGCGACGGCCCGATCGGACAGGACCGACGGCTCGACGGCCACGAACTCGCCACGCGACTCTCCTACTTCCTCTGGAGCACGATGCCCGACGACGATCTCGCGTCGGTCGCGGCCCGCGACGGCCTCGCCGATGACGAGGCCATCCGCGGGCAGGTGCGGCGGATGCTCGCCGACGACCGGATCCGCCAGGGCCTCGTCGAAAACTTCGCCGGCCAGTGGCTCCAGACGCGCCGGCTGGCGGCGCTCCGCCCCGATCCAGGGGCGTTTCCGGAGTTCGACGAGCCATTGCGGGAGGCGATGGAGCGGGAGACGCTCGGGCTCTTCGAGTCGCTCGTCCGCGAAGACGCCCCGGTCACCCGGCTGCTCGATGCCGACTACACGTTTGCAAACGAGCGGCTCGCGCGGCACTACGGCCTCGCGGGCGTCGCGGGGAGCGGCTTCCGTCGCGTGAGCCTCGCCGACACGCCCCGCCGCGGCATCGTCGGCCATGCCGCGATCCTCGCGATCAACGCGCAGTCCACCCGCACGTCGCCAGTGCTCCGCGGCAAGTGGATTCTGGACGTGCTCCTCGGCACCCCGCCCCCGCCGCCGCCGCCGGGCACGAGCGACCTCGAGGCCGTGGGCACCGAGGGCACGCTCCGCGAGCGGCTGCAGCGGCACCGCTCGGCGCCGCAGTGCAGCTCCTGCCATGCGCAGATGGATTCACTCGGCCTCGCGCTTGAAAACTTCGACGGCATCGGCGGCTGGCGCACGGCCGACGCCGATCAGCCGATCGACGCCTCGGGCACGCTTCCGGGCGGCGGCTCCTTCTCGGGGCCGGTGGAGCTTGCCGCGCTTCTCCGCGAACGGCTTGCGGCCCCGTTTCGCCGCAGCCTCGTCGAGAAGATGCTCGTCTATGCGCTCGGCCGGCCGCTGGGTGTGGGCGACCGCCGGGCCGTGCAGAAGATTCTCGCGCGGCTGGTCGCCGGCGGCGATCGCATGTCGAGCCTCGTGGAGGGGATCGTCCTCTCCGATCCGTTTCGGCTGCGGCGCAACCCCGGCCGCGTGGGCGTGGAGCAGGTGCCCGACGGGCTCGAAG
>JBJTDB010000175.1:0-476 GCA_046092145.1 Planctomycetia bacterium | reverse complement strand
CCATCGACACCGTCGCTCCCGGAGCCGACCGCCCACCGCCGGCGAGCGGCTGGAGCGGCATTGCTTCGATGCCGCGCTCCTGGCGGCGCTCGTCGCCACGCCGATCGCGATGGGGGGCCGCCACCCGCTTGGGCAATGCATCCTCACCCTGGCTGCCGGGCTCGCCACCATCTCGTGGTTCCTGCGTGCGTGGACGCAGGGAAAAACCGAATGGCGATGGAGCCTCGTGGATGGTTTCTGCGCGGCAGGGCTCGCCATCGGCATCGTGCAGCTCGTGCCGTTGCCAGCCCAGACGCTTGCATCGATCTCACCGCACACGGCCGACCTGCTCCCCGGCTGGAGCGGCGGGCCGCTCACGCTCGGTCGCTGGAAAACGATTTCTCTCACGCCCGGTGAAACGCTCACCGGCATCCAGATCCACTTTGCGCAGGCGATCCTCGTCGCCATCCTGTTTCAGCGGGTGCGACAGGGAGGCC
>JBJTDB010000174.1:0-8785 GCA_046092145.1 Planctomycetia bacterium | reverse complement strand
GCGGGTGCAGCCGGGCGTGGTCCGCAACGAGCTCAATCGCTTCCTCGCGCCGCATGGCCTTTTCTTCGGGCCTGAAACATCGACCGCAAGCTGGGCGATGATCGGCGGCATGGTGGGCAACAACTCCTGCGGCTCCAATTCGATCGCCTATGGCACCACGCGGGATCATCTCGTGACCGCCCGCGGTTTTCTCGCCGACGGTTCCGAGGCGACGTTTGGCCCGCTCGGCCCTGCCGGGTTTCAGGCCGCCTGTGATCGCGGCGAATCGTTGGAGGCGACGATCTACCGGGGTCTCCGCGACCTGCTCGCGCCGGCCGACGTGCGGCAGCTCGTGTGCGATTCCTTTCCGCGGCCCGAGGTGACCCGCCGCAACACCGGCTACGCGCTCGACGCCCTCATGCATGCCTCGTGCTTCGATCCCGCCATCGCCGCCGACTTCAACATCTGTCGCCTGCTTGCCGGGTCCGAGGGCACGCTCTTTCTGGGCGTCGAGTTCGAACTGAACGTCATCCCTCTGCCGCCGCCGGCCGCGCTTGTGTGCGTGCATTGCCAGTCGGTCGATGAGGCGTTGCGGGCGACGGTCGTCGTGATGCGGGATCTCGCGGGGGCGGGCATCCGGCCCACCGGCTGCGAATTGATCGACAAGAAGATTCTCGACTGCACGAAGGACAACCTCGAGCATGCCCGCAACCGGGCGTTCGTCGTGGGCGATCCCGGCGCGGTGCTGGTCGTGGAGCTTCGCGACGCCGACCGCAGCCGGCTCGATCGCGATCTCGACACGATCGAAGCGAGGCTCCGCACCGCCGGACTCGGCTACGCCTTCCCCAGGCTCTTCGGACCCGACGGCGACCGCGTGTGGGAGTTGCGGCGGGCCGGCCAAGGCCTCGTGAACAACCTGCCCGGCGATGCCAAGCCCCGCGAGATCGTGGAAGACACGGCTGTCGCGGTCGAGGATCTGCCCGCCTACATCGCCGAGTTCGATCGGCTGCTCGCCGAAAAATACGGTATCGACTGCGTCCACTATGCCCATGCCGGCGCGGGCGAACTGCATCTGCGGCCCCTCTTCAATCTCCATTCGCCCGAGGGTCTGCGGATGTTCCGCGCGGTCGCGACCGACGTCGCCCACCTCGTCAAGAAATACCGCGGGTCGCTCAGCGGCGAGCATGGGGATGGCAGGCTTCGCGGCGAATTCATCCGCACGATGGTCGGCGACGAGTGCTACCGGCTCATCGAGCGTGTGAAACGCATCTTCGATCCCCTGGGCATCTTCAATCCCGGAAAGATCGTCGATACCCAGCCGATGGACACGAGCCTGCGGATCGACCCCGCGGCCCATGCGCCGGCCCGCGACACGGTCTTCCGCTTCGCCGACACCGGCGGCATCCTTCGCGCCGCCGAGAAATGCACCGGCGTCGGCCAGTGCCGGAAGACGCATCTGATCGGCGGCACGATGTGCCCCAGCTACATGGCCACTCGCGACGAGCAGCACACGACCAGGGCTCGGGCCAACGTGCTGCGGCAGGCGCTCGCCGATCCGGCAGCGGCCGATCCCTGGACGCGCTCCGAATTGGCCGAGGTGATGGATCTGTGCCTTTCGTGCAAGGCCTGCAAGAGCGAGTGCCCGTCGAACGTGGACATGGCGCGGCTGAAGGCAGAGTGGGAGCAGCAGCGACAGGACCGCGAGGGGGTGCCGCTGCGGTCGCGAATGATCGCCGGATCAGCGCGGGCCATGCGGTGGGCGGCCTCCGTTCCCTGGCTCTACAACCTCGCCGTTACCGCGCCCGGGATTTCGACGCTGCTCAAGCGGGCGAGGGGATTCTCGACGCTTCGATCGCTGCCGACGCTCCCTGGCTCGACGCTCTCGGGATGGTTTCGTCGGCGCGGCACGAGCCGGCCGAGAGCCGCGACCAAGGGCCGCGTGCATCTCTTCTGTGATGAATTCACCGACACGCTCGACGTGCCGATCGGCATCGCCGCCGTGGAACTGCTCGAGGGGCTCGGCTACGAGGTGGTGATCCCGAGGCACGGCGACAGCGGGCGAGCACAGTTCTCAAAGGGACTCGTGCGAGAGGCCCGCGACCTGGCCACACGCAACGTCGAGTGGCTCGCGCCGGTGATCACGGACGACGAGCCGCTCGTGGGCATCGAGCCATCGGCCATCCTTGGATTTCGTGACGAATATCCCGACATCGTCCCGGAGCGGCTGGCGGCGGCCGCCCAGGCGCTCGCCGGCCGTGTGTTTCTTGTCGAGGAGTTTCTGGCCCGCGAGGCGGCCCGAGGCCGGATCAGCCCCGACCAGTTCACTTCGGAATCCAGGGAGGTGCTGCTCCATGGGCACTGCCATCAGAAGGCGCTCTCGTCGCTCGAGCCGGCTGTGGCGGCCCTCGGGCTTCCGGCCAACTATTCGGTCCGGGTGATCCCAAGCGGCTGCTGCGGGATGGCCGGCTCGTTCGGGTATGAGGCCGAACACTTCGATCTGTCGATGCAGATCGGCGAACTCGTCCTGCTCCCGGCGGTGCGGGTGGCGGCGGCCGACACGATCATCGCGGCGGCAGGCACGAGCTGTCGCCACCAGATCAAGGACGGCACCGGCCGCGTCGCCCGGCACCCGGTCGAGAGTCTGCGTTCAGCGCTTGCGTGACTGACCGAAAACGAGCCCGGCCAATAGCACATCGGCCATTGTTTCCGGGCTCTCTGGCGTACTCGTGAGCCGCCGGACAGCCGTTGCAAAAGGCATTCTGGAAACGTTGCAAAAGCATGGCTAGTATATTTGCAAAAGGACGGATGGAGGTTTCTGCCGGCCGTGTTCAATCCCTACAAAAGCCGCATTATCGAAGTGGAAATACGGCAGCGGCTGGCAGCCGCCGCGCCTACATCGATGAGATTCGACGCACCGACATCAGCCGGGTCGACGGCGTGCGAAGAGATCCGACGAAGCTTGGGCGGCTGTTGCGGGCGCTGGCTCGCAACGAATCGACCTCTGCGACCGCGGCCACAATCGCGGCCGACACGGGCAGCGGCGATGCCGCAATCGGCGACGACACCGTCCGTGGATACCTCGATGCTCTCGAGCGGATCATGGTCGTCGAAAATCAGCAGGCCTGGGCGCCTCACCTGCGGTCCCGATCGAGGCTCAGGCAAGGGCCGAAACGACGCTTCGTCGACCCTTCGCTCGCCGTGGCGAGCCTGCGTGCCTCGCCGGAGCGGCTGCTCGGCGACATGGAGTTGTTCGGTTTTCTATTCGAGTCGCTCGTGATCCGTGACTTGCGAGTGTATGCCCAGGCCGCCGATGCCGATGTTTTTCATTACCGCGACAATACGGGGCTCGAGGTGGATGCGATCGTTGAGGCCCACGATGGTCGGTGGGCCGCCTTCGAAGTGAAACTCGGCCAATCCGCGATAGACGAGGCGAGCGAGACGCTGCGGCGGTTTGTCGGTCGAGTCGACACAAAGAAGTGCGGCGAGCCTGCTATGCTCGCCGTGATCACGGGAAACGGCTTCGCCTACGTCCGCCCCGACGGTGTCGCAGTGATCCCGATCGGCAACCTGGGGCCGTGACTCGTGCACGAAGGCGATCGGCCAGAAAGCCCCCGACGGCCGAATCCCGGGGGGCGATGGCGCGGCCTGAGTCCGGTCTGGCACCAGATGCCGCAGATCGTCAGTATTCCGCCCCCGCCGGCCTGCCGCCGGACGGCACGAGTGACTCTCGAGGGAATGCCTGCCCCCATGATCACGCTCCGCCCTCCCGCCCTTGGCATCGCCGCGATCTCGATTCACGAGCCCGAATGGCATCTCGAGAACGCGTGGTTTGGCGACATGATGCCGCGGAAGTTCAGCCATCATACGGGCATCGAGGCCCGCGGCATCTCACTCGACGACGAACTGACGATGGCCGAGCAGGCGGTTCGAAAACTCCAGCGAGAAACCGGCTGCGATCTCGCGGCGTGCCGCGGCCTCGTCTTCGTGTCGCCGTCGTTCATTCCGGCCTCCGTCGCCCGACGGCATCTCGATCCGAGCTCGGCCGAGCACGAGCGGCCCGGCCGAGCTGCGCGGATGCTGGCCCGCCGGCTTGGCCTCGCGGGCTGTCGCACGATCGGGATCAACTGGTTCTGCTGTGGCTACAGCCGCGCGCTCGCGGTCGTGCGGCGCCGCTGGGCCCCGCGGCTTGGGCTCCGTCACGATCAGTTCATCCTCGTGGTCGTCGCCACCCGGATCAGCCGGATCACCGACTTCTCCTGCCGTCAGACGGCGGGGCTCTTTGGCGACATGGCCTCGGCCACGCTCATCGCGCCGACGTCGAGCCGCCGGCATCCGGTTCATTTCGAGATTCTGCATGCCGACGCCGAGAAGCAGCCGACGGAGCGTCCGGCGTTTGATTTTCATGTCGCCACGCGGGTGCCGATGCCTGCACCGGACGGCGGCATCGCGCACGCCGAGGAGCGGCTGGTCTATTCGCTCGACGGCATGGCGATCGCCGAGATCGCGCCGCGGGCCATGGCGGATGCCGTGGCGAGAGGTCTTGCCGGCAGCGGGCTTTCGGCCGCCGACGTGCGGTTCGTCGTGCCGCATCAGGCCGGCTCGGGGATCGTCCGGTTCACCGGAATGAAGCTGGAGGAAGTCGGCGTGACCGGCGAACTCGTCAACGGGCTTACGCGGCGCACCGGCAACGTGAGCGCCTGCTCGGTGCCGCATGCCCTCGAGCACTCCTGGAACCGCCTCACGGGGCTCATCGCCTGTCCGACGGCTGCCGTCGGAAGCCCCGGGAAAGCGGAGGTCTTGCAGGGATGCGTGCTCCTGCGATCCACCGCAGTGCATGACCGCCAGCACCGGGCTGCAGCCTGACGCGGCTGACGCATGCGGGGTTTGGAGACCGGAAGCATTCTGGCCCTTCGAAGGCTACAATGACGTGAACCCGTGACGTGAACCTTCATGACGCAGTCGCTTCGATTCCCGAGTGATTCAGACATCCATGCCGTAGAGGCCGCCCGCTTTCGAGGCCTTTCGTCGGCAGAGCGGATCGCCTCCATCCGATCAGTACTCTCGGCAGGCGAACTCCTCATCCGCCGCTCACCTCGCAGTGATTATCTCACGGCGTACCATCACGCCCAGGAATGTCTCGCCCGAAAGACCATCCAGGAATTCTTGATCCGTCATGCCGGGTGATTCCGACTCCTTGGCGGGAGACCTGATTCGCGCCGTCGAGATTCTCGGCGAGGTCTTCGAGGCCCGTGGGGTGAGGTATGCGCTGCTCGGCGGGCTGGCCACCATGCTGCGGGGCCGACCGCGATTCACGCAGGACATCGACATTCTTCTCGACGTTCCACAAATCGCCCTTCCCGGACTTCTCGACGAACTCGTCGATCGCGGTTTTTTGATGGATCGCGATACGGTGATCCGGCAGTTCGTTCAGGAACACATGACATCGTTTCGGTTTGGAGTCGTCCGTATCGACTGGTTGAGACCGGTGTTGCCCCTTTACGCTCATGCGCTTGCCGCAGCAACGTCGTTTCAATGGACCGAGGGCCACCACCTTCGAGTCTTGACCCCCGAGGGGCTGATCGTCACCAAACTCGTTGCTTTCCGTCCCCAGGACCAGGAAGATATCCGCACCCTGCTTGCGGCAAACCGCGACGAGATCGACATCGCCACCATCCGCCGCGAGTGGGCGGCCGTGTCAGAGGGCGAGGAGGCCCGATCCGCGTGGCTCGAGGCCGAGATCGCAGCCTTGAAACGATGACGTCCCGCGGGTCGCAGCCTGACTCTACTTGGTCCCTTCCTCGACTCGTCCGGCGGCCGGTCCGGCGGCTATTCTGTTGTCGTGAAACATGGCTTCATGACCCAGATGCACCCCTCCCAGACCCGGTCTCATATTCGCTCGGGGCTCGCAGCAGCCGCTGTGGGTCTGCTCGCCGTCTGTGCGATGGCGGCCGAGCCGTTTCCGCATCCGCGGAATAGCGAACCTGCCGACCGTGGCCAGCCGATGCCGGCCGTCGAGTCGGCGGCGACGGTCGGCGTGCCCCCTGGTTTCACCGCCACGCTCGCGGCCGCGGAGCCCGACGTGCAAAACCCGATCGCGATGGCGTGGGATGCCCGCGGCCGGCTTTGGGTCGCCGAAAACTACACCTATGCCGAGCACACGCAGCGATTCGACCTGTCGCTTCGCGACCGCGTGCTCATCTTCGAGGATACCGACGGCAACGGCACGCTTGACGAGCGGACGGTGTTCACCGATTCCGTTCAGATGCTCACCGGGATCGAGGTCGGCCACGGCGGCGTGTGGCTGATCTGTCCGCCGCGGCTGCTCTTCATCCCCGACCGTGATCGCGACGACGTGCCCGACGGCCCGGCCGAGACGATCCTCGACGGCTTCGATGTCGCGTTATCCAACTACCACAACTTCGCCAATGGTCTCCGATTCGGCCCCGACGGCTGGCTCTACGGACGCTGCGGCCATTCCTGTCCGGCGCGGATCGGCAGGCCGGGCTGCCCCGACGAAGAGCGGCTTTCGATGACCGGCGGTATCTGGAGGTATTCGCCTCGCACCGGTCGCGTGGAGGTGCTCGTGACGGGCACGACGAACCCATGGGGCCACGACTGGGATGCCGAAGGCGAGTGCTTCTTCATCAACACGGTCAACGGCCACCTCTGGCACCTGATTCCCGGGGCTCACTTTCGCCAGATGAACGGCTCCGATCCCAATCCTCATTCGTATGAGACGATCGATCACCATGCCGACCACTTCCATTTCGACACGGGCTCCGGGTGGCAGAAGTCACGCGACGGGAGCGCGAGCGACCTCGGCGGCGGCCATGCCCATAGCGGCTGCATGATCTATGCCGGCACGAACTGGCCGGCCGACTATCGCGGCCGGCTCTTCACGCTCAATTTTCACGGCCGGCGGATGAACCAGGAGATCCTGGAGCGATCCGGCAGCGGCTTCAGCGCCCGGCACGGTCAGGACTGCTTCTTCTGGAAAGACGCCTGGTTTCGAGGGATGGAGATGGCGAGCGGTCCCGACGGAAGCGTCGCCGTGCTCGACTGGAGCGATACGGGCGAATGCCACGAGCATGATGGCGTCCACCGCACGAGTGGCCGCATCTTCAGGCTCGCGTACGGTCAGCCACGGGTGCCGAAGGGCGTTCCCGTGGCATCGTCGCAGGCCCCCTCAGGGCGAGGCTTCGATCTGCATGCGGTGAGTGATAGTGATCTCGCGAGGCTCCAGCGTCATGCCGATGGCTGGTGGGTCGCGCAGTCGCGGCTCGTGCTCGCCGAGCGTGCGGCGGCTCGCCCACTCGATGGCTCCGCGATCGGTCTTCTGCGGGACGAGCTTTCGAATGCCGATGGGCTCGCCGCCAGCGATCCGCGAGTATCGGCTTCCGCCCACCGCGTGCGGGCGTTACTGCTGCTGCACCGCGTCGGCGGGATCGAGCGGGAGGCCGTGATCACGCTGCTCGACCATCCCGACGAGCATGTCCGCACCTGGGCGATCCGGCTCCTCACAGAAACCTGGCCGCTCGATGCCGCGGTCGGCCCGGTGGCGGTCTCGCCGTCGACCGCAGCCGACGTTGCACAAGAGGCAGCCGCCCTGCTCGACCGGTTCACCAGGCTTGCACGGACCGATGCCTCGGGGCTTGTCCGGCTCGCGCTTGCCTCCACGCTCCAGCGGCTGCCGGTGCCGCTTCGGCCACAGCTTGCGGCCTCGCTCATGCAGCGGCCCGAGGATGCCGACGACCACAACCTTCCGTTCGTGGTCTGGTATGGCCTGATCCCGGTGGCCGATGCCGATCCGGCGCGGCTCGCCGATCTTGCCATTGCCTGCACCTGGCCGACGACACGCCGGCTCATCGCACGCCGGCTTGCGGGATTGATCGAGCGATCGCCGCAGGGAATCGATCGATTGCTTTCCGGGAGTGTCGCCGCGGCCTATTCCGACCGAGCCCCGCGGCTGGCCGACACGCTCGCCGGGATGTCGCAAGGACTTTCCGGATGGCGGAAGGCGACCATGCCGCAGGCGTGGCAGGGTCTGCTCGCAGCCGTCGCCGCGATGCCCGAGGGCGATGCCAAGGCCCGCTGCCGCCTGCTTGCCGATGAGCTCTCGATCCTCTTCGGCGATGGACGGGCGATCGACTCGGTCCGCGCGGTGGCGGTGGATCCAAAGGCCGCCATCGAATCGCGAAGGACGGCGCTGGCCACGTTGATCGAGGCCAGGCCGTCGGATCTCCAGGATGTCTGCGAGCAACTGCTTTCGGACCGACGCCTCCAGGCCGAGGCCGCGCGAGGGCTCGCCCTCTTCGATGCGCCGACGGTCGCCGCGAAGCTCGTCGAAGCGGCCCGGAGGGCGAGTGGCGACACCCGCGAGGCGATCCTCTCGGTGCTGGCGACACGGCCGTCGTTCGTCGCCGTGCTGCTCGACACGATCGACGAGGGCGGGCTGAAACCGGCCGACCTCTCGGCTGTCGTCGTGCGGCAGATCCATGGCCTCGGCAACGCCGCTCTGTCGGAGCGGCTGACGGCCGCATGGGGCCAGCTTCGCGAGAGCCCGGCCGACAAGCGTCGCCGCATCGAAGAACTCACGGCGCAGCTGACCGGCCCCGCCGCTGTCGGCGGCGATCGTGGGGCCGGCCGCGTCGTCTACCAGAAGACCTGCGGCAGCTGCCATCGGCTCTATGGCGAAGGGGGCCAGGTCGGCCCCGACCACACCCGGGGGGGGCGGCACGACCACGGCTATCTGGTCGGCAAAATCGTAGATACGCGCGCCCGCGTGAATCGCGACTGGCGGCTGTGG
>JBJTDB010000173.1:0-3877 GCA_046092145.1 Planctomycetia bacterium | reverse complement strand
GCGAAACTTCGGTCACCAACGGGCGTTGCTCGCCGGACTTGTGCAGGCCTCGGGCGACGTCGTCGCTTGCATCGATGGCGACCTTCAAGACCCTCCCGCGTTACTTGTGGAAATGATCGCCGCGCTCGACACACACAGCGTGGATGTCGTCTATGGAGTTCGCAGGCGCCGTAAGGAAGGGGCCTGCAAAACGACCGCCTACTGGCTCGCGTACCGCCTCCTCCACGGCATACTGGAAATCGACCTGCCGCTTGATGCCGGAGACTTCTCCGTCATGCGTCGCCCAGTTCTTGAAGCGATGCTCCGCATGCCGGAGCAGAGCCTGTTTCTCCGCGGTCTGCGGGCCTGGGTCGGGTTTCGTCAGCAGCCCTTTGAATACGAGCGCGCCGCCCGGTGTGCCGGGTCAGCGAAGTACCGCTGGCGGGACCTCTTCAGGCTGGCCTACGACGGGATATTTAGCTTCACGCATCTGCCCATCCGGATTCTCGGGGCCATCGGACTTGCGGCCATCGGTTTCAGTGTTCTCTATTCGCTTTACCTCGCCACTGCCTGGCTGCTCGGCATTCATACGCCACGAGGCTTCACGACCTTGATCATCGCGATCATGTTCTTCAGTGGCGTGCAGTTGGTCGCTATCCGAATCCTCGGCGCCTACATCCGCCGGATACTCGACGAGGTGCGCGGCCGGCCGCTTTTTCTCGTGCGGGAGTCGTGGGGGCAAGGCCTGAGCGCCCCGCATCGGAAGGCCGACTGATGCACCCTGAGTACTACGAGGAGTACTATCGCAACGAGCGGGAACACTGGTGGTTCCGCGCCCGGGAGCGAATTCTGTCCTCCGTGGTCGGGAGGCTTCTGGAAGCCCGAATGCTAGGTCGCAAGGCGTCGATTCTCAACGTGGGTGCAGCCACCGGGCGGAGTTCGGAGTGGCTGGGGGAGCACGGAGAAGTGTTATCACTTGAATACGACCAGGCCTGCTGCGAGGCGACACGAGCCCGCACCGGGTTGTCGATCGTCCACGGCTCGGCCCTCGATCTGCCGTGGCCCTCCGAAACCTTCGACATTGTCTGCGCGTTCGACGTTATCGAGCATTTGGAGGACGACGCGATGGCCGTTTGTGAATTGCTCCGCGTGCTGCGACCGGGAGGAGCCGTCGTGGTCACGGTGCCCGCGTTCTCGTTCTTATGGAGTGAGCACGACGACGTCAATCGGCACTTTCGGCGCTATTCACTGCCCCAACTGCGGGCTTTGTTCGCGAATGCACGGATCATGAGTTCTACGTACTTCAACAGCCTTTTGTTCTTTCCGATCGCGATGCATCGCATGGCACAGAAGGTGGTGCGATCAATGCGTGGACAATCCTCCGCTCAACTCAAGTCGGATTTTGCGCGGTCGCGATTTCTTTTCATGGGTCGCGCGTTGGAATTCGTGTTCGCGACAGAGCGTCATTTGGTGGCCCGCAACATCAGGCTGCCTTTTGGAGTATCCGCTTTGCTCATCGCAGAGCGGCGGCAGGAAGGGAGTCCATGAGAGCAGTTTCGCGGCGTTGCGGAGAACTATCTTTGTTCAGAGTGAACGCGAAGAATCCATGACGATGATGCCGTGGCCCGTGCTTCAGCTGACATTGCAATCCTTGTGGCGAGTTGTCGCTTGATAACGGCGAGCCTCTCGGCGCCGGCCAACCGCGTGCGCGTCTGGGTGATACGATGGAATTCTACGGGGAAAAAGGTAGTCTACTCGTCCTTGAAGATTCTAGGTTCGGCGCGCATGACAGGAAGGCGGTCGACTTGAAACACGCGGAGGATGGGGTGAAAACGTTGTCTCTACGTTGGCTTTTGGTTGCCGTGGTAATCGCCGCCGTGGGGATTCGGTTTCTCGATCTCGGAAGATCTTCCGTACGCACGGACGAGATCAACTTTCTGATGTATGTCATCCGCGGCCAATCTCTCCTGGATCTCTGGAGCAATCCGCCATGGCTGAACCAGATTCCCCTCGCCGATTCGATCCCATTGGTCTGGCATGCATTCCGACCCGGGCCGCCAGACGAACACTCGGTGCGGGAGCCGTTTGCCTTGATCGGAAGTGCGACGGTGGCCGGCGTCGCAGCGTGGCTAGCCCGCCGACGTGGCCTGGCTGCAGGCGTGCTGGTTGGTGTCTGGATGGGTCTGCTTCCTTTTCACGTGCTTCAGTCGCGAGAAGCCTACTACTACGTCGTGGTCATGGCGGCGTCGGCGGGCATGACACTCTTGACTGCCGATCTCATGACCCGGCTCGACGCGGGAGAAGTGCTCTCCCGAAGGAGCGTGGTCGCTTGGACTGCATGGACCGCCGTAAGTTGCCTTGCTCACATGTCTACGTGGGTTGTGGCAGCGGTCTGTTGGGTGCTTCTGCTCGGAACGGGCCTCGCCCGACTGCCTGTTACCAGCCGAAAGCGACATATTACGAGCCTGCTTGTGTCCGCTGCTGTGATCGGTGTGTTCATGATTCGGTGGGTATGGAGGGCGTTTGCTGAGTTAGTCCGCGTCGGTAGGGAAGGCGGGCATATCGGTGGCGATGTCGGTTGGGTGGCACCCCGCGTCCTGCCATTCTTCACGGCGGGAGCGAATATCTGGGGCGTGGTGCTGTCGTTGTGTGTGGTCTGTGCGGGCGGCTACGCCATCGCGCAGATGGTGCGAAAACGCAGGGCGGACTGGGACGTGGTGTACCTGGCCCTAACAGCCATCACGGTGGCAGGATTTGCGGTTGTGTATGCCTACATCGGTTTCGTAGGGGGCGGCGTTGCAAAGATTACGTACTTCAGTGTGATGCTGCCGGTCTTTCTCGTATGGGCTGCGTATAGCCTGGACATCGTTGCATCCAGCCTTCCAGGCAAGTGGCCTTGGGTCATGCGTGTGGCGGTGCCGTGCGCAATCGCCGCCGTTCTCGCCAAGCCAGCCTGGATGATTACACAGCTCGAAGGGAAACCGACGCCCTACAAGAAACTTCGTGACTGGCTCGACACAAACCTTGACCCGGGATCCGTGGTGGTTATCGATCGTTGGCTTGAACCGTGGAACGAAATGGCCCTTTACGCGCCAAAGAATGTGGCCGTGACGTTCACCGTTCCCGACCATCCCTATGAGACGTATAAGCAACTCCGTTGGCGCGACGTTACGCAACAGGCGATCGAACAGGATAAATTGCAAGGATTTATCCGGCTTACGAGAAACCACGAAGCCCGTGACGGGCTCTGGACGTGGCCAGAATCACACTTCGCACGACGCGGCAAGGTTGTGAACGACACCATCATTTGGCTGCACGAAAGGGGCTATCTCTCGGCGGACGGCAAGTACGGGCCCCCTTATGAGCGGGCCGTCGTCGAGATTTTTTATGACCGGCGAGAGGATGCTTTGGCTCGAAAACGCGAGGCCGGGGAAAAGTGTTTCATCGTGTTCAACTCGACGACGGGGTATTCCAAGTCGGGTCCACTCTTTATTCTCCGGTACCAAACTCAAGAGTTCATAGACTGGCGGGTTCTCGAGCAGTCGTGCACAGTCGATGCCTATAATCTGACCGATGCAAGCCAAACTGTGCATTTAAAAGTGCGGGGAGTCGCTCCCCGAGGGGCGAAGACGGTCGTCGGACCAAACGGTCAGCAGTTTCAGTTTGGTTTCGACGAGCTGCAGGAGTGGACGATCGGGCCAGTCGATCTTGAGCCCGGCAAAAACGCGATCTCGCTTTCCGATCCCGGATGGGAAAAGGACAAGAGACCGTTGCTCATTGCGGATGTTGAGATTGTGGCCGAGCCGTGAGTCGCTACGCGGGCCCACGGGCTGAGGGCATCGACTGTCTCGAAAGCGGCTGGAACACTGCGGCGATGATCGCTGTGCGCGCACGCCCG
>JBJTDB010000172.1:0-24177 GCA_046092145.1 Planctomycetia bacterium | reverse complement strand
CATGACGCCGCACGGGCGATCACTGCCGGGAAGTCGCCGAGCAGTTCTCCGCGGCTGACGGCCAGGGTGGCGCCGGCGGTAGTGGCGTCGTCGAGGCGTTGTTTGTGCACGTGCGGGCCAAACGCGATGACCTTTGCCGGCGTCGCTGCCTGAGCGGGTAGCTGATCAAGCATCGACCGGACGCGGCCGACGATCGCGACGGCGTCACCGGCAAGCGACTGAAGGTCGAGCAGGACGATGTCGAACGGACCGGCCTGAGGTGCCGACTGGAGGCTGGCGACCGTTTCGAGCCGCGCCCCGGCCGACCTGGCCAGCCCATCGATCCGGCTTGCCACCATGAGATCAGACGAAATCAGCAGGATGTGGGTCGATGCTTCCATGGTGTCGGCTCCTCCTCACGAGAGTCACGGCCGCGGGAGCTGGAGGTCGGCATCGAGCACGGCATCGATTCGCGCGCCGAGCTCGATGAGATGGGCTCGGGACACATCGTCGAGCTTCACGTCCTGCTTGGCCAGGAGCGCGTCGATCGATTCGGCGGCCGATCGGAGATGCATCGCGGCCAGGGCCTGGGCGTCGGGCAGCGACGGCACCGATCCCATGGCGAGCCCGGCGAGCCGTGCGACGTAGGCCCGCTGCAGGCCTCGCCTGATGCTCGCAATGGCCGGTTTCCGGGGCGTGTAGTCTCCCGGGCCGGTCTGCTGGATCTCCGTCAGGATCGCCTTGGTGAGCCGATCGAGCAGTTCCGCCGTCGTGAAAGCATCGGCATCGGCCACGACCCTCATCTCGCCGTCCCGAATTCGGGAGAGCGTGGCGGGATCAAGGAGCTGGCCGAGGATCGAGTCCTGCCACATCAGCACCACGTCGTGGACGGGATAATCCTCGCGGGCGACCGTCGGGGCGCCCCAGTGGAGCCAGCGGGTCGCCACGAGCTGGTTGAGCAGCTCCGGCGAAAACGTGAAGGGCGTCGCGGCAAACAAATGCTTCTCGAGCATTGACAGGGCATCTCGCTGTTTCTGGGCGGCGACGACACGAAACGGCGGTGGCGCGTTGTCATCGCCCTTGTGGCTTCGCGAGGTTTCGATGCCTCCGATCAGCCGCGATGCGATGGCCATCGCCTGGCCGTGCGTCGAGAGGAGCACGCCGAATGCCTGACGGACCCGGCTGTAGCCCCCCGCGCCGGTCTTCGGATCGACCGTCGCGAGCCGATCCGCGATCTTTGGCAACGCCTGGGCCACCAGCTCCGCCCGAAGCGTCGCGAATTCGAGTGGATCGCGACCGAGATCGAATCGGTTGGACAGCGGATCGGGGTCGCCGGGCTCGGTGTCCTCGTCGGTCGCATAGGCCAGCGCCGGCTCGCCGCTGCGGGATGCGATCTTTGCGAGCTCTGGCCGCTCTGCATCGGGTGAGCCGCCGGGCAGCGGCTTGTAGCCATATTCGATGGCCCACAGATCGTAGGGGCCGAGCGTCGTGGCGTAGTAGTCGCCCTGCGTCTTGCCGGCAGGCATGATGTTGACCGGAATGTAATCCATCACGCTGGTGCTACCGCCCGCGGTGGACGTCTTGGAGACGTCGTTGAAGTCGGCGATGCTCCGGAAGGCGGTGCCCTTGAAATTGTGCCGCAGACCGAGCGTATGGCCGACCTCGTGCATGGCCACCATCTTCAGCCCCTGCACGACGACCTTTTCCTTTTCCTTGTCGGAGAGGCCGGCGTCGGCAGCCACGGCCAGCATCGTGGCGGCCAAGGCCGTCTCCTTCGCATGGCCGTCGAAGAGCATGCACGCGCCGCAGCACGGGCCATGGGCGGCCGAATCGTGCGATCCGACGGGCCTGCCCGTGAGCGACGCGATCGCGGCCGGTGAAAAGGTTTCGTATTGCGTCCGCCAAAACTGCAGAAAGTCGCCGTCGAAGATGATGTCGGCGTCGAGGATCTGGCCGGTGCGTGGGTTCACCCGTGAGGGGCCCATCGCGAAACTGGCTCCGGCCGTGATCCAGCGGAAGGTGTTGTAGTTGACATCTTCCGGATCCCAGTCGGTCTTGTCGGGCTGCTGCCGCACCTCGATCGCACTGGCGAAGCCGGCCTTTTCGAAGGCCGTGTTCCAGGCCTCGATGCCCTCGCGGATCGGCTGCCGATAGCGGAAGGGAACCGTCCGCTCGATCCAGAACACGATCGGCCGCTTTGGGGGCGAGACCTCGGCCGCCGGGTCGGCCTTCTCGAGGTGCCAGCGGTTGATGTACCGGACGAACCGATCCTCGTCCACGTTCTGCGAGAAGTCCTTGAGGGCCGTCACGAAGTAGCCGACACGATCGTCGGCCAGCCGCGGCGCATAACTGTTCTGGGGAACGAGGCTGAGCGAATAGTGGACCGTCACGGTGGCCCCACGGCTGTCAGGCACCGTGTCGATCTGAGCCTTTCCGCTCGAACCGTAGGTCGCCGCCACCTGGAGTTCCACATTGTCGGGAAACGCCTTCACGCTGGCCCACGTGGTGCGGTCGCGGGCAAACGAAAAACCAGACAGGCGGTCGGAAATTCGAGGGAGGTCGGTGAAGAAGATCGGACTGAAGTCGATGACGTGTCCGCCCGACGGGCTCGTCGCCGTGATCGGCACCGAGAAGAGCACGCTGTCGGTGTAGGCGAGATCGACCGCCTTCGCCTCGGGACTTCCCTTGTCGGCGAAGAATCGGACGTTCTTCCGGATGACGTGGATCGAGTCGTCCACCTTGCGAAACTGCCAGACCCAGTCGTCGCCGTCACCCCAGCTCATGCCGCCGAGCAGGAAGCGATCGCCGATGCCCCGGGCGATCGAGATCAGCACGAAGAACTCCTTGCCCAGGAGCGAATCGGAAAGTTCCGCGTAGACCTTGCCCTCGGTGCGATACAGCGGGATCAGCCCCGGGAGCTTCGTGGCGTCTTTCATCAGCACCGCGAAGGGTTTCTGTCCCGGTTTGGCGTCGGCTGCGGGCTTCGGTTCCTCGGTCTTCGCCGCCGGCTTTTCCTCGGGCTTCTTCGGCTCCTCGGCGCGGGCACACGGCACCATGAGCGCGAGCGATGCGGCCGCCGTGGCGACACAGAGAAGAACGAATCGAGACCAACGGTTCATGGGCGGGGCTCCTGCCAGACGATCGGACGGCGACATGCAGAAAAGGGTAGCATCGCGGAAGGCGCAGGGCCATTTTTCGGAGGAAAGGATGTCGCAGCCGATGTTTCCGCAGGCGCGGGCGGCATGCCGTCGATGGTTCACCGACGAGGATGTCGAAGTGAATCGCCTGCCGTCAGCCGGGTTCAGCGGCGCGTCGGCATGGGATGTCCGGCACGGGGGCCGCGGCTTCGTGCTCAAGAACTTCGTCGCGTCGGCCTCGCGGATGCATGCCGAGTGGGTGCACTCGCTCATGCGGCATGTTCGGGCGGCCGGCCATCACCAGGTGCCCGAGGTGGTGGCAGGCCGCGACGGCAGCTCCGTGCAGGCCGAACCAGACGGCACGCTCTGGGAGCTTCTCGAGCGGATGCCGGGGCGCCCGACCGACCGGCCGACGCTCGCCCAGGCCGCGGCCGCCGGCGAACTGCTCGCGCGGCTGCACCAGGCCGCCGCCACGATGCCTGGCGGGATGGAGAAGTATGGCATCCCGGCGAGCCTCCAGCGGCGAATCACAGGGGGCCGGGATCTGCTCGCACGTCCGTGGACGATGCGTGATCCCGACGCCGCGCCGCCCGGCATCCGGCCTCGGTTCATGCGCGCGGCCGACATCCTCGCGACCACGGTCGGAGCACAGGCCCTCGCCGCGATGGCGTCGGCGACCGCCGCCCCATACCCTCTTCAGCCAGTCCTTCGCGACGTGTGGAGTGACCATCTGCTCTTCGATGCGTCGCGGGTCGTCGGCGTCATCGACTGGCATGCCGCCGGCATCGACATCCCGGCCACCGACATCGCCCGAATCCTCGGCAGCTGGCCTGACGATCCCGGCATCGCGGGGGAAGTGATCGAAGGCTACGCCAAAATTCGACCCATCGACCCGGCGTGGCTCACGCTGATTCCGTTCCTGCGGGCTTCGGGCATCGTGCTCGGCCTCGACAACTGGTTTCGATGGACGATGGAGGAGGGGCGGCGGTTTGCCGATATGAGCATGGTGGAGCACCGCATCGACGCATTGCTCGCGACACTGCCTGCCGCGATCGACATGCTCGCGCGCAGGGCCGTGTGCCTGGGATGAACCGCCCGCTGAACCGCGATTGACCGTGCGAAAACGCCGCCGCTAGACTTTTTTGAATGAAACATCGACGTGCATGGTGTGCCGCATGGTGTGCGGCGTGGATTGGCGGATCGATCCTCGTGGCTGCGGGGCTTGTCGCCGCTGCGCCCCGGACGGCCCGGGCGACGCCATCCGAAACTCGGCAGGTCCCTGCCGCCGATGCAGGCGCCGGTCTCTTCGACCCGCTTGCCGGCGTGGCCGACGCATTGGGGAGCCCGGTCGCGATCGCAGCCCGCGTGGAGCCGGGCCGGGATGGAAAGCCCGATGTGCTGGCCGTGACGGCGACGCTCGAGGAGGGCTGGCATCTCTACTCGCTCGACCAGGGGCGGAATGCCGCCAAGCCGGGAGGCCCCAAGCCGACGAAAATCACCGTGGCGGACGATTCGCCCCAGCGGCCTGCAGGCCCCTTCGAGCCGGATGTCAGGCCGGACAGCCGCACCGTTGACGACGTGCCCGCCTGGAAGGGGCTCGTCATCGAGGAGCATCACGGCCGCGTCACGTGGCGGGCGCCCCTGGAGGCCAACGCGAACGGAACGGAATCCGAAATTCGTGGCAGCGTCAGCCTGCAGCTGTGCCAAGACACCGCCTGCACGCCCCCCCAGACGATCCCCTTTTCGGCGACCTGCGATCTCGCGTCACGGGCCGCCGCCGTCCGTCCCGCCGCGGCGAACCATGTTCCCGAGCGGGGCCATGTGTCGATCGAGGCATCGTTCCAAAAGCCATTGTGTCGCCCGGAAGGACGGCTTGCGTGGCCGGTGGTGGTCCGGCTCATTCCCGATCCCGAGTGGCATCTCTACAAGCCGGCGTCGAGTGATTCAAGCGGCGTCGGGCAGGGCAAGCCGACGATCGTCTCGCTGCCGGCCGGAGAATCGGGGACCGGTCGAACCGTGCGGGTGACGAGTCTCGTGGCGATCGACTCGGCTGTGGCGTCGGCACCCGATCTCGCGAAGGCGGGCGCGGTCGAAGGGCCCGTGACGATCGAACTTCTGCTCGAGCCCGTTGCGGACGCCTCCGATCAAGCGTCACGTTCGGTCGAGGCGGTCATCGGCTTTCAAACCTGCAGCCAGAGCACATGCGATCCGCCATGGGGCGTGAAGCTCACGGCCACGGTGCCGGCCGGCGACGATCCGTCGGGAGCGGCGCTGGCGTTTGCGTCGGCGCGGTATGCCGAGGCGGCGCGGTCGCCTGCGGAGATCGAACTGGGCGGCACCGCCGCCGCGGCCAGCATGGATGCACCCGTGGCCAAGGCCGCGCCCGAATCGGCGATTCCTCTTTCGCTGGCGACCGCCCTGCTGGCCGGCCTCGCCGGGGGCTTGATCCTCAATCTGATGCCCTGCGTGCTGCCGGTGCTGGGGCTCAAGCTCATGTCATTCGCCCAGCAGTCGGGCAAGTCACGGCGGGATGTCTTGCAGCTTAATCTCTGGTATTGCGCCGGCCTCTACGCCGTCTTCTTCGTGCTGGCGACGCTCAGCGTGGCGGCCAACGTGGGCCTTGCGGAGAGCAACCTCGCCTGGGGCGAGCAGTTCACGTCGTGGCGTTTCAATGTGGCGATGGCGGGCATCGTCTTCGCCTTCGCCCTCTCCTTTCTGGGAGTGTGGGAATTGCCGATTCCCGGCTTCATCGGCGAGAAGGCGGGCCATGTCCAGTCGCAGGAGGGGGCGGCGGGATCGTTTCTGAAGGGCGTCTTGAGCACCGTCTTGGCGACGCCGTGCAGCGGCCCGTTCCTCGGGCCAGTCTTCGGGTTCACGCTCCCGCAGCCGACGGGCGTGACCTATGCCGTCTTCGGCGCGATCGCCACGGGCATGGCCCTGCCCTACATCCTTGTGGGTCTCGTTCCCGGCCTTGTGCGGTTTCTCCCGAAGCCGGGGGCCTGGATGGGCACCTTCAAGGAGTTGCTCGGCTTCGTCATGCTCGGCACGGTCGCCTATCTCTTCACGTTCCTCGGCCACGATTATTTCGTGCCCACGTTCGTACTTCTGATCGGCATCTGGGCCGCCTGCTGGTGGGTGGGCAAGGCCCAGGAGGCGAATGGCGGCGAGGTTGGATTCGGCCGATGGGTGCAGGCGGCTGCCGTGGCGACGGCCGTCGGCACGTGCGGATTCTTCTTTCTGGGCCCCGTCGCGAAGGTGATCGAGTGGGAGCCATTCTCCCGGCAGCGGCTTGCGGAATTGCGCCGCGAGGGGGCGACGGTGCTCATCGATTTCTCGGCCGACTGGTGCCCCACCTGCAAGTTCAACCTCGCGACGGCGATCGAGACGCGGAAGGTGCGTTCGGCGATCGAGGACAACCGAGTCGTGCCGATGCTGGCCGATTGGACCGACGGCTCGCCGGAGATCAAGGAGATGCTCGCCTCGCTGCAGAGCAAGTCGATCCCGGTGCTCGCGGTCTTTCCGGCCGCCTCGCCGGGTGGCCAGCCTCCGGACCCGATCGTGCTCCGCGACCTGATCACCGAGTCGCAGGTGCTCGGCGCGATCAAGGAAGCCGGCCCGTCGCGTCCGGGCGTCTCGGCCCGATCGGCATCGAGAATCCCCGAGTCATTGGGCCGCTGAGATCGGTATCAGTGCCATGACCTGCGGGTCTGGAGCCACAGGAGTCTTGTAGGCTGCCTGGAGGAAGGCCGCGAAGTCGAGCGGCTTCGGCTCGTCACCGGGCGCGGGTGGTGGTGGCGGTGCCTTGGGATCGGCGGGAGGAGCCGGTGGCGCGGCAGGCTTCGGCTTTGGCCGCGAATCCGGTTCTCTTGGCACCGACTGGAATACCTTCCACTCTCGCGCGTCGGCAACGAGCCGATCGGGAAGAGGGCCATGCTCGAATTGGTTGTCGCAGGTGAAGAATCGACAGCCAGCCGTATCGCGTTGCCGCGTTCCGTCCTTTCGGAGGAGACCGGCAAGTGCCTCGAGCTTCGACCGTTCGCCGGCAGCGTGCGTGGCGATCTGGCCCGCCCTCGACCAGTCTCGCTGCCATGCCGCGGCCTCGGCCATGAGGGCGTCGAGAAAAGAACTGCCCGTCCATGGAGCGCCCGCCGGTCGGCCCTGGGCCGATTCTGCGGCGAGCAACAGCATCATGCGATTGCGACGCGAGACGAGGGCAGCCGTCGGGTCGGCATCGGCGGCGGCCGCATGACGGGCCGCTGCGGCGAAGGCCTCCCTTGCGAGAGCCCCCTTGCCTTGCTCGAGCCAATACCAGCCAACAAGAAAGAGGTTCAGGGCAGCACGCTGTCCGGACGGCGACGCGGCAGCAGATTCGTCTTTCCACGAGGCTGCCGTTTCACCAATGCCGTCCGGCAGCATGGTGGCGAGGTCGAGGTAAAACCCCCGTTCCTTGGAATAGGCGGCCGGTGCCATCTGCAAGGGCGAGATCGGTGACGAACCTCCTTGCCAGAGGTCACGGGGCGCGGTCGTGCGGGCAGCAAGCTTTGCGGCAACCCATTCCACAAAAGGCGTTCGCGATTCGCCTGCGTGGGGACCGATGGCGGAGCCGACGTGATCGTCTGCGGGTCCTGCCTTGCCGGCCTCGAATTCGATCTGCTCGAGCACCGCACCTATCCGGGCACGGGCATTGGTGATCGTCTCGGGAAGCATCTCCTCCAGTCGTGATGCCTCTGCGATATCCCTGTCGTAGAGAGGCAGCAGGCAAAGCCGGTGACGGTCGATGCACCGTCGCCACAGCCACGCCGCCGACCCGACATGGCCCACCGCGCGAAGCACCGCCCCCTGCTCCGCCTCGGCGATCAGGCCAAGGAGGGCGTCCTCGAGACGAGTGGCGACCTCTCCAAGGAGTCTCTTGACCTCTTCGGCGGATGGTTGCCGATCCGACACAGCAACCTGGACTCTCTGAAATCCACCCCCCACACGATCCAGATGCTCGATCAGTTCTCGATACCCTGCCATCGCCTCGGGCCATCGGCTGGCCGTCGCAAGCCCTCGTATCGATTGGAGATGGATCAAAAAAAGATTGAGTCGTGCCGCCCGGTCATCACGGGCCGCCATCGCCGTGCCGGAGAGACCCTCGAGAAGTTTGTCGAGCATGCCCCGGTCAGCCTCGTCGGCCGCGATCCACTCCGGGAAGCCACGCGACGCGGTGGCCGCCGGGGCCTGTGGGCTCTGCTGCTGAGGCTGAACCGTCACCGCGGGACGGATCGACCGGGCGGCGTCGAGCGATGCCATCGACGGATGCCAGGCCAGAGTGTTGGCCAGTGACGAGGCAATACGGTTTTGAATCGAGTCGTATATTTCGGGACTGCACAGATCGGTGGGATCGACGGCCGCGGCGGTCGCGAGCGAACGCACGGCCACGGCCGGTTCCTCGAGCGGTCGAGGCGCGGTCTGCTGCGGCCCGGCCATCGGAGGGGCCGCCTGCCCTCCGGATGGCGGCCCGAAGAGATCGGCGTGCGTGACGAGCCTCCTGCTACCGACGGCGAGATATCGAAACCCAAGCCGATCGTATCGATCAGCAAGATCCGCCATGGGCGATTGCTGCACCGTCCAATTTCGATCAGTCAGCATTTCCTTGCCGACGCTCGCGGCATCGCGGCGCTGCTTCTTGGCGAGGTTCTTGAGCATCGCCGACACCTTCTGTGGAACCTCCTTCGGGGCGTTGATGCCCGCAAGAAGTTCGCCGAGCGACTCCGACTCGTCGTAGCCCGCCTGCCTGAGAATCCCATGCGCCACGGTGCCAGCCTCCGTGGCCAAGAGCAGTTGCCGGGGAATCGCCTCGACCAGCAGCGGGGCGTGGAACTTCACGCCGTCTTCGTCGTATTCGAACCCGCATTCTTCGACGGGCGTGCCGACGACGGTGAGCATCCGGCCGTCCTCCAGCACGAGCCGTTTCCTGCCATCGGTCGACGGCAGTAAACCCGGCTCCACGGCCAATCCCTTCTCGTCGGCCACGATGATGACCGGGTTGAAGGCCGAGCAGAGATCGACAAGAGCATGCTTGAATTTGTCTCGTTGGCTGGCGAACGCCTCGATTCTGGCCGCCACGTCGGGGTCTGTTCCCGGCACGGCTTCGTCATCGAGAATCGAGTCGATCAGTTTGGGGTCGTTGCTCGAGACACTGGAGGTGGTTTTCAACAACCGAGCGACTGTGGTCACCGCGAGACGCCGCGCTCCCCCCTGGATGAGCCGGTGCACGTCGGGCACCGAAGGCGTGAAGACTCCGAACTTCTGAAAGCCGAGTTCGAGGGATTTTGCCGGCTGCAACCCTCCGAGGATCGAGGCGGCGTCGGCCGAGCCTGGGACCGGCTGCTCGCCGGCCGCGGGATACCGCCACACCACGATGACCGGCTTGCCGAGCCAGCCCCCTGCTCCATCCGGCCGAATGAAGACGGGCTTTGGGGATTCGCCAGGACCGGAGAGATCGACCAGGAGTTGCCGACCGCCGATCAGCCGGAAGGGCGACGACCGGCCATCGAATCCGGCGAGCGTCGGCGCCAGCAGTCTGCTGCGTTCGCGATCCCGCAAAATCTCCACCAGTTCGCGGGACTTCATCAACTCGACTGCCGCATGCCACGGCAGCAGCGGTTCCCCCGGCTTGCGGGCCGACTGTCGGAGTTGATCGAGCCGCTTCTTCATCTCGGGACGCGACTCGAGCCGTAGAAACGCCTCGTCGCCGACCGTTCTGTCGAGATATGCGAGCATGGGTGCGATGCCGGCCTGACAGGGATCACGGTCCCTCGCGGTTGTGAGGGCTTCACGAAGCTCGGCCGGGGAGGCGACCTGGGTCGGGCTCCCGTCCGTCAGTGCCCCGGGATCCTCGGCCGCGGCCCGCTGGGCCACGACGAACATCTCCGTCGCAAGGTCGCCGAACACCTCGCCGCTCGGCCTCTCGGAAAACGTCTTCCAGACCTCACGGAGAGCCGAGTAGGCCGCACGATGGTCGAGCGGCGCGAATGAATCACTCGCCGGAGCAGCGGCTTTCTCACCGGCAACGGCTCGGAGCGACGCGATGCCCGCTGCCCATGGAGATCCCTTGTCAGCAGTCGCGAGAAGCCGGCGGCGGTCTCGTCGCAGCTGTTCGACCGCCGCGAAATCGCCCTGCGTCCGAAACGCCGTGGCTTTGTCGTGCAACGCCTTCAGTTCCGCGTCGAAGTCGGCCCCTGCCGGCCACGTGACGAGGCCGATGCCAGCGATGAGCAAACACCGCCGAAGAAGGGGCTGGAATTCCATTACGCTCACCGCATGACGACGAGGTCCTCGGCCGCCGTGGCCGCCCGTACGGTGCCGATCCGCCAATTCGCGTGGCCGAGATCGGCCAACTGGCTTTGCACGCTGTCGGCGAAGTGCGGTGCCACGACGAGCACCATCCCGATACCCATGTTGAAGACGCGGTCCATCTCCGCCGGATCGATCGAGCCGAGCCGCTGCACCCAGCCGAACACGCCGGGTGTCTCCCAGCTGCCACGCTCGATCTGCACCTGCGCCGTTGCCGGCACGATCCGCGCGAGGTTCTCCACGAGGCCGCCGCCGGTGATGTGGGCGATACCGTGCACGACCTGCTTGACGCGATAGTGACGCAGCACCGACTTCACGGGCCGTGCATAGAGGCGGGTCGGTGTCAGCAGGATCTCGCCCACCGTCCGACCGTCCAGTTCGGCCACGCGGTCGGTGCACGAGAGGCCCCCCATCTCGAACACGGCCTTGCGGACGAGGCTGAAGCCGTTGGAGTGGAGGCCGCTGGAGGCGATGCCGATCGCCACGTCGCCCGGGGAGATCTGCGAGCCATCGACGAGCCGCTTCCGCTCCACGACGCCGACGCAGAATCCTGCCAGGTCGTACTCACCGCGATGGTACATGTCGGGCAGGATCGCAGTCTCGCCACCGACGAGCGCACATTCGCTCTCGACGCAGGCGTCGGCGATGCCTCGGACGATCTGCTCGAGGAGCGAGGGGTCGTCGTGCGACATCGCCACGTAGTCGAGGAAGAAGAGGGGCTCGGCGCCGGTGCAGAGGGCGTCGTTCACGCTCATCGCCACGAGGTCGATGCCGACGGTGTGATGCACGTCTGCCGTGACGGCGATCTTGAGCTTCGTGCCGACCCCGTCGGTGCAGGAGACGAGGAGCGGGTCTTTATAGGTGCGGCGAAAGAGTCCGTTGAAGTCGAGCCGGAAGAGCGCCGCGAATCCCCCCTCCTGGCTCACCACCCTGGGGCACTGTGTCCGCCGCATGTGAGCCGGAAGGCGCGACATCGCCTCCTCGTAGAGTTCGAGATCGACTCCGGCACTGGAATAGGTGGCGCCTGGCACGGCGGGGGGCTCCGCGTTCCGCGTTGAATGGCCTTCCTTGGTATCATCCAAACGTGATGCCACCTCGCAAGCCCGGTGCGCCCAAAGCGACGGCCAGGCGGGCGCACGCCCGCATGCCGCTTCCGGCGTTCCAATTCAGCCACCCCCTGCCCTACGGCGCCGTCCTCCACGACAAGGGCGTGCAGTTCGTCGTCTACAGCCGCTCGGCCACGGCCATGCGGGTGCTCTTCTACGACTCCGTCGGCGATGCGGAGCCATCGGAGGTGATCTCGCTCGACCCCTCCAAGGACCGATGGGGCGACATCTGGAGCATCTACGTTCCCGGGATCAGGCCGGGGCAGCTCTACCATTTCCAGGCGGATGGACCGTTCGAGCCCGATCGCGGCCAGCGGTTCGACGGGCGGGCCAGGCTCATCGATCCCTACGCCCAGGCCCTCGCCGGAACCTACCTTCCGGGAGACGACGGGATCGTCAGGCCCCCCAAGTGCGTGGTGATCGACAATGCGTTCGACTGGCAGGGCGACCGGCATCTTCGGCGGGGCCTCGCCGACACGGTGATCTACGAGCTGCATGTCAGGGGCTTCACGAACGATCCATCGAGCGGTGCTCACCACCCGGGGACCTATCTCGGCGTGATCGAGAAGATCCCCTATCTGAAGTCCCTCGGTGTGACGGCCGTCGAGCTGATGCCGGTGCACGAGTTTCCGACGGAGGAACCGTCGGGCGAGCGGCGGAACTATTGGGGGTACGACCCGATGGCCTTCTTCGCGCCCCACCGCGGCTATGCCGCCGGCACCGAGCCGGGTTGCCAAGTCCGTGAATTCAAGGAGATGGTGCGGGCCCTCCATGCGGCCGGCATCGAGGTGATTCTCGACGTCGTCTTCAACCACACGGCCGAAGGCAACGAGCTCGGCCCCACCTTTTCGTTCAAGGGGCTCGAAAACCGCGTCTACTACATGCTTGCCGAAGGGGGGCGGTACTACCGGAATTTTTCAGGGTGCGGCAACACGATCAACGGCAACCATCCGATCGTCCGCGAGCTGATCTTCCTCTGCCTGCGGCACTGGGTGCACACCTACCACGTCGATGGATTCCGGTTCGACCTCGCGAGCATCCTCTCCCGCGACCGCAACGGCGAGATGCTCCCGAATCCGCCGATCGTGGAAGTGATCACGGAGGATCCGATGCTCGCCGACACCAAGATCATCGCCGAGGCCTGGGATGCCGCCGGGGCATATCAGGTCGGGTCGTTTGCCAGCATGCGGTGGGCCGAATGGAACGGCCGCTACCGCGACGATGTCCGGCGGTATTGGCGGGGCGACTACGCCCAGACCGGCCACTTTGCCACGCGGCTGGCAGGCTCGAGCGATCTCTATGGCGACGACGGCCGTCAGCCCTTCCACAGCATCAATTTTCTCACGTCGCACGACGGCTTCACGCTGAACGATCTGGTGAGCTATCGCGAGAAGCACAACGACCTCAACGGCGAGGGCAACCGCGACGGCGACAACAACAATTTTTCCGACAACTACGGCGTCGAGGGGCCGACTCCCCGTCCCGAGATCGACGATGTTCGCATGCGTCAGATCCGCAACATGCTGGCGACGCTCCTGATCAGCCAGGGCGTGCCGATGATCCTTTCGGGTGACGAGTGCCGGCGGACGCAGCGGGGCAACAACAACGCCTACTGCCAGGACAACGGCATCTCGTGGTTCGACTGGAGCCTCGTCGAGGGCCATGCCGATCTTGTCCGCTTCGTGCGGGAGCTGATCCGCTTCCGGCTCGACAATCCCACGCTCCGTCGCCGGGCGTTCCTGGAAGGCGGTCGGTCTGCCGACGGTGCCCTACCCGACGTCGAATGGTTCTCGCCCGAAGGAACGCATGTGGACTGGTACGCCGCCGACGCGAGCCTCGCCTGCTTTTTCGGCGCCCCGTCGGAGGCGAAGCTGCACGACGTCGCCGACCTCGCCGCCGGGGGCGTGGAGGGAACCCCGCGGCACGTGCTCGTCTTCGCACACGCCGGGTCGTTGCCGCGGACCTTTCGCTTTCCGCAATCCCCGCTCATTTCGGCACTGCCCTGGCGGCTCTTCGTGCACACCGGCCGCCAGCCGCCGCAGGACATCCTTCCAGACGGCCGCGGGCCGGCCATCGACACGTCTGAACTGCTGGAACTGCCGGAGCGGTCGCTCGTTTGCCTCGTGGCCGACGTCGCGCCGGCCTGATGGATGGCACCGAATACTTGCCGGTTTCGCCCGGCAGCCGGTATCTTCCGGTTCGTGGTTGGATGGATTTCGTCGAGTTTCTACCGGAGGCCCGCGACGCGACACACATGGATTGGCAGCAGCGGGTTCGGCAGACAGGGCATCGTGCGATCGTGGCGGCGTGCGGCATCGTCATCTGTGGCGGATCGGTGGTGGCCCTCGCACAGCCGGGAGTCGGCGGTGGCGGTGGCGGTAAGGGTGCTGGGGCTCCTGCGCCCGCGGGCGTGACCAAGACGAACGAAGCCGGCGCCGGCAATTCTTCCGATTCGGCCTCGGGTGTGTCTGGCACACTCGGCAATCAGGGCAACGACAAGCCCGTTGGCAATGCCGGTGGCAATCGGCCCCAGGGTGCGGGGCCGCAGGACAAGCAAGACAAAAAAGAAGCCGCCGACACCAAGGGCCCGCAGGATGCGACGCCCAACAACGCTCCATCGGCCCCTCAGACGCCATCAAAGCCTGAGGTACCGAAGACGCCATCCGGGCCCGGTACGCCGGATGCCCCGAAGGTGCCTGGCGGTCCTTCTGGTCCGACGCCACCCGGAACACCGAAGGTTCCCGGCACACCCGGCGGCCCCTCGAGCCCCGCGGCGCCCGCCGTCTCGCCAAACGTTCCCGGCGTGCCGAAGGCACCGGCCGTGCCAGCGGTGCCCGGTGCACCGAAGGCTCAGGCCGTGCCAGCGGTGCCCGGTGTGCCGAAGGCTCAGGCCGCACCCGCGGTCCCGGCCGCTCCGAAGAACAGTGTCGGCGGCCAATCGTCTCCGGCTGTCCCGAGCGGACCGGCTGCCGAGCATACCGTCGGGGGAGAAGATGATGCGGCCGCTGCACCGAACGTGATCGATGCGGAATGCCCGCAGTGCGAGGGGTGCCGGCAGCCGTCGCACACTCGGAGTCGGATTCGTCGCTTGATTCGGAGGTAATCCATGATCGTCCGTTGTGGAATCGTTCTTGTGCCAGTCGTCATCCTCGTGGGCTGTAGCCCTGCGCCGGCACCGGCCCCCAAGGCCGTTCCGGTCGCGCGGGTTCACAAACACGCCGAGGCGGATCACCACGATCATGACGATCACGACCACGCGCACGAGCAGGGGCATGACGACGGCGATGCCCACGACCACGACCATGGCGACATGGCCCATCGGCCGCACGACACGCTGGGCGAAGCCCTGGCCGAGTTGAAGAAGGTCTGCTCGGCCGCTCGTGCGGAGCTGACGGCCAAGAACCTCGAGAAGGCCGATGGGCATGTCCACATGGTGGGGCATCTGCTCGACGACATGCACAGGCTGCTCGAGGCTGCCAAACTGCCCGAGAAGCCCCAGGCGGAGGCCAAGAAGGCGTTGGACGTCGTCTTTGAGTCGTTCGATGCCCTCGACTCCGCGTTGCACTCGTCCGATGAAAAAGTTCGGTCGGCGATCGACTATCTCGAGCATGAGCCGAAGATCAACGCGGCGATCGAATCGCTCGAACGGATTGTCAAGGGCGAAGGAAGCGAGGCTGGCCATGCTCATGATGCCGACGAGTAACCGTCTGGGTGGAATCATGCGACCGGGCCTTGCTCGGATCGTGATCATGGCCGTGCTGGCCGTCATGGCTCAGGTGATGCCGCTGGAGGCTGCCGATGCCGACAGTGTGCGGAAACAGGTCGTGCTCGCTGCCGAACCGCCCGATGCCCTCTCTCCATCGGCGGCGAAGCAGAAACTTTCCGCAGCCCAGGCCAACGTGCCCCAGCCGATCGTGGTGGCCGGGAGGCTCGGGGCTCGTGGCATGGAGCCGTTTCTCGAAGGCAAGGCATCGTTCGTGCTCGTCGAGATTCCTGCCGACGATCATGCCGCCAAGCCCGGGCACGATTCCGACAACTGCCCCTTCTGCAAGAAGAAGCAGGCCAATTCGCCCATGGTGGCGGTGCAGTTTCTGGGGGCCGATCAGAAGGTGATCCCGATCGACTCTCGGAAGCTGTTCGGAATCGGCAAGGGAAGCGACGTCGTGGTGAAGGGGACGGCTGTCTTTGACCCGAAGCTGGCGCTCCCGATCATCCAACTCACTGCCGACTCCATCTTCATTCGTGGCAAGTGACGGCAGGCTGGCATGACGCCGTTCCTCGCCGACGCCGAGATCCCGACGCTTGACCTCGCACCGGGCGCGGTCTGGATCCTGGGCTGGACGCTCGTCGGCTACGTCGTCTTCCTGCTCATCGTGAGCATCTATGCGACCGGGAAGGTCGAGGACGAAGCCGATTACCTCGTCGCGGGGCGGCGGCTGCCGCTCTTTCTTGCATGGGGCACGCTCATCGCGACCTGGTTCGGGGCGGCCGCGATGTTCGCGACAGCCGGTGCCGCCCGTGAGCAGGGCCTGCTCGGAGTGGTGCTCGATCCGTTCGCCTGCTCGGCCACGCTCATCCTCGCCGGCATCTTCTACGCCCGGCCCCTCTGGAAGATGGGCCTCTACACGATGGCCGACTTTTACCGGGTCATCTACGGGCCGATCGCGGAGGTCGTGAGCGCCTTCATTCAGGTGCCCGCTTACTTCTCGTGGATCGGGCTGCAATACACTGCGCTGGCGAAAATCCTGGAACTGTATTTCGGGATTCCCCTGCTCATGGGCATCCTGCTCGTGGCGGCGGTCACGCTCGTCTACACGATGATCGGCGGCATGTGGTCGGTGACGCTCACCGACACCATCCAGATCCTGATCGGGTTCATGGGGCTGGTCGTTCTGCTCGTGGCCACGCTCTCGCAACCGGAGCTGGGCGACGGTGATCCCGTTCGGGGCCTCGTGACGGTTTTCGCGAGCGTCGCCCAGACGCATCCCGCCCACCTGCGGCTCGTGCCCGCGGAGATGTCGCTGGCGGTGCTGCTCGGATGGCTCGGCACCTGGGCGACCGGTCTTTTCGGCAACATTCCGGGCCAGGATCTCCAGCAGCGGGTGTTTGCATCCAAGAGCCCGACCACCGCGATGAACGCCTGCATCCTGGCGGGCGTCCTCTATTTCTTCTTCGGCATGATTCCGGTGACGATCGGTCTTGCGTCGCTCGTCACGCATCCTGGAAAGCAGCTCGATCCCGTCGGATTTTTAGCGGGCGAATATCTCTCCACCGGAATGCTCGTGATCTTCGTCATCGCGGTGATGTCGATGGTGGTGTCCACGGCGACAAGCGCCGTGCTGGCCCCGGCCACGATCCTCGGGCACAACCTTCTGGCGAGGATGCCGATCTTCGCCAACCGGCCTCTCTTTCGCGACCGCCTCTGCGTGGTGCTCGTCTCGCTCGGCGGCGTGGCGATGGCGATGTGGGGAAAGACGCTCATGCAACTGCTCGACGTCGCCCTCTCCATCCAACTGGTATCCCTCTTCGTGCCGGTGACGATGGGAATCTACGGGAGGCCGCGTGGCCCGCTGCCGGGCGTGCTGTCGATGCTCTTGGGCATCGGGGCGTGGCTGGTCACGTTCACGCTCGAGCACTTCGACGGCAGGATTCCCGAGGTGCTCTCGACCGCGGTGACAACCGTCCCATCGGATTTCTGGGGACTTGGCTTTTCGATCCTGGGCTACTGCCTCGGTCAGGCCCTCTCCGCGAAACGGTGAATGGCATCGCCGACGATGCCCGTCACCCACAGGCTCCGGTCTGCGGCCGGATCGCGAGCACCATCGCCACCGAGAGGACCGCAAGCACCGCGAAGCCTCCGAAGATCACGCCGAGAGAAACATCCGCATCGCGTGCCACGCCGAAGCCCCAGTCGGCGAAGCCGCCGAAACTGATGCTCACGAGGTTCATGATCCCGTAGCCTGTGGCGCGGAGGCTCGGCCGTGTGATCTGGCAGAGGATCGGCATGTTGTTGCAGTCGAAGAAGCCCCAGCCGAGCCCAAAGAGCACGAGGCAGGCGATTGCGAAGCCGAGCGTGCCCGACAGGCCGACTCCCACGAGCGCGGGCAGGAAGAACGACATGCCCAGGGCACTGGTATAGATTCGGCCACGGTCGGTCGAGTGCATGAGCCGGTCGGCAAGCCAGCCCCCTGCGACCACGCCCACGAGCGAGGCCAATTGCACGAAGAGCACGGCCGAGACGCCCGCCTGCCCCTGCCCCAGGCCGAATTTCTCACGTAGGATGTCGGGCATCCAGTCCTTCACCACCCAGCCGGCGATCGCCGGCAGCGTGAACACGGCCACCAGCAAGAGGAACTGCCGGTTCCCCAGGAGTTCGCCCACGGCCTTGCCAAACGCCGGCTCATCGCCTGTTCTCCGGCTCTGCGGCGGATCGCGCAAGAGGAAGTAGAGCGGCACGGCATAAACGATCCCCGCGATCCCACAGGCGACGAAGGCCAACCGCCAGCCGAGGGCCGGATCGTCGGCAACGTAGCCGGAGAATCCACCGAGGATGACGCCCGCGTAGATGCCCGTCTGGTGGATGCCCACTGCCCGCGACCGTGTCGAGCCGGTGTGGAAGTCGGTGATCAGCGCGAGGGCCGCCGGAATATAAAAAGCCTCGCTGATCCCCATGATCGCGCGGGCGGCGACGAACGCCTCGAACGAATCGACGTGGCCGGTCACCCAGGTGACGGCCGACCAGACGAAAAGGCTCGCCACGATGACGAGCCGACGGCTCGTGCGGTCGGCGATGTAGCCGCCCAGCGGGCTCAGGATCGCGTAGACCCACTTGAACGACCCGAGCACGATCCCCCAGTTGGCCCGCGTGGCGATGTCTGGGATGTCGGCCATGATCGACGGTTTCATCGCCGCGAGCATCTGCCGGTCGAGGTAGTTGAGCAGCGCCACCGGCACGAGCAGCGCGACGGCGAGCCAGGCAAGGCGGTTGGTCACGGAGAGCCCCTGCGACGGCGGGGTGCCTTGAGGCTTACGGTCGGTCCGCGGAACACCGTTGGCTCGACCGTCAGCGGCACGTTGGCGCTGGCGATCGCCTCGAAGTTTGGTTCGAGATGCCGGCGGATGAGACGCTCGGCCGCATCGGCATCGGCGCGGCAGAGGTTCGCGAGCAGGCGGGTATGCATGTCAGGCTTCCGTGGCGGCAGGCAGGGCAGCAGGTTGTGCGCAACATGAAATAGTCCGTGCCGCATGACGCTGGCAAAGGCCCTGCTCAACTGCGGACAGCCAGCCGCCTCCACGAGCGCCGTGTGAAACGCCACCTCGGTGCGGTAATTGGCAGCCGTCCAGTCGGCGGCCGCATCGGCCTTCGCGGCGAGCGGTTCGAGCGTCTTTCGGGCGGCTCGGATCAGTTCCCCTGCGGCCACCCGCGCCGCCTCCACCTCGATCGCTTGTCGCAGCCGATACTTACCGAGCACGTCGGCGAGCGTCACCCGGCGAACGACAGTTCCAGCCCGCGGGCTGGTTTCCAGGAAGCCTTCCCACTCCAGTTGCGTCATCGCCTCGAGCACGGGCGCCACGCTCACGCCGAGGGCTGCCGCGACCTGGCGTCGGATGAGCCGAACCCCGGCCCGCAGCCGGCTGTCGAACATGGCCCCGTAAAGCTGGTCATAGCCGCGACTCGAGAGCAGCGGTTCCACAACGGGGGCGGGTTGTCCATGGGACGAGGAGTCGGTCGAGCGAGGAGTCGTAAGCATCGGCGGGATCTCTCCAGCGGTTCGGGAAAAGGATCTTGGAAAAAGTGTCAGTCGTCGTGCGTATCGCCTTTCTTCACCATTCACCCGTGCGGCCAAATCGCTCTCGGGCTGCCTGGCCAAACCGGCGTGCGGCCTCGTCGATCGCGGCGCAGACGTCGGCAGCCGGCTTGCCCCAGGCGTCGCGGGCCGCCGGGATCAGCGTGGAGCATTCGTTGGAGTCCATGAACCGCGCCGCCTCCAGGAGGCCGGCTTCATCCTCGGGCGGCACGGCGAGAAAGCCGTGTTTGTCGGCGTGGATAAGCTGACCCGGACGAACACTTCGCCCAAATACCTCGACCTCGCAGCCCCATCGCACCGGGCAGCTGAAGGCATGTCCCACGCAGAGCCGCCGCGCGAGGGCCTTGAAGCCGGCGTTGGTCATCTCGTCGAGGTCGCGGATCGCGCCGTCGGTGATCGTGCCCACGCAGCCGAGGCTGCGGTGGATGTTGGCATTTACCTCGCCCCAAAACGAGCCGATCACCCGCGGCTTGTCGAGATCCTGCACGACCACGATCTTCGGCCCTGGCACGCCGGCGATATACCGCCGGTAGTCGGGCCAGGCGTTCGGATTTTCGGCCGGATGGGCCCGGTTGCTCGGCTCGACGACCACCGTCACGGCGTAGCCCACCATCGGCCCGCACTGTGGCATGAAGTCGCGGGTCTCTTCGCGGTTGAAGCCCTCGGCGGGGGCGTCGTGCCGAGTGATCTGCTCCCAGCCGTTGTAGATCGTGGGCGTGTTCCAGCGTTTGAGCTGTAGCAGATCGGAGTGGCCTAGGCGGGTGGATGTCATATCGAATACCTTACTAGAATATCAGACACCTGTCCACGGAGAGACATCATGACATCGACCCAGCCTCCCCGATGTGCATACGCCATGGCCGCCCTTGTCGGGGCGATCGGCTGGCTCGGCGGCGCGGCTGCAGCCGACGGGCCGCTGCGGCAGGCCGAATTTCTCGTGCCGCCGGAGACGTTCGTCGCGCACACGCCCGAGCGCGAGTTCATCGGCCCGGGCACGATCGTGCTCGAAAACGGCGACATCCTCATGGCGGCGCCCTGGGGCCGGCCGCCGGCGAATTTCGAGCAGCTCGCGGCGACGTTCCCCGTGCCGCCGCTCTACCGCAGCACCGACGGCGGCCGCACGTGGGTGACCGCGGGCCGCTTCAAGATGGAGTGGCCGCTCAAGGGAATGGTGAGCGATCAGGGGATCAGCTTTCTGCGGCTGAAGGATGGCCCGCTGGCGGTCGTGCTGCCGCGGCACGTGCTGGGGCTGCACGGTGGCGGCGTGCCCGCGATCTCGTTTTCCCGCGACGACGGGGCGACCTGGTCGGCGGCGAAGATGCTCGTCGAGCCCGACGACGCGTATTTCGTGATGAACGACCGGCTGATCCAACTGAAGTCGGGCCGGCTGTTCCTGCCCGTCGCGCGGAAGGTCGGGAAGCACGAGGGCGACCAGGACGAATCGCTCGCGATGCTCTCCGACGATGGCGGCGAATCGTGGCGGCTGTCGCAGGGCCGCGCACGGCTGGCGACGCCCCGTGGCATGCAGGAGCCCTGTGCGGTAGAGCTCGCCGATGGCCGCGTGCGGCTGCTCGCACGCACCGGCGCGGGCTTCATCCACACGTCGCTCTCGGCCGATGGCGGCGAGACCTGGTCGGCCCCCGAGCCGACGACGCTCGAATCGCCGTGCTCCGCGCTCACGCTCCGCCGTGCTCCCGACGGCCGGCTCGTCTGTCTTTACAACCACGTGAAGCCGCTGAAGGAAGGGGCGTTCTTCCCGCGCACGCCGCTCGTCTACGCGACGTCGTCGGACGACGGGGCGACCTGGTCGCCGCCGACCGTGATCGACGCTTCGGGCCTGGAAAAACGCGATCGGCAAAACGTCTACGCCTCCCCCTGTTTCACTCGCGAAGGGATGGTGGTGGTGTGGTCCACGCACGCGGCCGATCCCAAGGGATCTTTCGGCGGCACGGGCCCGGAGGGCTGGAAGGCCGGCGGCGGCAAACGCGCGATCATCGCGTTTTGATCCAGAAAACGAAGTTCGATTGACATCGTGTACACTGGTCATGTACACTGGTCTCATGAAGATCACGGCAACCCAATTCAAGGCCCGCTGCCTGCGGCTTCTCGATGAGGTCGGGCGGACCGGAGAGGAACTGATCATTTTGAAACGCGGGCGCCCCGTAGCCCGCGTGATTCCAGCGGGAGACGCGAAGCCCTGGCTTGCGCTTCGCGGTCGGGGCGAGTTTGTCGGGGACGCGGTTGCCCCCGTCATCGCGGAAGCAGACATCGAAGCCCTGCGATGACGAAGCCGCCCCTTCTCGACACGCATTTCTGGATCTGGTGGATGCTCGGCGATCGGCGGCTCGCGCCGCGCGAACGTGCGGTTCTGGATGGGCTCCCTCGAGACTCCAGGCCCGTGCTGTGCGACATCAGTATCTGGGAGGTCGCCATGCTGGTGCAGTTGGGCCGCCTGCATCTGGAAGACGATCTTGACGACTGGTTGCGCATCGCCGTGGCGCCGGCCACCGTCGAGGTGCGCGGGATCACTCCGGCGGTGGCTGTGGCGATGAATCGCCTTCCCGCGACATTCCATCAAGATCCGGCAGATCGACTGATCGTGGCCGCGGCGCGGGCCTATGGCCTGCCGGTCGCCACACACGACCAACGGATCCGTCGGTCTCGCGTCGTGTCCCTCTGGGCTCCTTGATCGAGCGTTCCGCCACATTCCTGGCGAGGCGTCAGCGGCGTTCCGGCCACGGGGAGGGCACGGTCGGCAGCGATGCCGTGATCGAACGCGGGGTGCGGCGGCCCGCGGCGGCCGGATCGAGCGGCTCGAAGCCGAGGGCGAGCGCCGGCGAGTCGGCCGCGAGCTACCGGCTCCAGGACGCCAAGCGGAGACGTCGGCGGACTGACTGACGAGGCGATCGAACAACCCGCGACACCCCACGGAATCAGGAGAGGTCAACACCACCCAGCGCCACCATTTTCGACCGCCCCGCGCCGCCGTTTTCAACCGCCGTCAACAGAGGGGGATCTGATGGCGGCCGCGGGCGTGAAGATGCAGATCGGCCGTGAGTCGCGGGCGCAGTACGGCGAGCAACATGCGGGCGTCATCTACACGAAGGAGCTGTCCCGAGAGCCGGGGCAGCGGGGCTTTCCGAAAGCCGCCGACAACGGCACGCTCAACATCCGCTCTATCAACCATTCCACGGGCGAGATCGTCGCAGGCCCCCACAGCGGTGAGGCCGACGATTCCGTGATGGCCTACAACTACCGGCTCATCCTCACCCGCGATCCGGTGAACCGGATCATGGTCGAAAAGCCCGCGAACTACGATCCTGCGATCGCCAAAGCCGCCGCCGGCGGCGGCTTCGTGCCGAATCTGCCCAACGGCAAGGTCGCCTGGAATGGCGGGCGGCTCATCGGCCCTCAGAACGGGTATCCCGGTGCCGACTGGCCCGCCCGCGAGGCCATCGCCAAGCGATACCTCGACGCCATGCTGATGCGGCTCTGGCGGGTTCAAAACGACCCAGAGGCGGGCGCCGACGACCGCAAGGCGTTCGCCGGCTACGGGCTCGCCGCGGACGAGTTTCGCGACAACGGCAACGTGCCCTACGAGATCTATGTCCGCGAGGCCCGCCGTCTCGTCGGCCGGTACGTCTTCAAGGAGCAGGACAACGTCGTCGCCGACGGCATCGCCCGCACGCCAATCCATGCCGACAGCATCGCCATTACCGACTGGCCGATGGACTCCGTCGCCTGCCTGCCGCGGAGCGTTCCCGACGGCCACCAGGGGTGAATAAAAGGGGACGCAGCTCTTTTCGCGGGACCGTCCCCCGCGACATTCACCGTGCGGGGGTCGCGGCCAGGATCGCCGGGGTGCGGACGCCGGGACTGATCTCGCCCGACGGGATCACCGTGCGGCCCCGCCACACGACCGTCGGCGTCGTCACGGGCGTCGCGGTCGCGAGGCCGTCGATGGTCGCGGGGATCTCGCCGGCCGCCTGCCACGTGTCGGCGGCGGTGTCGTAAAGATGGATGCGTCGCGGAAATCCCGGATGCCTTCCCGCCAGTTCCATCCGCCGCTCGAACAACGCCCCGTCGTCTCCCGGCAGAAACGCCAACTGCCTCGCGCCGACCGGAAGCGCCGGCCCAGCCGCGGCGATGATCGGCACCGGCGCGGCCGCGAGGACGGTCCACGTCTCCGTCGCGGGATCGAACCGATAGGCGTCCCGGAGAAACCGCCGGGTGACCGCCGGCGGCCCGGCCGTGGTCTTTCCGGGCTCGCCATCGCCGGCAAGAACGAGCTCGGCGCCGCTCACGAGATAGACGCGGCCCTCCACCGCGCCGAGCACCGGGAGAATCCGCGGCGGACCGGGCCACGGCCGATGCTCCCGCCAGCCTCGCGCGGCAGCGGCCAGGTCGATCGACCAGAACGTCGCGAGCGCCGCCGTCGCGTCGGGCGTCTCCTGCCCCCCCGCGATGTAGAGCCGGCTGCCGACGACCACGCCCGCCGCGTTGGCCACCGGCTTCGGCAGCGCGGGCAAGGCGTCGCGTTCCACGAGGAGCCGGCCGGCGGCAGCATCCCACGCAAGTGCGACCGAGGAGGCGACGTGTCTGCGGGCGTCGCCGCCGCCAACGCACCACACCCGCCCGGCGAACGAGGCCGAGACACCGTAGCCGAGCGGCTCTGGGAGCGGCGTGGCCACCTGCCACCGCCCGCGGGGCTCGCCGAGCACCCACGCGGTGTCGTGCCACGTCTTGACGCCCGACTCCCATGGCGGCCGATCCGGAAAATTCGCGCCCCCGGCCACGACGAGCACACCC
>JBJTDB010000171.1:0-511 GCA_046092145.1 Planctomycetia bacterium | reverse complement strand
GGCAGCAACGGTTCATAGGCCGCGGATGCGTCGCCGAAGGGCTGCGGTGCTGCCGGGCTTCGGCACGAGTGCCGCGATCACGTCGGTCGTAGTTCTCACGCTTGTCGTCTTTCCGCTCACGGTGCTCGTCTTCCGGGCCCTCTCGCTTGGTCCTGCGGGGTTTCTTCAGGCGGCGTGGACGCCCCGGTCGCGGGCCGCCTATGCCGTGTCGCTTTCGGCGAGCGCGATCGCCGCGGTCACCAGCTCATTGCTCGGGCTGCTCGTCGCGTGGGTCCTGGCCCGCATCCCATTTCCGGGCCGACGCCTGCTCGATGCCCTGGTCGATGTGCCGCTCGCGCTGCCGACGGCCGTGGCTGGCCTCGTCTATTCGGGACTCTACGTGAAGAAGGGCTGGCTTGGTCAGTGGCTCGTGCCGCTCGGGATCCAGGGTGCCTAGTCGTATCTCGGCATCGTCCTGGTGGTGGAGTTCGTGAGCCTGCCGTTCGCGATCCGGGTCGTGCAGCCGGTAAGC
>JBJTDB010000170.1:0-12268 GCA_046092145.1 Planctomycetia bacterium | reverse complement strand
GAGCGCAACACCAAGACCATGGAGCCGGTCGGCGACGACATCGAGGATTGACCGTTCCCCAAAGGACTCTCGGAAGGAATCAGGGAGGATGTGCCGCAGCGTGGAGCCTGTGGCGATAAGTTTTCTGTCATGCGCGTGATGCTTCGACCCATGCCGGTGAGCTCTTAACGAGGCTCGTTGGGGGCCGATCAATTGCTCCGGTCGCGTGTATAGCCGTCGGTCGCCGCTTCGGCCGCGATCCGCTCGGATCACATGCCCCGGGGTCCAAGGCACCCCCGTCTTTTTTGAAACGAGCTCTCCGCATACCGCGATGCCACGGCATTGCGATGGAAAACTTATCGCCGCCGGTTCCTCGCGGCCTCCTGGGAGGCCCATGACTCGAAGAGAGGCTGGGGGGCTTCGCGAAACACCTCCCGAAACGCCTCGTCGAATCCCGCCCCGGCATCGAGGGCCTCGATCACGGCCGGGAGTTTTTTGCCGTTGGCCGTGAGCCGCTCCACGAAACCGCCGGCCACGGTCGCCGAGGTCGCCCGGTCGGAAGCGCCCGAAAAAAATCCCGCCCCCTTCCCGACCGACTTCACGGCCTCGGGAATCTCCTTCCGCCAGTTTTTTGCGAGGGGCGCCCGCGGCGCGATCGTGCCGGCGAGCGTGCGGCCCGCCCCCTCCGCGAACCATGCTGGGGCGCCGCGTGCGGCAAACGCGGCCGCCCCGAGCTGCTCGGCGACGGCAAACGCAAGATCGCTCTTCATGTCCGATCCATCATCGAGGTCATCCGCCACCACCAATGCAGCGTAGACGACATCGCCAAATACGCCTGCCGAGGCGTTTGCACCGCGGGGCCGATCGGTGGAATACCGCGCCTGCCAGAATTCAGACAGGTCATACGATCGGGCAAGCGCATAGACGACCACGCCCCCCTTGACGGGTCCTGTCGGCGAGCCCTCTCTGCCTGCCTGATCCGGCATCAGCTTTTCGCCGAGCATCCGCCACGCGGGGCCGGCGACCGCCGCGACCGCATCCACCCGCGAGGCCGGCAGATTGCCAACCACCGAGACCGCCCCGTCGTTCACGACCTTCGGCGGCTCGTCCGGCAGAAACTCCCGCCAGAAGGCGATGCCCGCCTCGCGGCGCACGGCCGCAAGCTGGTCGTCCGACAGGCTCCTGGCCCGTCCGGCCGCCGCGATCGTCTGCAGGCTGTCGCCCGCCGTTGCTTCGTCGAGCTTCGCGCCTTGGTCGATCCAGGTCGCGATGCGGGCGATCACGTCTGCTGCCAACGGATCGCTGCCAAGCGGCATCCGCTGCCCGTCGATGCCCATGCCCCGCAACTTCTTCACGAGCAGGCTGTCGGCCGATGTGCCGGGTTCGATCGCGGCTCCGCTTCGGCCCCCCCGGAGCAGGCCCGGGAACGTGGCCAGATTGAAGCCCTGTTCGGTCTCAAAGCCGCCGTGGCAGGAGAGGCATGCCTCGATCAACACGGGGGCCACGTGCGTGGCAAACGAAACATCGCCCGGTTTGAGCGTTGCCACCGCGACCGGCGCCGCCGTAATGGCGGGCTTTGCGGGCTGAACGCCGGACTGTCCCCAGGTGGTCAGCGGCAGCATCGGATCGCCGCCGTCATAGGCCGCTCCGGCATCGATCCACCGAACCAGCGTGGTGATCTCCTCGGGCGACACCTTTCCCCCTCCGCGGGGCATGTCGCCGCTGACGATCACCTCCACGAGGCGGCTGGCCTCTCCCTCGCCACGCTGCACAGCCCCCGACCGCGCCAACTCGGCGTAACTGGGAATGGAAAAATCGCCCTTCTTGCCGGCGATGTGGCAGCTGCCGCACGCGCGGACGAGGATCGGAGCGATCTCCTTGGTGAAGCTGACCCCCGCAGGCTTTGCGGCCGCCGGGCCGGATGTAGCCGCCTTTCCGGTGGGACGCTTGGCCGCCCCGGTCAATGAAGGAACCGTGATACTCGACACATCGACGCCAGCCTCGTCGAGTTTGCCGCGGATCGTCTCGCATCGACGGGCGAGAACACGAAGGCCCGCCGGAATGGTGCCGACACGAGCCGCTTCCTCCAGTCCGCCGATCGCCTCGGCCAGCCGTGATGCCGCATCGGCCTGCTGCCCATCGGCGAGCGATCGCTCAGCCGCATCGACCGCCGCCTTGATCTCCTTGGGCGACGCCGCCAAAGCCGGCGACGGCATCACGAGCGACACGATCGCCACGCAGAGAAACAGCCGGCCATCCATGAGCGGCGGGCGAAGAAACCGGCTTCTTTGCCCGCGCATTCCCATCGAGGATCCTCACGACCGGGCGTCGGGCTTTTCATCGTGGGCCGGATCGCGGCCAACTGAATCGACGGCGACAACGCCGCTGGCGATCGCCGTCACCACCACCGACACAAACCAGAGTACGCCGACGGCAAGCGCCGCCCGGCGGCAAACGACGGCGGCGGCATCATCCCCGAGGGCGGCCAAGAGCGAGGCCAAACCGACCACGACCGCAAGCACGATCGGCAGCAGCAGGGCGGCTACGATCGACGAAACCAGGATGCGGATGACAGTCGGTCGCATCGCTTCGTCTATGGTGCCAATCGCGCCACGCGTCCGCCGCGGGCCTGCGGGGCAGCGGTGCATACCGTGCCGTCACGGGATAGTGTGTGTCGAGCCGCACGCAGGGGTCAAGCGACGCCATGAATCGACGCCATGAATGCTCGGCTGGGCATGGGCGGCCGATGGCCGGTAGAGTGACTGGTTCGTGTCGTGATTCCAGCGATCCCAGTCATCAAAAGGCTCCGACGCCGTGATAGCAGACGCCTGTGCTCGATCCCGGCTCGCGTCACCGTCCGTTTCTCGCCATCGCTCTGCCCTCGTGGCCACGGTCCTCGTCGTGATCCTGGCCGGGCCATCCGCGGCCGACCGGGTGGACATGGCCGACGGCCGCGTGCTGGAGGGAAAGTTCGTCCTGCTTCCGGGAGTGGCCGTCGATCCGAAGGCCGCACCTCCCGAGACGACCAGCACCTCGATCCTCGTCTGCGACGACGATCTCACGCGGACGATGGTCTCGAAGCGGAAGGTGGTGAAGGCCGAGCCGGGCCAGACATCGCAGCCGCTGGAACGGATCGCGATCCCGCAGCGGGTGGCCAGCGAGGGCCGACGGGTCGTCGGCGTCGGAGGCATCCTGGAGACGACGCCCTTCGACGGCTTCGGCCGACGCGTGCTTTCCCTGGCGACGGCTTCCGGCCGGCTCGACATCGTGCAGGGCATCACGCAGATCACGCCGCGGTGGACGAGCCTCGAGACCGTCGCGATGGAGCGGCCGCACATCCTCGACATGCGGGTCGCCACGTCGTCGATCCCACGCGACGCGCTGGCCGCGATCCTCGACAAGCATGTCGATCGCACCGATTCCGACGCCCGGCTTGGCATCGTACGTCTCTACCTGCAATCCGAGCGATTCGACGACGCCCGACGCGAGCTCGACGGCGTGCTGCGTGATTTTCCCGACCTGGCGGGGCTTGCCGCCGAGCGCGATGGCCTCGTCAATCTGATGAACGGACGGATCCTCGACGAGATACGACAGCGGGGCAGGGCGGGGCAGGATAGGCTCGCCATCCGGCTGCTCGAAGGATTTCCGGTGGAGCATGCCAGCGGGGAAATCCTCGAAGCGGTTCGCGAGGAGCGGGATCGCTACCGCACGGGCCAATCGCGGGCGCAGCGGCTCGTCGCGGCGCTCGCCGAGCGGGCCGGCCGCCTGGAGGACGAAATCGAGCGGGAACTCGCCGAACGCGTCGTCGGCGAGATCCAGCGCGAACTCACGTTTGCGACCCTCGAACGATTGGCGACGTTCGAGCGGCTGGGCCTCGAGCCCGACATGCCCGACGACCGCGGCGTGGCGATCGGTGTTTCCGGCTGGCTCCTGGGAGCCGCCGCCGCCACCGACAATCTGAAGCTCGCCCTGTCGGCCGCCCGCGTTCGCGGCCTGCTTCGTGATTTCATCATGGCCGGCGACCGTGCCGGCCGGGCCGCCATTCGCTCGAAGCTCGCCGACGAAGAGGCCTTCGATGCCCAGACACTCGCCGCCATCGCCCGCTTGATGCGGCCCCCGGTGGAACCACCGCCGGCCAAGGCCCCCGGCCTGCACGAACTCACGGTGCCCGGCCTCGAGGGCCAGGAGCCGACCACCTGCCTCGTGCAGCTGCCTCCGGAATACGATCCGCTGCGGCACTATTCGACGGTCGTCACGCTCCATGCCTCCTGGTCGACGCCGCTCAACCAGATCGAGTGGTGGGCCGGGATGCCGGGCCCCGATGGCGGTCGTCTCGGGCAGGCCGGACGTCACGGATTCATCGTGGTGGCACCGGTATGGACCCGCGAAGGGCAGGGGGCCTACGAGTATTCGGCCCGTGAGCATGCGGCCGTTCTCAACGCGGTTCGCGAGGCGACGAAGCGGTTCTCGATCGACACCGACCGCGTCTTCCTCTCCGGCCATTCGATGGGGGGCGATGCCGCCTGGGACATCGCCCTGGCGCACCCCGATCTCTGGGCCGGACTGGTCGCCATCGCGCCCGCCGCGGGCAAATACGTGACCCACTACTGGCGCAATGCCGAGGCCCTCCCGATCTACATCGTCGATGGGGAGCTCGACGCCGGCTGCTTTCAGCGCAACACGATGGATCTCGACCGCTACTTCGCCAAGGGCTTCGATGCCACGTACGTCGAATACCGGGGCCGGGGCCACGAGCACTTTTCCGACGAGATCCTGCGGATCTTCGAGTGGATGGGGCGGAAGCGGCGGACGTTTTTCCCGTCCGAGATCGATGCGGTGTCGCTGCGTCCGTGGGACAATTTCTTCTGGTGGGTCGAGTTGTCGTCGCCGCCCGCCCGCACGGTCGTGCTGCCCGACGACTGGCCGCCGCCGAAGGGCTCGATGCCGCTGGCGATCGACGCGAAGACAACACCGGGCAACACGGTGGTGGTGCGATGCGGTGCGGGCGACGTGACGGTCTGGCTCTCACCGGAACTGGTCAATCTCCAGCAGCCGGTCACGGTGACGATCAACGGCCGGCAGGCCTTCCGTGGGGAGGTGGCGCCCGACCTCGACGTGATGCTCGAGGATCTCCGGCTTCGCGGCGACCGCCGGCATCCCTTCTGGGCGAAGGTCGAGTCGCGATGACCATCGCCGTCAGGTGATGGCACCCTCACAACCATGTTCAGGTCGGTGGGCGATCCGAAAATCGGTCACGATTTCGACAGAAATCCGCCGAGCCTCACACCATCGACTCGCACGGATCCACGCGGCCTTCCTGCTGGTCGGCGGCCTTCCAGGGAGGAATGCCGAGTCGTCGCTGCACGGGCACGGGATCCCAGCCATACCAGTGTCGAAATGCGTGGTAGCCGGGCGAATCGGGAATCGGGAATCGGGAATCGATCGAAGATATCCCGCCACACTGCGAAAGCGGCCCAGTCGGCCTCCTCTGGAAAAACGCCGAAGTCGAAGGCCGCGCAAATGCGCTGGAGATAATCAGCCCGGTCTTCCGGACTCGACAGCGTCGCGGGCGGCTTGACATCGGGATAGACGGATCGGTCGATGATCATGGCGCGGTTGCCGCAAAGACGCGGTAATACCAGTCGCGGACGCGTGCGGCCTGCTCACGGTCTTCCGCGGGCTGAATGGTTTCGAGGGGTCGAGTTGTTTCGATCATAGTCAGTCGGGCGACGATTTTCCGCTTGGCCTCGTCGAGTGCGACGTCAGGGTGTCGCGACGGTGAGGGCAAGCCCGGGGGTCATGTACGCGACCCCACGGCATGGAGACCGCATCATCCCCGGGTTTCCACCCGGGGCTTTCCGGGCAGGAATGGCGTTTTACGCATACGCCGGGTGGCAGGCCGGGCCGATCGGCTCGAAGCTCTTGTAGCCCAGCACGAATTCCTGGTGGCCGAGCGATTCCGAAGCGGTCTTACGCGACGGCGAGCGTGAGGCGATGAATCTCCCCGCCCACGTGGTCGAGCGTGCCTCGCCCCTCGAGGATCCGCCCGGCGTCGATATCTATGTCGTCGCGGAGATTGCGGTAGGTCTCGGGATTCGCGCAGACCTTGATCACCGGCGAGATCGCGGAGCCGACGACCGATCCACGGCCGGTGGAAAAGAGCGTCACATGCGATCCGCCAGCGATCAGTTCGGCGATCTCGGCGTTGTCGTTGATGTTGGGGAATCCAAACCGCACCTCCCCGTCGGGCACCACATCGAGGCCGACACCTCGCGGGCCGCCTATCGCTGGAACGATTGATCAGCGGCCGACCGGCGTCACCGGGCGACGGGCCACTTCGGGCTCGGCTCCCTTGGCCACCGAGAAGCCGGTGATGTACCAGCCATCGGGAAGCGTCTGGAGGCCGGTCGCTCCCATACCGAGATAGCCACGGATCGCCTCGAATTCCGGCAGCGTGCTGCCGTCGATCCGCTGCTCCCGCACCGTTCCCTCCTTGCCGTCGCCCAGGAGGCCGTTGAGCACCTGCCCGAGCATGCTTTTGGACTTGGGCATCGAGCCCTGCCGGAGCATCTCGTAGGCCGGACGGATCGATTCGTCCTCTCGGTTGAACGACCGCACCGCCGCTTTGCCCGGCAGAAGCCGCTGCAATTCCGCCGCCACGGCGGTGTAGTCGGCGGCGCCCGCAAGGGCCTCGGCACCGCCCTTCGTCGAGAGCACCCGCTCGAGGAAGTCGCGGTGCGATGCGATGAGCAGATGGCCGTTGGCGACCGTCACCGCCGAGTGCGGAAGGAGCTTCTCCTCGCGCTCGCGGAGCCGCTGCCGGCGCCGGCGGGCATCGTGGTCTTCGTCGTCGTGGTCGGCATGGGCGATCGCGCCGCCGGGTGTCTCGACCTCGAGTTGCGGAATGGCCATCGACCGGTCGATCAGCTCCCAGATGACGTGGCCGTTGAATTCCACCTTCTGCATGTCGGGATCGGTGGACATGCTCTTCGCCACCGTCTTCGCGACCCGCTCAGGATCGACCGCCTCGATGGCGATCACGAGCCGCTCGCTCTCGACGTCGATCGGCTCGGCATAGTCGCTGACGACGGTCAGCCGCTTGCCCAGGCACTTCACGAGATCCTCTTCGACGTCGATCTGCGGGCCATCGGGATCCTCCTTGAGGGAGGCGATGACGTCGTCGAACACGCCCTTCTCGCCGACGACGTCATCCACGAGCGACTCGATCGAGGCGAACGCCGACTGCAGATCCCACAGCATCGACACCCAACTGGAGACGTCGCGCGGGGCCCACGACGGCGGCGCCACCGTGTCGGCATCGGGGAAGTTCAGAATCCGGGCGGCGCCATCGAAGCGGTCGGCCGCGAACGGCTGACGACCGGCCAGCGGCGGCGCGTAGATCATGGCGTGGTGCCGCATCTCATGGATCCCGTCGTCGAAGACGAAAAATCCGCCGGCCGCCTTCACGGCATCGAATCCCTGGCGGCCGAGGATGGCGACGAAGTCGGGGCCCTTCCGCTTCTCGCGGGGCGGGTTGGTCTTCTGGTAGCCTTTCGCGAAGCCGAACGGATCGATGTACCAGCGGAGCGGCGCGGCAGACGACGGTACACGAGGGCCGCACTGCTTCGTGACAGCGACGAAGCCCGGAAGCGACGCGAGGCTGTCGGCCCGCCCCTTGGAGAGCGTGGCGAAGACATCGGCCACCGTTGCGGCATGGTCGCCGACCACGAGCACGGCCGGCCCCCGTGCAACGGCCACGCGCCGCTGGCGCGAGCCTGCGCCCTCGCGGATCGCGGAGTCGGCGGAGGGCGGCAACTGGTAGACGCTGATCTGCTCCGGCATCCCCTGCACGGAGAGCTTGGTCGCCTTCCGCTCCACCAACCGCTCGCGGATCGTGGCGAGCAGGGCGTCGGCCTCGGCATCGTGACCGGTGGTATCGACGAGCAGCACCGTCGCAAGCAGACCGTCGTCGACCTCGATCGCGGCGGCGGCGATCTCGCCCCCGGGCACGTTCTCGAGATCCTGTGGCGTGATGCCGAGGTTCGCAAGCCGCTTCCCGTTCGATTCGGTGAGCTGCTTGCGGAAGTTCTCGACGAAGGGCTTCATCTTGGGATCATTGATCAGTTGGCCATACTTCGACCGCTTGAATGCGTCGCCAAACCCACGGCCGTCGGGAATGCTCAGCCAGGCCTTGGTCGTGGCCGGGAAGACGCTTTCGCTCGGAGGAAAGGATCCGGCCGACGCGGCCACCGAAAGGAACGCCAGCATCAGCCCACAGCAGGCCGCCGCCCATCTCGACCAGCTCGCTCCGGCGGCCCATCGAATCCTGTTCAGTCCAAGCACGGAAACACTCCTTGTCGAGGTGGCAGACTCCGCCCGATCGGCGCGTCCACCTTCTATCGAATCAGCTGGCACGGTTTCTCGACATGCAGGCGGGAATCTTCCCCATCTTCACAGGACGTTGCCGAGAAGGCCTGCACGCCGATGACGTGCGCAGACTGGCGAGTGTGACAGGAACCGGCGGATTGCTCAACATCGGAGACCACGACATCACCGACCAGGAAAGACGGGCAGACTGGGCAACCACGCGGCGACGTTATTCGAGGCCATGAACAACGCCACTGCCACGATCATCATGCAGGCGGCACATGACGACTCCTGCGAGCCGCCACACGCCGAGCCGATCGCATCGATCACGATGATCACGGCAGCGACCGCCACGATTCCGCCGGCGACCCAGAGCCCGGGCCACGGACCGGCCGGGCCTCCAAAGCCCACTGCCGCGGCCACCATCGCCGGCCATCCCAAGACCGCCGCATGTCGGATCGTGCTGTGCATCGCCATCCCGACCGGCAGGCCGCCGAATCGAATTCCGCGGCGCTGGTGGGCCGCCGAACGGAGCAGCCCTCGCCACGACGGTCCGCACCACTCCTGCAAAAACGCGGCAGGCACCGCCAGGCAGACCATCCAGGCCACGCCGACGAGCACCGCCTGATCGGCCCGCTCGTGATCGAGCACAAGCCACACCGCCATCGCGGCCACCATCGTGACCATCGCGATCCGACCGAGCAGACGACGCATCGGCGACTGCGACACGAGGCCGCCGCCACTCATGTCGCCCGTGCCACGCGGAAGACGGCCTTCGATCCCGATGCCAGGCCACCGAGATCGCGCGAGCCCCATCGCACCGGCCGCCGTCAGAAACCAGCTAGCCGCGGCGATTGCGACAGAATGGGTGACCATGCCGGCACCGGCCGACATCGCCGCGATCACAAGCGACAGACTCGCCGAGTCGGCGGCATGTGCCGTCGGCCGCGACGTGACCAGCGCCGTGACCGTGGCCATGACCACGCCGAGCACCGCCGCCACGGCGACTGGCCCCGACGCCGGCGTCATGATCCAGGTCGACAGGCCGCCCGCCGCCACACCGGCTGCCGGCCAGGCCGCCCGTTCGAGAAGCCAGGCGACGCCAAGCCGCCTGCCCGGGCATTCAGGCAGGGCACCGACCGCCGCGATGACGGCAACCGCCGCCATGGCGATCGCCACCAGGGGCGCTCCCGCCCACGGCGCCGCGGCGGCCACGGCCAACCCGATCCACGACGCCGGCCTGCGAGCGTCGATCCTGGCCACGAGCGGCCATGCCACGATCGCAAGCGGCGGTGTCGTTCCTGGCGGGACCACGTTTCGGCGTCAGATCCTCGGCCGCGCCGCTCCCTGCACCCGAAGCGGAACTCCGAGGATTCGGAGGAATCCCTCGGCGTCGTCCTGATTGTAGGAGCCGCCCGCCTCCATCGATGCGATCGCCGCGTCGTAGAGGCTGTTGCCGCTCGCCCGGCTCTTCACGAGCATGTTGCCCTTGTAGAGGTCGAGCGTGACGGTGCCGCTCACCGGCTTCTGGGCCTCGCGGTTGAAGGCCATGAGCGCGTCCATCTTCGCGCAATACCAAAAGCCGTAATAGACCATCTCGGCCACCTCCGGCGAGAGCCGATCGCGGAGATGCACGAGATCGCGATCGAGCGTCATCTGCTCGACGAGCCGATGGGCCTCGTAGAGAAGCGTCATGCCCGGCGCCTCGTAGACGCCGCGGCTCTTCATCCCGACGAGACGATTCTCGACGATGTCGCTCCTGCCGATGCCGTTGCGGCCGCCGATCTCGTTGAGGGCCAGCACGATCTCATGGGCCTCGAGCGACCTGCCATTGACCCGCACCGGCGTCCCGGCCTCGAAGTCGATCGTCACGGTCTCGGGCACGTTCGGCGCGGCCTGCGGGGAGACGGTCATGCCGAATTCGACGAGCCCCAGGCCGTCGGTGGTGAGCTCCTCGAGCAGGCCTGCCTCGTAGCTGGTGTGGAGGCAGTTCTCGTCGGAGCTGTAGGGCTTCCCCTTGGATGCCTTGACGGGAATGTTTTTCTGCTCGCAGAACTCGATCAGCTCCTTGCGACCGGGGAAGCGGCTGCGGAAGGCCGCGATCCGCCAGGGGGCCAGCACCGTGATCGACGGATCGAGGGCCTCGGCGGCGAGCTGGAACCGACACTGGTCGTTTCCCTTGCCGGTGGCACCGTGGGCGTAGACCGTCGCTCCTTCCCGGTGGGCGATCTCGACGCAGACCTTGCTGATGAGCGGCCGGGCGATCGACGTGCCCAGCAGGTAGGTTCCCTCGTAGCGGGCCTGCCACTGCATCGTGGGAAACGCGAAGTCACGGCACAGTTCCTCGCGGACGTCCACGATCTCGGCCTTGATGGCGCCGCAGTCGCGGGCCTTCTTGAGGATCGCCGCCCGATCCTCGCACGGCTGCCCCAGATCGACGTAGACAGCCACGACGTCGTAGCCCTGTTCGATGAGCCAGCCGAGGATCACCGACGTATCCAATCCGCCCGAATACGCCAACACGCACTTCTTCTTCATCGTCGTCATACCTCATGCACAAGGGCCATGTTGTGGCCGCCGGTTCCAAACCCGATTCCCGCCACCAGCACGATGCGGTCTCCACGCTGCAGCCGCCCCTCGCGCAGTCCCCAGGCACTCACATGCTCGAGGAGCTGGTTGATGTCGTGCGACGCGACACCGGCCACCGGCGTGACGCCCCAATAGAGCGCCATCTGCCGCAGCGCGGCGACGTTGTCGGAAAGGCCGATGGTCGGCACCGCGCCCCGTCGCTTCGAGCGGGCGATCGCCGTCACGCCGCTTCGGCTGGCGACGACGAAAAGTTTGGCGTCGAGTTCGCCGGCGATCCGGCTGGCCCCATCGACGACCGCCTGCGTGATCGGATGGAGGCCATCGACAAGGAATTCGGGGGCCGGCAGGAACTCCTGCACCGGCACACCGGCCGAGCCTCGCTCGGCCATGAACCGCCCCTCCATGTATCGCCAGCGGTCGGCGAGATATTGCTTCTCCGTCTCGCTCGCGATCCGACGCATCATCTCCACGACGAGCCGCGGGTGCTCGCCGATGGCCGTCTCGCCGGAAAGCATGCAGGCGTCGCAGCCGTCGAGGATGGCGTTGGCGACGTCGGTCGTCTCCGCCCGCGTCGGCCGGCGGGCGTGCTGCATGCTGTCGAGCATCTGCGTGGCGACGATGACCGGCTTCTGATACCGCTGGCAGGCACGGATGATCCGCTTTTGCACCATCGGCATGCTGGCGACGTCGGTCTCCACGCCGAGATCGCCTCGGGCCACCATGACGGCGTCGGCCGCCTCCACGATCGTGTCGAGATTTTCGATCGCCTCGCGCTTCTCGATCTTCGCCACGACGCGGGCCTGCGAGCCACGGGTGCGAAGCAGCTCCTTGAGCAACTTCACTTCGACGGGACTGCGAACGAACGACAGGCTGACGAAATCGGCCCCGGCCGCGGCGGCCCATTCGGCATGCTGCCAGTCGGCCTGGCTCATCGCCGCGACCGAGAGCTTCACGCCCGGAAGGTTCACGCCCTGCCGGCTGCGGACCACGCCCCCCTGCACGATGCGACACCGCGCGGAGTCGGGCGACTTTTCCTCCACGACGAGGCTGATCGTGCCGTCGGCCAGCATCACGGCGTCGCCGACGGCCAGTTCGTCGATGAGCGGGGCGTAGGTCGTCACGAACCGATCGGCGGCGTCGCTTTCAGCCCCACGGACGAACCAGATCGATGCTCCCTCAACGCACTCGACGGCGCCGCCGGGCAGTTCACCCAGCCGGATCTTCGGCCCGGCGAGATCGACGAGCACCCCGACGGGCCGCACGAGTTCCTCCGACACGCGGCGAATCCGGTCGAGCGTCTGCTGGTGTTCGTCGATCGAACCGTGCGCCATAT
>JBJTDB010000169.1:0-2015 GCA_046092145.1 Planctomycetia bacterium | reverse complement strand
AAGCGCCCTGCGAAGCGTGCCGCTCTTCGCGAAGCTGCCCGACGCGGTGCTCGACCGGATGCAGCCGAGATTCCGCACGGAGGAGGTTCCGCTCGGCAGCGATCTGATCATCGAAGGCCAGGACCGCAGCACCTTCTTCGTCATCGCGCAGGGGCAGGTGGAAATCCTCTCGAAGGGAGCCCACGGCCGCGACCTGCGGGCCGCGCTCCTCACGGAGGGTGAGTTCTTCGGCGAGGTCGATCTGGTCAGCGATCGACCGAGCGACATCACCGTGCGCACGATCACGCCCTGCGTGCTCCTCACCCTCTCGCGCCGCGACCTCGACGCCGTCCTCGACAATCTGCCCACCCTGCGAGGCGATTTCCAGAAGGCGATCGACGAGCACCTCGAACTGCGGAGCACGGTTAACCGCTACGGCGAGCGGAACATCGATCTCGTCAGCGGATTTGCCGAGAACGTCGAGATCCCCGAGACGTTCGTCGACTACGCCGCCAATCCCCGGGAGTATTCCCTCTCCGCGATCCAGACGGTCGTACGCGTCCACACGCGGGTGTCGGACCTCTACAACGGCCCCTACGACCAGCTCGAGGAGCAGATCCGACTCACGATCGAGGGGATCAAGGAGCGGCAGGAGTGGGATCTGGTGAACAGTCAGCGGTTCGGCCTCGTGCATTCGGTCGATCCGGCGATGCGAATCAGCACACGGTATGGGGCCCCCACGCCCGACGATCTCGACGAACTGCTGTCGCTCGTCTGGAAGAAGCCGGCGTTTTTCCTGGCCCACCCCAAGGCGATCGCCGCCTTCGAGCGGGAGTGCACGCGGCGAGGCGTTCCCCCGGTGACGACGGTCCTGCATGGCACGCCGTTGATCCTGTGGCGGGGCGTGCCGCTCGTGCCCTGCGACAAGCTCGAGGTGAAGAGCCGCTCCGGCTACAGCCAGTCGTTCGGCACGACGAGCATCCTGCTCATGCGGGTCGGCGAGGCCGATCAGGGCGTTGTCGGCCTCCACCAGACGGGCATCCCGGGCGAGATCATGCCGAGCCTTTCGGCGCGGCTGATGGGGCTCGACAGTTTGGGAGTGGCGTCGTATCTGCTCACCAACTACTTCTCGCTCGCCGTCCTCACCGACGACGCGCTTGGCGTGCTCGAGAACGTCGAGGTGGGCTACTATCACGATTACCGCTCCGATGGCCGAACGGCGTTCGGCGAAGGATCCGGCATCTGATGCACGGCGCGGAAGACATCACGAAGGCGGCCCGACTCCTGCTCGCCGAGGCGGTCGCGGCCGACGGCGCGGGATCGCCGCGGCTTCCCGAGCCGGAGCCGCTCGTGCCGACCATGCCAGATGTGGCGGTTCCCTCGTTTGCCGGTCCCGGTCTCTTTCCTGCAGCCGGTCGCGTGCCGGCGGCGCCCCTGCCCGCTGCGGCCCCCCTGACCGATCTCTCGGGCGTGCGGGCGTTCGTGGGCCGCATTCGTGGGCTCGATCACCTGCATCTGCCGCCGGTGCGGTTTGGCGGAATGCCCGTGGCGGCATCGCCGTCGCCAGAGCTTTCGCCCTTCTTCGATGTCGATGCGGTTCGCCGTGACTTTCCGATTCTGCGTGAGCGGGTTCATGGCAAGCCGCTGGCCTGGTTCGACAACGCCGCCACGACGCAAAAGCCGCAGGCGGTGACCGACGCCATCGCGCACTTTTATGCCCACGACAACTCCAACATCCACCGCGGTGCCCACACGCTTGCAGCCCGCGCGACCGACGCCTACGAGGACTCCCGTCGGACCGGCGCCGACTTTCTCGGCGCCGGGAGCCCCGACGAAATCCTGTTCGTCCGCGGCTGCACCGAAGGCATCAACCTCGTCGCCAATGTGCTCGCGCCGGGCCTCGGCCGCGGCGCGAGCACGTTGGCGACGAGGTTTATGCCTTCGGTTCAGCCGCGGACGAACCGGATTTAGTCGGGGCTCCCGGCGCCGAGAAAGTAGGCGTCGGTCCCACGGGAGTTCTAGTATGCGGCGGTCGC
>JBJTDB010000168.1:0-62080 GCA_046092145.1 Planctomycetia bacterium | reverse complement strand
AGATCGGCCAGCGGCACGTCGATCGGCAGGCCCGTCGCCCGGCAGAGCGATTCGAGCATCGCCCGGCCCACCGGCGCCGAGAGCGACGGCCACAGTTCGAGCGCCCCCTCGCCGAGCGAGACGGATGGATCCCGCACGAGTGAGGCATGCTCCACGCCCGTCCGTGTGCCGAGGCCATCGCAGCCGGGGCACCAGCCGAGCGGGCTATTGAACGAGAACTGCCGCGGTTCGAGCGGCTTGAACCCCCGGCCGCATGACGGGCAGGCGAGCTTCCGGCTATGCACCTCGACCGGCCACTCGGGCTCGTCGGCCCCGTCGTTCGCGCGGGCCACGAGCATCGTGCCGCCACCGGCGTCGAAGGCCGCCTCGACGCTCTGCGCGAGCCGGCTGCGGTCGGCAGGATTGGCCGTCACCCGGTCGAGCACGATCTCGATCCGGCTCTTCCGCTTTCGGTCGAGCGAGGGCTTGTCGTCGAGGTGCATGGTCGTGCCGTCGATCCGCACCCGCACGTAGCCCGCCGCCCGCAGACTGGCAAAAAACGCCTCCGGGGACTGGCCGACACGCAGCTCCGCCGGCGCAAGCAGAAGCAGCCGCGTGCCCGCCGGAAAGGCGAGCAGCCGCTCGACGATCTGATCGACGCTCTGGGCCCCGACGGGCGTGCTGCAATCAGGACAGTGCATCACCCCGAGCCGGGCGGCGAGCACGCGGAAAAAGTCGTACATCTCCGTGAGCGTGCCGACGGTCGATCGCGGCGTGCTCCCTCCCGCCCGCTGCTCGATCGCCACGGCGGGAGAAAGCCCCTCGATCCGCTCGAAGACCGGCTTCGGCACCTGGCCGACGAACTGCCGGGCATAGGGGGAGAGGCTCTCGACATAGCGGCGCTGCCCCTCGGCATAGAGCGTGTCGAACGCCAGCGACGTCTTCCCCGAGCCGCTCGGGCCGCAGCAGACGGTCATCGCGCCACGCGGAATGTCGGCATCGACCTGCTTGAGATTATGCTGCGACGCACCGCGGATCATGATCGCCGGAGGGCCGGGATCCCGCGATGCCTTCGCGACGGCGTCGAGCGTCGCCTGCCGGATGGCGGCGGCATCGGTCGCCTTGCGACGCCGCACCGCAGGCGATTTTCGGGAGGCCGCCTCCCGATCCTTGGCAGCCGCGAGCACCGGGCCGAGGGCGCGGCCGGTGTGCGACGATTTCACCTTCGCCACCTTCTCGGGCGTGCCCTCCGCCACGATCCTGCCGCCGCCGGCGCCACCCTCGGGCCCGAGGTCGATCACCCAGTCGGCACGCTTCACGACGTCGAGGTTGTGCTCGACCACGAGCACGGTATTGCCGGCCTCCACCAGCCGCTCGAGCACCGTGATCAACTGCCGAACATCGGCCATGTGGAGGCCCGTCGTCGGCTCGTCGAGGATGTAGAGCGTCCTACCCGTCGATCGCTTGGCCAACTCCCGCGAGAGCTTCACCCGCTGGGCCTCGCCGCCGGAAAGCGTCGGAGAGGGCTGGCCCAGGTGCAGGTAGTCGAGGCCGACGTCGCAGAGCGTCTCGAGCTTGCGGGCGATGTCGGGCGCGTCGGCGAAGATCTCTCGTGCCTCGCCGACCTCCATGTTCAGCAGCTCGGCGACATTTTTTCCCTTCCAGCGGACCTCGAGCGTGTCCTTCGCGAACCTCGCGCCGCCGCACTGTTCGCAGGTCATCCAGACATCGGCGAGAAAATCCATGTCGAGCCGAGTCGAGCCGTTACCCTCGCAGGCCTCGCACCGGCCGCCGGCCACGTTGAAGCTGAAGCGGCCCGCCTTCCAGCCCCGCTTCTTCGACTCGGGCAGCATCGTGAAGAGATTGCGGATGTCGTCCCAGACCTTCACATACGTCGCCGGATTGCTCCGGGGCGTCCGCCCGATCGGCGACTGGTCGATCACGATCACCTTGTCGAGATGCGACGCGCCGTCGATCGAGTTGAAGGCACCGGGGCTCGCCACCTCGCTGCCGAGAAGCTGCCGCAGCGCCGGCTCGAGCACGTCGCCGACGAGCGAACTCTTCCCGCTTCCCGACACGCCCGTCACGCAGACGAAGAGCCCCAGCGGGATGTCGATATCGATGCCGGTGAGGTTGTTGTGCCGCACGCCCTCGAGCCTGAGCGACACGCCCGATGGTTTTCGCCGCTTCTCGGGCACCTCGATCGCGTCGCGGCCGGAGAGAAAACGCCCCGTGACGCTGCGGTCGCTGCGGGCGATCGCGTCGGGCGTGCCCTCCGCCACGACCTCGCCGCCGCGCTTCCCGGGGCCGGGCCCGAAATCGACCACCCAGTCGGCGGCCCGGATCGTGTCTTCATCATGCTCGACCACGACGACCGTGTTGCCCTTGTCGCGGAGTTGCTCCAGCGCCCCGAGCAGCTTCACGTTGTCCCGCGGATGGAGGCCGATCGAGGGTTCGTCGAGCACGTAGAGCACTCCCGAGAGGCCGGAGCCGATCTGGGCGGCGAGCCGGATCCGCTGGCTCTCGCCACCGGAGAGCGTGGGGGCCTTGCGATCGAGGGCGAGATACCCGAGGCCGACCTCGTCGAGGAATTGAAGACGGGAGCGGATCTCCTTCAAGAGTTCCGCCGCGATCAATTGCTGCGTGTCGTCGAGGACGAGGTCGGAAAGAAATGACCGGGCATCGGCGATCGGGAGCGCGCAGAGCGCATCGAGAGAGAGATCGACTCCCGCCGAGCGGCGGGCCCGGGACTTCGTCGCCGGCTGCACGGTTCCCGCTCCCGAACGGCTGGTGATCCTCACCGCACGGGCTTGTCGGGAGAGCCTCGCCCCCATGCAGTCGTGGCAGGGCGTGACCCGCATCAGCTTCTCGAGCATCCGCCGCATGATGCCGCTTTTGGCGTTGCGCCAGCGGTTGGCGAGCATCGCGAGGATGCCCTCGAACTTCGTTCGCGCGCCCCGTTCGGCCCGGCCACGCCGCCACGAGATCGAGATCTCCTCGACGCCCGTGCCCGTGAGCCACACCTTCTGCTGCACCGCCGTGAGATCCTGCCACGGCGTGTCGAGGAGCGTGCCCGCCGGCCACTTCCGCTTCTTCTCGGCATGCACCGCCACGCCGTTGAAGAGCCGCCGCATCCATCGGGGCATGTCGCGGAACGATCCGAGGACGCCCATGCAGCCTTTCTTCAGCGACTTCTCCGGGGCCGTGACGAGCTTCTCCGGATCGATGCCGTAGATGTCGCCGAGGCCATCGCATGTGGGGCAGGCCCCCTGGGGGCTATTGAAGCTGAACAGCTGCGGCTCAGGCGCGGAGTAGCTGACGCCGCACCGCACGCAGGCATAGTGGCTCGAGAGGATGAGATCGTCGGGCTCGTCGCCGTCGCGAGCCACGATCACCTGTCCTCCGCCGGTCCGCAGGGCCAGCTCGACCGCCTCCGCCACGCGACTGCGGGACGCTTCCGATGGCACCAGGCGATCGACCACCACGTCGATCGTGTGCTTGAGCAGTTTCTCGAGTGCCGGCGGATCCTCGACGCGGCAGACCCCGCCATCGACCCGCGCCCGTGTGAAGCCCTGCCGCACCAGGTCGGTGAAAAGATCGCGGTGTTCTCCCTTCGCATCGCGAACCAGCGGCGCCAGCACCATCACCTGCTCGCCGCCGCGGGCGGCGAGAATCCGCTCGACGATCTGATCACGTGGCTGGGCCTCGAGCACCGCATCGCACTCCGGGCAATGGGCCGTGCCGACGCGGGCATAGAGCACGCGGAGGAAGTCGTGGATCTCGGTCATCGTCGCGACCGTCGAGCGCGGGTTGGTGCCGGCCGACTTCTGGGCGATCGAGATCGATGGCGAGAGCCCCGTGACGGAATCGACGTCGGGCCGCGGGAGCTGGCCCAGGAACTGTCGGGCGAACGTGGAGAGGCTCTCGACGTATCGACGCTGACCCTCGGCATAGAGGGTGTCGAAGGCGAGGCTCGATTTTCCGGAGCCACTCACGCCCGACAGGCAGACCAGCCGCCCCCGGGGCAGCCCCACCGTGACGTCGCGCAGGTTGTGCTCCCGTGCGCCGCGGACAACGATGGGGGGGACGTGCATGGGACCATTGTAGCGCGTCGCGGCCCGTGCGATGGGGGAAGAGCCGATGATGCTGGACAGGCCGTCGGGGGTGCCGTAGGATCAAATTTCCCGAGGGAAACCGGTTTCACAACCATTCCCCGATCGGGGCGGTAGCTCAACTGGGAGAGCGCGGCGTTCGCAATGCCGAGGTTGGGAGTTCGATCCTCCTCCGCTCCAGTTTTAGGCCTGCGGGGCCATCCATGGCCCCCGCAGGCCTTGCTCGTCGAGCGAAAGCCAAGGTTTCGCTCGACGAGCGGCCGCTCGCACATCCGGGCGAGCGGGGCCGCCGTGGGGCGGCGGCACGGCGGTGAGGCGGATCGAGGGGTGCTCCAGTCCTGGCACTGAAATGTGGCGGTGTGAGTGACGGCGACCAGCAACATTTCGTCGTTTGATCCCTCGACGGCGCTCATGGTTCGGGTGCGGGATGGGGATGCGGAGGCGTTCGAGGAGTTGGTCTCGCTCTGGCAGGATCGGCTCGTCACGCTTTTCCTCCACCACACCGGTGACCATTCCACCGCCGAAGACCTCGCCCAGGAGGTCTTCATGCGGGTCTACCGAGCCCGCACGACCTACACGCCGTCGGCCAAGTTCACGACCTGGATCCACACGATCGCCAACAACGTCGCCAGCGACCTGCGGCAACGGGCCTACCGCCGCAAGGAACGGGGCATGCCCGTCAGTGTGTCGGCGTCGTCGAGCGGAATCGGCCTCGACCAAATAGCCGTGGCCGCCAGCGGACTGCTCCCCGCACGGCTCGCCGGCCGCACCGAACTGCAGGCGATCGTGCAGCAGGCCATGCTCACGCTCAACGATCGGCAACGGATGGCCGTGCTCCTGGCAAAATTCGAGCAGTGTTCCTACGAGGAAATCGCCGCCGCCATGGAGATCACCGTGCCGGCGGTCAAGTCGCTCCTCTTCCGGGCACGCGACCAGCTTCGCGAGGCGCTGGCGGCCTACATGGACGGAGGGGCTTCATGACCAGATCCTCGGGAGATCACCACCTGAATGTTTCCGCCGCCGATCGCGGCGATGATCCGGCCGCGGCGCTTGGCGATGTGTGGCTCGCGCTCGATGCCCTGCCACGGTCGGCCGCCCCGCCGAACGCGACCGCCTCGACGATCGAGATGGTGGCCCTCTCGGCCCGGCGTCATGCGGCATCGCCCTCGACCCGCTCGTGGCTGGTCGCCGTGGGGCTGGTCGTCGCCGCGTTTCTCGGAGGGGCTGCCGTCGGCCGACTCACGGCCCCCGGCGTCGATCCTCGCGTGCTCGAACAGATCGACCTGCTGCGGGAGCGGCTCGAACGCCTCGACCGCCAGCCGCGACTGCCGCCGCGGCCGTTCAACGAGTGGGAGCGGCCGCCGCGTCGCGGGCCGCAACCACCCCGAGAAAGTCCACCACCGCCGCGTTGAACACCTCGGGCGCCTCAAGCGGCACGAGATGCCCCGCATGGGGCACGACGAGCAGCGTCGCATCGGGGAGAACGGATTGCATCCGCTGCATCACGTCTGGCGGCGTGAACGTGTCTTCCTCGCCGACGACCAGAAGCGTCGGCACGTGGACGGTCCGCATCACCGCGGTCATGTCGGGCCGGCCACCCATCGCGGCCAGTGACGCACGGATCGTCTCCACAGGCTGCCGCTCGATCGTCCGCCTGAGCAGATCCTCGATCGCCGGCCGCCGAACGGCTGCCCGAGCCGCCTCCGATTGCCCGAGCAATTTTCCGAGCATCGCATCGGCCAGGATCGAGGTTCCGATGCGACCGACCTTCGCTGAGAGGGCCTCCCGGCCGGCCCGGGCCTCGGGCGTGTCGGCATCGAGCTTCGTGTCGCAGAGGATCAGCCCACGCACACGATCCGGATGCCGCGCGGCGACATGCTGGGCGACATAGCCTCCCATCGACACGCCGCAGACGAAGGCCGGCTCGTCGATATGCAGGCTGTCGAGCAGGGCGACGGCATCGTCGGCCATGCCGGCGATGCTCGCGATGGGTGGATCTCCAGCGGTGCCACCGAAGCCGCGCTGATCGGGCGCGATCAGCCGCACCGACTCGGCAAGCGGCTCCTGGGCCTCCCACATGCCATGGTCGAGCGGAAACGCATGGAGCAGGAGGAGCGGCACGCCCGCGCCCCGCGTATGAACGGCGAAGGGTGTGCCGCCGATGTCAAGCCGGTGTGTCGGGGGCATCGGGTCGGGTGCTCACTCGGATGTCGCGGCTGCGGCACGCCGCTCGAACTGCTCGAGGTTCACACGGATCATGCGGGTGTTCGGCTCCTGTCGCAGGGCGAGCCGCTGCGTTCGGATGGCCGCGGCGATGTTGCCCGTGGCGGCGTGACAGTGGGCGAGCGTGTCGAGGTAGCTGGCATTGTCGAACGAGTCGCGGAGCGTGCGCTTCGAATAGCGAAGCGCCTTGGCGACATCCCCCTCGGTGTTGGCGACGAGCCAGGCATACTCGTTGTAGGCGTTGGTCTCGTCGGGCGTCTCCTTGATCCGGGCCTCCATCTGCTTGAGCGCCTCGTTGATCCGTGTGACGGCGATCGCTCTCGCCTCGGGACTGCCTTCGCCCGAACGGTAGAGGGCGATCAGGGCATCGACATCCTTCCCCCGGGGCGTGCGGGTGGCCTTCTCCAGGGCCTTCCGCTCCGCCTCGGCATCCCCACGGGCGGCGGCGTCGCATGCCTCGAAATAAAACATGCGGGCCTCCGTGGCGTCGGGATCGCGGCCCATCTGCCTGAGGACGTCGTGTCGTGGTCGATGCTCGCCGAGATCGAGCGCGCGGAGGACGCCCGCCGCTTCGCCGTCACGGCCCCGGTCGTGGAGAAACTCCGAATAGAATATCGACGCATCGACCCGTTGTGTCACGGGAAACGATTCGTCGTTGACCACGGCTTCATATTCGCGGCAGGCCCAGTCGCCGGCACCCCAGCGCACGAGCAAGATGCCGGCCCGCTGCCGGGCGATCGCATCGCCGTTGCCGGCCTCGAAGGCGCTCCGCGCCAGCCGCTCCGCCTCGTTCTCCTGCTCTCTCGCCCGTTCACACACGGCCATCGCGTAGCGGATCATCGGCTTGGCGACGATCTCCGACGCCTCCGGCGGCATGCCGCCGACCACCTCGGGAACGCCGTGCGATGCGGCCCACACGAGCGTGTCGGCGATCATCGCGAGCTTGGTCGGGTCGTCGTCGGGGAGCCTGAGTGAATCGGCGAGCGTCGCGCGAAGGATGGTGGCGGCCTCGTCACGGCGGCCGGCTTCCACGAGCATCTGGACGAGGCACCGCTCGAAGATGCGCTGGGTCGTGCGGCCGAGATCCCGCGTGAGCAGCGCCGGGTCGGGGGAGGCGGCCTCTTCCTCCACGGGAATGTCTCGTCCCTTTCCGCGTCGATCGTCGTCTGGCCGCTGGCGATCGAGGAGGGCCACCAGTTCGCGGGCGGCCTCGAGGGCCCGAATGCGGCCATCGACCGACTCGGCCTGGGAAAAATCGATGAGCGACGCAAGCAGCCTCGCCGGGAGGCGCCTGCTCTCAATGAGCCCGCGGCCCATGTGGCCGACGATGACAGGCCAGGCGGGATCCCCGGGGCTCCATTCGCGCACCAGGATCGCCGCGGCCACCCTCGCTCCGGTCGGATCCCGGCCGAGCCGGATGATGCGTGCCAAAGCGGCGATGCCGGCGTCGTCGTCGAGCCGGAGCAGCCGATGCATGATCACGATCCGCTCGCCGAGGCTCTTCGCGGTGTAGCCCTCCAAGAGCGAGGCGACCTCTGCAGAATCGGTCGGGGCATCGAGTGGGATCGTCTCCACCAGCCAGCCCGCCCGCAGCGAGACCTCGAGATCGTCGCTCCTCTCGGCCGCCGCCAGCAGGTGGTCGATGGCCTCGGTGGCGACCGCTTCCAGCTTCGCAGCGGCGATCTCACGACGGGCGTAGTCGGGGTCGCCGAGCTGGCGCACCAGCGCCGCGATCTCGTCGTCGGTCGGCACGGCGGCCAGGACGGCACAGGCGGCAGCCGATGCGAAGGCGGCGATGCAAAGACGGAGGGCAGACGCCATGCCTGCAAGCCTACGGTCGCGGCCGCTCCCGGGGCAACGGGTGGGCCCCGTGGCGGTCACTCAGGATTCAGGCCGAGATCCCGGATCGTCACGAGCGACTCCAGCGGGATCCCGCGGGCCGCGAGCGCCGCCTCGGCCCCGGCCAGCCGGTCGATCACCGTCACGACCCGCTCGACCACCAGGCCAAACTCCTGCGCACGGTCGATCGCCACCAGCGACGAGCCACCCGTCGTGATCACATCCTCGACGATCACGACCCGCTGGCCGGATTCGACCGGTCCCTCCACATACCGCTGCATCCCATGGCCCTTGGCCTCCTTGCGGACCATGAATCCCTTGAGCGGCAGCCCAGCGACGCCGGCCATCGTCACCACGGCACTGGTCACCGGATCGGCGCCGATCGACATCCCGCCGACGGCCTGCGGCAGGCTCCCGAGCGACTGGAGCCGCTCGAGAATCGCCCTGCCGACCAGCATGGAGCCGTGCGCATCGAGCACGACCTGTTTTGCGTCGAGGTAGAATGACGCGGTGCGACCCGAGGCGAGCGTGAACGTGCCCCGCTTCAGGGCCTTGGTGCCGACGAGTTCGATCAGTTCCGCCAGGAGCGGCGAGCGCGACGTGGATGAGGGTGGTGTCATGCGACGGAGTATACCGAGATCCCGAGCCGTCCTGGGATGGCCTGCGGTTCCGCGGGCTGTGCTGCTCGGGGTCGCCCTCGCCGCCGCCTTCCCGGCGCCAGGGCTCGCGAAGGATCCGAAGCCGCAGGCGGTGATGCTCCCGGTGCAGCTGCCGATCACCGGCAGCCGCGACACGCAGCTCGAGGCGGCGATCCTCAGGCAACTCGACCGGCTCAAGCATCGGCCTGGGGGTCAGTTCGGGGAACAGCCCACGCCCGACGCGGCTGGTCGCAGCGTGCTCGTGCTGCGGTTCGATGCCCCCGAGGACGACGCCCTCGTGGGGAGCGATTTTGGCCGCGCGCTCGACCTGGCAAGATTTCTCTCGTCGAACAAACTGGCCGGCGTGAAGACCGTGGCCTTCCTGCCGCGGAGCATTCAGGGGCATGCGGTGCTCGCGGTGCTGGCCTGCGAGGAGATCGTGATGGCTCCCGACGCGGTGCTCGGGCCCGCCAATACCGACGAGCCCGTCGTGGACGATGCGATGCGGGCAGCCTACCGCGAGATCGCCATGCGGCGGCGGGCGGTGCCGACGGCGGTGGCCGTGGCCCTTCTCGATCCCGCGGCGCGGGTGATCCGTGCGTCGACCGAGTCGGGCGAGCAGTATGTGGAAGCCGCGGATATCGCCGGACTGCGGGAGCGGGTGACCGTTCTCGACACCGAGGAACTGGGGCCCACCCCGCTTGAACTCACCGGCAGGCGCGGCCGTGAATTGGGACTGGTGCGACGGCTCGCCGACACGCCGGCCGATCTGGCAACGGGCCTCGGACTCGATGCCTCGGCCCTCGAGATCGATCCTTCGACGGGCGGAGGCTGGAGGCCGGCGGTCGTGGCGATCAGCGGGCCGATCACGGCCGATGCGGTCGTCCGCGCCAAGGGAAGGATCGCAGCGGCGATGGCCGAGGGGGCCACGCTCGTGTGCCTTCGGATCGACAGCCCGGGGGGGAGCCCCGAGCAAAGCCTCGTGCTGGCCACATGGCTTGCCGATCTCGATCCCGCCCGGGTGCGGACCGTCGCCTATGTGCCGAAGGAGGCCCGCGCCGATGCGGCGCTTGTCGCCGCTGCGTGCGACGATCTCGTGATGCATCCCGATGCCATTCTCGGTGGCGAGGGCGCGGCGACGTTGGGCGAGCGCCAGGCGCAGGCGGTGGCCGTCGCATGGCGGGAGGGCGTGGCGCGGAGGCGGGGTCGCACCTGGTCGCTGCCGGTGGCGCTGGCCGTGCCGGGGATCGATGTCGAGCGGGCCTCGCAGCCGGCCACGGGGCGGGTCGAATACCTGAGCGCCGAGGAACTCGCCGCCCGCGACGACCGCGATGCCTGGCAGACGGGAGGCCGCGTGGGCGTGGGGCCGATCCGGCTCACCGGCCGCACCGCGGAACCGCTGGGTCTCGTCACGCATCTCGTCGACACCTTCGGCGGGCTTCGCGCGGCCTATGGGCTCTCGGGCGACATTCCGATGGCCGAGCCGCGGTGGAGCGACACGCTGCTCGACGCATTGGCCAGCCCTGGGCTTGCCTGGCTGCTCTTGGTGATCGGCGGCGTCGGGCTCTACATCGAACTGCACACGCCCGGCTTCGGCATCGGGGGCTTCGTGTCGATGGTCGCCTTCATCGTCTATTTCTGGAGCCAGTATCTGCACGGTACGGCCGGCTGGCTGGAGGTGATGCTCTTCCTCGCCGGGCTGATCTGCCTCGCCTTGGAGATCTTGGTGCTGCCGGGATTCGGCGTGCTCGGACTCGGCGGCGGCATCCTGGTGATCGCGTCGCTGGTGCTCGCCAGCCAGTCGTTCGTGATCCCGGCCAACGACTATCAGATCCGGCAGGTGCAGTGGTCGCTGATGGGCATTCTCGGCGCAGTCGTGGGAGTGGGTCTCTTCGCCATGGTGGCGAGGCGGTGGCTGCCATCGGCGCCGATGCTGCGGAACGTGCTCCTCGTGCCCCCCGCGGCCGACGATGCCGCCGACGTCGAGCCGCTCGACGAGCTGCTCGGGACGAACGGAACGACGACGACACGACTGGCTCCCGCTGGGAAGGCCCGACTCGGCAACGCGATCCATGATGTCGTCGCAGAGGCGGAGCTGATCGAGCCGGGCATGCCCGTCCGTGTGGTCGAGGTGCGTGGGCGGAAGCTGGTGGTACGATCTCTGGCACGATGATGCGCCCCGAGTCCGCCGCCTCAGGAACCCGATACGCATGAGCCCGATCAGCTGGATCGCGGTGCTGCTGGTCATCGGGCTGGCGGTGATGGTGCTCGAGGTGTTCATCCCGTCGGGGGGCATCCTCGGGTTCGTCAGCGTGGCGGCGCTCGTTGCCGCCGTTGCCGCGGCATTCCTTCAGATCGGCGTGACGGCCGGCATGGTCGTGCTGGCGATCACGGTCATCGCTGCGCCGCTGGTGCTGGCAGTGGCGTTTCGCTGGTTTCCGGAGACGCCGCTCGGTCGTCGCGTGCTGCCTCCGCCGCCCGATCCGACCGACGTGCTTCCGGAGGCTGACCGCCGTCGCCAACTCCGCGACCTGGTCGGCCGCAGCGGCTTGGCCGTGAGCGAACTGCTCCCGTGGGGACGCATCCGGGTGGGCGACGCCCTCATCGACGCCATGAGTGAGAGCGGGCCGATCGCAGCGGGTGGCCTGGTGGAGGTGGCGGGCGTTCAGGGGCTTTCGCTCATCGTGCGCCGCGCCGAGCGGACGGGACCGCCGGGCGATGCCGCGACACGGTCCGGGCCGTCCGATGCGGCCGGCCAGGACGCCGATGCCGCAGGGCAGGGGGGCACGCAGGGGAATTCCGGGCTTTCAACGGCGCTTGAGTCGTTCGAATTCGAGAAACTCGAGCCGCCACGCGCTTGACTGCGGGCCACCCCCGAACCACGCTTGCTCAAGAGCGCGGGCCACACGGTGCCGCCGCCCGCCCGGTCTGTCCCGTTTTCGGAGAGCCTCCATGCCGACGTTGATCCTTCTGGGCCTTGGCATCCTCGCCCTGCTTGTCGTCTTCGGCATGCTCGGCAGCTACTTGCGGCTGTGGCTGCAGTCGTATGCCTCGAGCGCCGGGATCGGGCTCTTCGACCTCGTGGCCATGAGCTTCAAGAAGATCAACCCGACCGTGATCGTGCGGAGCAAGATCATGGCGGTGCAGGCAGGCCTCGGCGACGCGTCGGGTGTGACGCGGCAGGCGATGGAGGCCCACTTCCTGGCAGGCGGTCGTGTGCCACTGGTGATCCAGGCGCTCATCGCCGCCAACAAGGCGAAGATCAAGGAGCTCGACTGGAAGCTGGCCACGGCGATCGACCTCGCGGGCCGCAATGTCCGCGAGGCTGTTCAAACGAGCGTCTATCCGAAGGTGATCGACTGCCCGGGCAAGAACAGCGGCCGTGAATCACTCGACGCCGTCGCCAAGAACGGCATCCAGCTGAAGGTGAAGGCCCGCGTGACGGTGCGGACCAATCTCAACCAGCTCATCGGCGGCGCGACCGAGGAGACGATCATCGCCCGCGTGGGCGAGGGAATCGTGTCGGCCATCGGATCGGCCGAAAGCCATTCGGACGTCCTGGAAAACCCCGACGTGATCTCGAAGACGGTGCTTGCCCGACGGCTCGACGCCAACACGGCGTTCGAGATCGTGTCGATCGACATCGCCGACATCGACGTGGGGGCCAACATCGGCGCCCGCCTCCAGGCCGATCAGGCCGAGGCCGACACGCGGGTGGCCCGGGCCAACGCCGAGGGGCGTCGGGCGATGGCCGTCGCGAAGGAGCAGGAAATGATCGCGAGCATCGAAGAGAGCCGGGCCGGGCTCGTCGAGGCCGAATCAGAGGTGCCCAAGGCCGTCGCCGATTCGCTCACCTCGGGCCAGCTCGGCATCTTCGACTATTTCAAGCTCAAGAATCTCCAGGCCGACACGGAAATGCGCCGCACGATCGCGACCGGGAGCATGCCCACGGCCGCGGTGGCCACCAGCTGAGGCGAAGGACCACATGGTGCTCACCTGCTTCGCCGCCGGTTTCGACTGGCTCGAGGGTCTCGTCCCCGCGATCTTCTTCGTCGTGTGGGTGCTCTCGCAGGTGTTCGGCCTCGTCCGCCGCGTGGCGAAGCCGGTGGCGCCGAAACGGCCCTTGGAACTGCCTGGCGAGATCGTCGATGTGCGGGCGCTTTTCGAGCGAGAGATCGAGCAGCTCAAGCAGCTGCAGGAAGCGACACGACGCGAGCCCAAGCGGGAGCAATCGCCACGTCCTTCCCCGCCGCGTCGCAGCACGCCGGAAGGCCGGCGGCCAGCGACGCAGCGCGATGGTGGCACGCGGCGGGCCAGCCCCACGCCGTCGTCTTCGACGCGCGCCGCTGGCGCGACGCCGCTGGTGCCGAGATCTCTTGCACATCCGGCGCCATCGTTGTCGGACGGTGGAACGCTTGCCGCCTCGGGCATCGCGAAGCATGTCGAGGAGGCGTTTGCCCACGACCTCGCCCACGAGACGGCTTCGTCGCGAGGCGATGCGACGCCGCATCAGAGTGGATCGCCGCTGGCCGTGCAGATCGCGAGCATGCTGCGTGATCCGGCCTCGATTCGTCGTGCGATCCTGATGCGCGAACTGTTCGAGCGGCCCACCGACCGCTGGTGATCGACGTGCATGCGAAGCATGCTGGCGCCAGCATGCCGTGATCCGCCGGCCTTCCCCCGCAGCCTGCCCCACCCGCGCGGCCGCGACGGAAGACCCCCCTTCCGGGTTATCCTTTTTTGCCTCGCTTGGCAGGATTCGCCGGCCGGGCCGCGGGCCAAAATTCGCCCGTTGAGGATTGGCAGGTGGTGGTCTACAAGACGGGTCGTCGGGCAGACCGGTCGGCCCGATCCAGGGCGCGTAGACGAGGAAGCCCAAGCCTCGTCTACGCGGCCTTCTGTCTTGAGCGCGGGCCTCGCCATCCTGGCCTCGGCCCGCTTGCGGCCTCCGGGCTTGCCGAAAGATTGACTGCCCGACTGGAAGGAGGGCCCTCAAGAGCGAACGGAGGTTCGCGAAGAAACCCGAGGCCAGGATGGCGAGGGGTTTCGTGAAGCAAGAAACGCCCGCCCTCCAGGCGGGCAGCGGGGCGTGGTGTTACGTTGTGACTGGGCTCACCGACTCGCACAATCCGTGAGGGGCGGCCCATGCCCCGAGAGCCGGCGTATGCTGACAAGCGCAGCCAGGATGGCGACGCGCCGTCAGGATCCGAGTGAGCGGAGGACAGGATGTCTGACGCGAACGACCGGCGACGGGGCGTGGGCCGCCCCGAACCGTCACCCTGAACCGTCACTCTCGGAAGCTCAAGGTTGTATGCCATGAATGATTTCTTCGACACCCTCGCCGACGCCGCCGCCACGCAGGGCACGCCGGCGATGCTCGCCATGCTCGCCGAATCGCTGACGACCCGCCGTCGCTGGCATGCGCTCTTCGATCTGCGATTGCTCGAAGCCCGCGCGGCGCTCGGGCTACCCACCACGGGCGACGTCGGAACGCTCGACGAAGCAACCCGTGAGAAGCTCGACGAGAAGTCGCTTGCCGCCTGCCGTGAGGTGGGCTGGCCGCTTCTCGACGAGGGGCAGGTCGCCGCCGGATGGATGTATCTGCGGGCGGCCGCGGAGCCGTCGGAGGTGTCGCACAGGCTCGCCGCGCTGGCTCGTGTGATGCCAGACGACGACGAGATCGCCGCGGGTCGGCTTCAGGACATCGTTCAGATCGCGCTGTGGGAGGGAGTCGATCCCGCTCTCGGCATCCGTCTGGTGATCGAGTCGCAGGGTACCTGCAATTCGATCACGGCGTATGAGCAGGCGGTGGCGAGGCTCCCGGCCGTGCGGCAACGGGATGCGGCGGCCGTGCTCGTCGAGCATCTGCATCACGAGGTTGCGGCATCGCTGGCCGCGGATCTCGGGCGCCGGGGGATCGTGCCGGCCGACCGCGGTGATGCCGCCGAGTCGATCGTGGCGCTCCTCGACGCGGCCGGAGGGCTGACGAACGACCCGAGCATCCATGTCGATGTCTCGCACCTGCAGTCGGTGCTGCGGATCGGCAGGGTCTGCATCGACCGGCCGATTCTCGAGAAGGCATGGGAACTGGCGGTGTATGCCTGCCGCCTGCCCGAGGAGGTGAACTATCCGGGAGAGTCGCCGTTTGAGAATGTGGCCGAGGCGTCGCGGCTCTTCTTCGGGGCGCTCATGGGCCGCGAGATCGATCGCTCGCTCGCGTTTTTTCAGCGGGCCGCCACGGCGGCCCGCCTCGAGGAGGCGGGCACACTGCCGGCCGACACGCTCGTCTATATGCTCTGGAAGCTTGGCCGCAATGCCGAGGCGTTGCGGGCGGCCTTGTCACGGCCGACCGATCACGGCATGCCGAGCATCATGCAGGCCAGCGGGATGCTGCCGTCGCTGGTCGAACTCGCCGTCGCGGGCGACGCTCTCGACTCGCTCCGCGAGGCATGCCGGGAGCGAGGAGACGAAATCACGTTCGCCGCCAGTTACCTGTGACAGCGATCGCAGCCGTGGCGGGTGTCGTAGCCCATCTGCTCGGCGTTCATGAAGCCCCTGCCCGGTGGGAGTTGCCACGGGGCCAGCATGTCGAGCCCGGGCCCGGCACCCTGGCAGCCCCGCCACCGTGCACAGCGGTCGCATGGATCCGGGCACCAGCCCTCCTCGGGAACGGCGCCCCAGTACCTCGGCCCACAGCCGGTGTTGCCATAGGGCGACCCACCCGCCCCGCAGCCACACGCCTTGCAGTGAAAGGCTTTCGAGAATCCCCCCGCCCCGGCATCCGAGCCGGCGGCCATGGCCAGGGCGACCGAGACGATTCCGCAAAGACGGAGCATGATGCAACGCATGACCTTGGAATCGGCCGAGAGGGCATGACCGGTTCACCCTTCGGCTGCCGGGGCCGCATTCCCGCCGGCCTTTTGCCCAGTGTGACATCCCCTCGCAGCTTCGCGGCTCACGAGCGGAGCGTTCGTTCGTAGAGCGAGAGATAGTCGCGGGCACTGGCATCCCACGACCAGTCCTGGGCCATGACACGCTGCACGAGCCCCTGCCACAGTGGACCGTCGGCATGCGCCTCGAGCGCCCGATGGACCGCATGCTCCAGCGCGACCGCATCGAATGCCTCGAACACGAACCCGCTGGCCGTGCCGGCCCGGAGCGTCTCCGGCGTGCTGTCGATGACCGTATCGACCAGGCCGCCTGTGGCCCGCACGATGGGGATCGATCCGTATCGCATCGCGTAGAGCTGGGTGAGGCCGCACGGCTCGTAGCGGCTCGGTACGAGCGACATGTCGGCAGCCGCCTGCACGAGATGGGCGAGACCCTCGTCGAATCCGACGGCGACATCGACTGTTCCGGGAAACGACGCCGCCACCCGCCGCAGTGAGTCCTCGATGCCGTTGTTGCCGGTGCCGAGCACGACGAAGTGCGCGCGGCCCGTGCCGGCCATCCGGCCGAGCAGTTCGATGACCAGATCGACCCCCTTCTGCTCGGCGAGCCGGCCGACGAAGGCGACCAACGGACGGGCGTCGGGCGCGGCACGCCCGAGCCGCGCCGCCAGTGCGACCTTGGCGGCATACTTCCCGTCCGCCACGGTGGCGGCATCGTAGGGCCGTGGGATGTGCGGATCGGTCCGCGGGTTCCAGGCGTCGATGTCGATCCCATTGACGATGCCCGTGAGCACGTCGGCCCGCGAGGCGAGCACGCCCTCCAGCCCGCAGCCGCCGGGGGCGGACTGGATCTCGCGGGCGTACGTCGGGCTCACGGTGGTGAGCGCGTCGGCGAAGACGATGCCCGTCTTGAGCAGGTTGAGCTGGCCGTAGAACTCCATCTGCTGCCAGTTGAAGTATTTCCAGTCGAGGCCCGTCAGCAGCATGTCCCAGTGCCAGAACAGTCCCTGGTAGGCCATGTTGTGGATCGTCATCACCGTGCGGGCGTTGCGCACCGACGGCCATGATTGGTAGAGGAGCTTCTGGTAGGCCGGCACGAGACCGGTCTGCCAGTCGTGGCAGTGGATGACGTCGAAGGGCTTTTCCTGTCGGCAGGCCAGCTCCATGCAGGCGCGCGAGAAGAAGGTGAACCGCTCGGCGTTGTCGGGGTAGTCCTCGCTGCCGCCGTAGAGCGTCGGGCGGTCGAAGCAGGCGTCGTTGGAGACGAGGAGCACGGTCGGCGAGCCGCCGCCCTCGGACGCCGGAAGCCGGCTGCGGAGCACCCGGGCCTCCACGTCGAGCGTGCCAATCGGCACGCGGAAGACCATGTCGGTCGGCTCGATCGGCAGACCACGGGCGGCCGCCTGGGCGAGCGCCTCGCGGTAGGCAGGGATCACGAGCGTGACGTCGCAGCCCAGCCGCGCCAGGGCTGCCGGAAGGGCGCCGGCCACGTCGGCAAGGCCACCGGTCTTGGCGAAGGGGGCCGCCTCGCTGGCTACGAACAACACTCGCATCGGCGATCTGCGTCCCCTGCGGGCGCCGCGGGTTCCTGGCTCGTCCGTCGTGGAATCATCGAAACGGCTGCCTCACACTAGTATAGAACATGTTTGGACACGCCTCATGAGCCCGCTCGTCAATCCCGCCGCGCTGTTTACGTTCCGGTTTCCCTGCCGGAAACGAAAAAAACTCTGGCCTGCCCGATCGCGAGACCTCGACGACGACTGTCGCCTGCCCTCGCTGGCGGCCGTAGCCGGGGTGCCCGACCTGCTCGGCCTGTGGATGGCGTGGAGCGAGGAGGGGCTCGGCGTGCGGGGGGTGGCCCGGGGCGTCGGAGCCTCGCGATGGTGCCAGCCGGCCAAGCCCGAGGATAGCGACGGCCTCCACCTCTGGATCGCCACGCGGCCCACCGGCGAGAGCCACCGCGCCGGACGGTTCTGCCGGCGGCTCGCACTGCTGCCCACCGGTGGCGGTCGCAACGCCGACATGCCGGTGGCCGTGCCGGCAGTGATCCCGCGCACCAGCGAGATGCCGGCTGAATTGCCCGCCGGCTCGATTCCGATCGAAAGCAGGCTCCTGGCCGATGGCTGGGAGATCGACGCATTCATCTCGGCCGCCGCGCTTCCCGGATGGGATCCGTCCGAGATTCCGCGGCTCGGCTTCTTCGCGGCGCTCATCGACCGTCGTCTCGGTCGCGTGCCCTGCCTTGCCCCGCCGGAGTTTCCGTGGGACAGCGACCCGACGACCTGGGCCGAGCTGCAGCTCGTGACATAGACTCGCCCGATGAAAGGCCGATCGCTCCGATGACGACTGCTTCATCTTCCAGGCCCACGGATCGACGCGGCACGCTGGACGACTATCTCGCCCCGGACGACATCATCTCGCTGCCCACGGTTCCCGACGAGGCCTGGGCCTCGATCCGACGGGCCGCCGGCCGTCAGATCGTCTGGCGATTCCTCACGCTGCGAAACCTCGTCGTCCATCGGGGCCGTTTCCTGCGGGATACGCTCGGATTCGCCTGGGGAGGCATCTACCGCACGCTCCTGGTGAGCTCGATCGTCGCCACCTCCTATCGCAACGAGGGGCTCGTTCGCGCGGGCGAGCGGATCTTCGGCACGAGCGACTTCTTCTGGGGATCCTTCGTCTTCCCACGGTCTTCGAATGATCTTCGGTCGCTCGTGGAGGTCGTGAACCTCCGGCACCATGTCGCCGGAGTCGTGATCCGCCAGTCGGACGGGGCCCGTGTGATCGACGGCTACGAGGCCGACTATGCCTATGTCGCCACCGCCTTCATCGAATCGATCCGACGGGGGCTGGCCCTGTGCGGACTGTCGGCCGAGAGTGCTCGCGGTCGGGCGTTCGGCGAACAGCTCTGTACGGTGCTCTACCAGGTCGCAGGCCTGACGGGGCTGACCCGCGTGCCCCGTGATCTGGCGGCGCACGAGCGGTTTCGAGATGCCTACGACCGAACGCTTCGCGAGCGGCCGCCGTCGTCACGAGTCCGGCGGATGGCCCAGGAGATCGCCCACCGCATCGCTCCGCTCACCGCCGAGCGATCGGGCGAGACGGTCCGGGGCCACGTGCGACGGCACATCGATCCAGAGACCGCCCAGTTTTTGTTTCCCGGGGGTGTGATTCCCGAGGAGCTCGAGCGGCATCGGGATGAGTGGTGCCGTCGGCTCCGTCGTGACGATGCCGAGGCCGCGATGAAGGCCCGGGCTGCGACGCGGCAGATCGTCTGGCAGCGGCCCGACGTGGCCGCCCTGCGGGCTGCCTACCGCACCGCGCCGTCCGATCTCACGGCCGACAGGCTGATCGGTTCGATCCTGCTCCACGAACTCGACACCCACGGAGACGATGCCCGCCCGATCGAGCGGCGGTCGATCGAGCTCGCCCCGGGTGAAACCATCATCCGTCAGGGACAGACCGTGGGGGAGATGTATGTTCTCCTCTCCACCACCGCGCCCTTGATCGTCGTGCAGTCGATGGGCGAGGCGGCCGAGCCGAGGCAGGTCGCCACCCTGTCATCGCCGACGGTGCTCGGCGAGATCGGGATGTGGCGCGGCCAGCCGGCCGTGGCCACCGTGATGACGCGGGAGACCAACCGGCTCGACGTGCTCGTGATCGACGCCAAGCGGTTCGCATCGCTCAAGGAGCAGCCCGGATTCCGGGCGGCGACTGCGGCCGAGGTGCAGCGGCGGCTTGCGATCAATGCCGCGCTCGTCGGCACGCTGCTCGACGACACGGCGGCCAACAGCGGCGACCCGAGGCTCGCCTCGATCGCGCAGCTCTTCCGATACCTCACCGGCGATTCGCACGTCGCGCTCGACAGGGTGATCGACCTCGTCGACGACGCCACGCCGGCGGAGTGCCTGGAAGCGCTGCGGGAGCAGGTGGACGATGCGATCGCATCGGGAGGCATTCCGCCCGACCTCGAGCGGTATCTCCGTCACGTGGTCGCGACGATCGGATGAACAATCGCCCCGGCGGGCCGTGGGCCCATCGGCCGCGGCGAGAGGGGATCAGGTGCGGACGGTCTCGGCGAACGATTCAACGGTGACTCGTGCCGGCGGCAGGCTCTCCAGGAACACGCGGCCATACGGCTTCGTCAGCATGCGTGGGTCGAGGATCACGACGCTCCCCCGGTCGGCATGGGTGCGGATCAGCCGACCGAACCCCTGCTTGAGCTTGAGCACGGCCTCGGGCAGTTGATAGTCGCGGAAGGCATTGCCGCCTGCGGCCTTGATGGAGTCGATCCGCGCGGCGACGAGCGGCCGGTCGGGCACGGCGAAGGGGAGCTTCGTGATGATCACGTTGACGAGCTGCTCTCCGGGGAGGTCGATCCCCTGCCAGAAGCCGTCGGTGCCCAAGAGCACGCTCGCCGGGCCCTCCTTGAAATCGGCGAGCATCTGCTGCCGCGAGAGGCCTTCGGCCTGGCTCACGAGCCGGAAATTGTTTCGAGCGCACCAGCCCACCAGATCGGCCGAGGTCTTGGCCAGCGATGCGTGGCTCGTAAAGAGCACCATCGCACGCCCATCGCTCCTCGCGACGTAGCGCTTGATCATCGCGACGACGGCCGTGTCGTAGGCATCGCGATCGGCCGGATCGGGCAGCCGGTCGACGAGGATGAGCTGCGCCTGGGCGGCATAGTCGAACGGGCTGCCAAGTTGCCTCGACAGCGGCTCACGAAGTCCGATCCGGGTGCGGAAATAAGCGAATGGATCGGAGCCAACACGGTCCTCGTCGAAGGTGGCCTCCTGCGGCTGCGCCCCCACGGCGAGCGTGGCGCTGGCCATGATGACCGTGCCCACCTTGCTGAAAAGCTCCCGCTGGAGCAGGCCGCCGACATCGACGGGGGCACTTGCCAGCGTGATCCGCTCACGGCCACGGCGAGACCGCGACGCCTCCACCCACCAGACGCTCCCCGGCTCGTTCTGCTCGAGCCAGGCATGCACGGCGCCGGCATGGGCCGTGAGCCGGTCGGCCAGCGACAGAAAATCATGACGCTCGGCCTGGTTCGAGATCTGCTCCGCGGCCGTGCGGATCGATCGGGCCAGGCCACAGAGGGAGTCACCGAGTGAATCGGCCACGATCCGCCGCTGCGGCACCCGCCATGGGGGCGGGCCGTGGCCGGCCACCTTCGCCCGCACGGCCGTGAAAAAATCCTCGGCGGCCCGGCGGCATCGCATCACGTCGATCTGGAGGTCGTCCATCCGATAGTGGACCAGCAGGCCGCGGTGCGTGCGGTCGTTGTAGAGCTTGGACAGCACGCGATCGACCGCGGCGTCCGAGACACCGATGCCGAGGTGGTCGCCGGCGACGCTCTCCACCATGTGGGCTTCGTCGAAGATGACGACGTCGTACCGTGGCAGCAGGCTCACGCCGCTCCGCCGCAGGGCCAGATCGGAAAAGAAGAGCGCATGATTGACGATCAGCACCTGCGCGTGCTGGACCCGCCGGCGGGCCGCGTAGTAGTGGCATCGCTGATAGGTGGGGCAGGCCCGGCCCATGCAGTTGCCGGCGTCGCTTTGGATCTCGTCCCACACCGCGGCCGAGGGAACCGTCGGCAGGTCGGCGAGCGACCCGTCGCCCGTGGTTCGTGCCCACGATGCGAGATCATGCAGTTCCCGCACGTCGGCATCCTCGGGGAAGAGGCTCCCAGCCCGCTCCACCGCCAGGGCGACCCGTCGGAGGCTGACATAGTTGCCGCGGCCCTTCACGAGCACCGCCGAAAACTCGCGGGGCATCACCGAGGCCACGAGCGGGATGTCCTTCGTGACAAGCTGCTCTTGCAGCGCGATCGTGTGCGTGGAGATGACGATCCGTCGTGGGCCTCGGCGCGACGGCGGATCATCGGGGGCTTCCACGGCCTCGCCATCCCACTCGGGCTCGGCATCCGTCGGCGGATCGGCCTGGTCGTCGGTGGCCGCCAGCACGGCCGGCACGAGGTAGGCGAGGCTTTTGCCGACGCCCGTTCCCGCCTCCACGATCGCATGCCGCCGTTCGGCGATCGCCTGCGAGATCAGTCCCGCCATGTCCACCTGCTGAGGCCGCGACTCCCAGCCCGGCAGCCGCGCCGCCAGTCGACCTCCGGGCGCGAGAAACTCTTCGGGGCGAAGCATGATGATGCAATCCTATCCGATGAGTCTGTCTGGTGAGTGGGATGCGAACCGCTCGATGGCTCCCGCTTGGGCAAAGTCTGGGCAGAGGCTGGGCAAAGTGGGCAACGCGTGTGAGTCGGAGTGAGGATGTCGTCCCCGAACGCCGATACCACCCCAAAAAGCCCCCGCAGGATGGGGGGCGAGGAGGATCCATGCGGCGGCAGTCAAAACACCAGGGCGCCCGGTCGTGCGGGTCGCGATTCCTCTCCGGTGAAGTCTTGGAGCCACGGCGGGTATGCGCCGCCGGCCTCACGCTCGCGCTGGTTCGCGACACCGGCTCCGCCGCGAATGATGGCATCACGTCGGATCCCACGCTCACCATCGGCACTCCCCTGGCGGCAGGACAGCGGGTCGAATATCGAATCAACGGCTCGGTGACCCGGACGGCCGTGATGGCCGACGCCCGACGGTTCGTGCCGGAAGGAGTCGGAGCCGACGGCAGATACTGGGTGGCCGCGCGGCTGGTCGATGCCGCCGGAAAGTCGATGCCCTTCGGACCGGCGTTGACGTTTCAGGTGGATCGCGCGGCTGCACCGCTTCGCGTGGCGCTCAGGCAGGATACCGGCGCGTCGCCCACCGACCGGATCACCTCGATCGGGGATCTCGTGGTGTCGGGTCAGGAGAGGAATGGGACGGTGCAGTACAGCCGTGACAATGGCACCTGGAACCCGGCCACGGCAGTCTGGGGCGGCTATGCCCCGCAGCCAGGCTTGAACCGATGGCGGGTCCGTCAGATTGACGTCGCCGGCAATGCATCCACTCCGGTCGTGATCGCGTTCGACCTCGACGCCGCCCGCGACGAGCGGGTGGTGCGGATCGAAGGGCCGCGATCGGGCTCCTTCGAGGCGAGGGCCGGCCAGCGAATCTCCTGGACGCTCGAATTCGAGAAGCCGATGTACGTGTCGGCGGCCGGTGGCACTCTGCCGGGCCTCCGATTCACCTTTCGTGACCAGACGCTCACCGCCCGGTGCACGGGTGGGAGCGGCACGAAGCGGCTGGAGTATACGTTCGTCGTCACGGCCCAGCAGGCGGGCCAAGGAACTCTCGCGATGCCGACCCATGTGTGCCTCTGCTACGGAGGACTCATCTCCGACGCAGCCGGCAACAGGTTGGCCAAACACGAACTGCCGGTCCTGACCATCGCCTGACCACGACGGTCACGGGCACGGATGGATTTTTCACCCTGCGACAGTACAAGTAGGGAGACATCCGCCGCAGAAAGGGATCGTGATGGACCATTCCTCCACGCATGCAAAAGCCTGGGGCGGCGTGTTCCGCGAGCCGACCGACAAGCGGGTCGAGCGGTTTTCCGAAAGCGTGTCGTTCGACCGGCGGCTTGCCGACGACGACATCGACGGCTCGATCGCCCACGCCCGGATGCTCGCCGCCTCCGGGCTCATGACGTCGGCTGAGGCCGAGGCGGTGGCCACGGTGCTCGAGGAGATCCGCCGCGAGATCGCGGCCGGCCGATTCGAATTCACCATCGCCAATGAAGACATCCACCTCCACATCGAGTCGGCCCTCACGGCGAAACTGGGCGACGTCGGCAGAAAAATCCACACGGCCCGAAGCCGCAACGATCAGGTGGCGACCGACCTTCGGCTCTTCTGCCGACGGGCCATCGACCGGATCGACGCAGCGATCGCCGGATTGCAGCGGGCCTTCGTCGGACTGGCCGATCGAGAGCAGGGGCTCGTCATCCCCGCCTACACGCACCTGCGGCGGGCGCAGCCGGTGCTCGCGAGCCATCAGATCCTCTCCTGGTGCGAGAAACTCCAGCGCGATCGGGATCGGCTCGCCGACTGCCGGAGGCGGACCAACATCCTGCCGCTCGGCTCCGGGGCGCTAGCGGGCACGAGCCTGCCAATCGACCGCGAGCATGTGCAGCGGTCGCTCGGCTTCGACGGCATCGCGGCCAACAGTCTCGACGGGGCGAGCGACCGCGACTTCGCCTGTGAACTGGCGTTCGTGCTGTCGCTGTGCGCCGTGCACCTTTCGCAGTGGGCCGAGGAGTGGATCCTCTGGAGCACGCACGAGTTCGGCTTCCTCAAACTGCCCGAGGGATTCTGCACCGGCAGTTCGATCATGCCGCAGAAGATCAACCCGGATGTCCTCGAACTGGTCCGCGGCAAGTCGGCCCGCGCGATCGGCAACGTGCAGGCGTTGCTCGTGCTCCTCAAGGGCCTGCCGACGGCCTACAACCGTGACCTCCAGGAGGACAAGGAGCGGATCTTCGATTCGATCGACACGCTCGAGGCGATGCTGGGTGTGGCCGCGCCGCTGGTGGAAGGTACGTCGTTCGACAGGGATCGCATCGCCGCCTCGGTCGATCGCGGCCATCTCGATGCCACGAGCCTGATGGAGGCCCTGATCGCCGACGGGCTGCCCCAGCGAACCGCGCATGAGACGGTCGGACGGCTCGTGCGGCTGGCGATGAACCGCGGCGTGCGTCTCGACGAGCTTTCCGAAGACGAGTGCCGGCATGAATGCCCCGGCTGGAAGTCCTCGTATCGCGCGGCGCTCGGCGCATCGCAGGCCGTCGCGCGGATGCAGAGCTTTGGATCGACCGCCCCTGCCCGCGTCACCGAACAACTGGCATCGTGGAAGGCACGCCTTTCCAGTCGCTAGCTGTTCGTGGAAAAAGTCATCCATGACCTTTTTCCACGTGGCCGAACGAGACGTGCTCCACAGTCCGCTAACGATCGCGCCCGACCATGTGGCCGAGGATCGCGACGACGTCGAGCAGCGATGCGGCCTGAGCGTTGAGTTCCTCGGCCGCGGCGGAACCCTGTTCGGCCCCTGCTGCCGCCTGCTGGCTCACGTCCTCGATCTGCTTGAGCGCGTCGCCGATGCGGGAGACGGCCAGCTGCTGCTCGCGGCTCCCTGCGTTCACCTCGTCGACGAGCACCCTCACCGCCGACGCCTGCTCCGCGAGCGATGTGATGGAGGATGCCACGTCGGCCACCTTCTCGCTGCCGGCATCGGAACGGGCGATCGACTCCTCGATGAGGGAGGCCGTCTCGCGGGCCGCCTCGGCCGATCGACGGGCGAGCATCCGAACCTCTTCGGCCACCACGGCGAATCCGAGCCCGGCCTCGCCGGCGCGGGCCGCTTCGACCGCCGCATTGAGGGCGAGGATGTTGGTCTGGAAGGCGATCTCGTCGATCACCTTGTTGATCTTCGAGATTCGGGCGCCGGTCGTCCTGATCGCCTCCATCGCCGTGACCATTTCTCCCAATCGGCCTGAGGCTTCGGCGAACTGCCGCTCCTCGCGGGCCACGAGGTCGCTGGCCGACTGCGTGCGTCGGGCGTTGTCGGAGGCCATGCTGGCGGTCTCGCGGGCCGATTGCGAGATGTCCTCGACGGCCGCCACCTGCTCCGTCACGCCCTGAGCCAGCGACTGGCTTGCCGCGGCCGTCTCGGTCGCCCCACTGCCGACGTTCTCCGCGGTCGAGGCGAGCTGATCGATGGCGCCGCGGAGCGTGCGTGCATGGCGGCCGATGCTCAGCCACGTCATGACGGCGGCCACGGCCGCGACGACGATCATGACCAGCATCATCGCGTCGCTGCGCCAGCGGGCGGTTCGGGCCGCCTCGTCGGTCCGACGGTCGATCATCTGCTCGAACCGTCCGATCGGCTCCATGATCCTCGCCTTGTCGGCATGGTATTGCGAATCATGCATGATCCGTCGGGCACGCTCACGGTCGGGCTCGCCTCGCTTCGTGAAGCCACCCTGTCCGTCGGCGAAAAGCCCCTTCATCGCGTTCATCGCGATGGTCTCGGTTGCCACGAGGGCGTTGGAGTTGTCTTCCGCCTGCTCGAGCATCGCGAACTCGGCCTCTGTGAAGCCCTGTTGCTCCATGAGCGTTCGCAGCGGCACGGTGCGGCCGTCGGGGCGTGGCTGCGTGCCGTTGCGGACGTCGAGCACATGCCAGAACTCCCGCTCGAACTCGGGATCGTCCGTGACGCAGTACGTGCGGGCCAGTCGCGTGAGTTCGTCGGAACTCTGCCGCAACTCGTTGGCGAGGCGATAGGATTCGAACCGGTTGGTCTGGGCCTGGCTGAGCGACCGCTGACTGACGAAGGCGGCGAGGGAAAGCGCGAGCAGGCCCGCCACGGGGGCGATCGTCGTCAGCTTCAGCCGCTGCATGGCGTTCATGGCTGCATCCCGAATGGCATCGGGCCTCCGGATTCGGGCCCGTCGTGGAAGTCTAGGTCGCGTTTTCGGGCCGTGACGCCGACGCCGGCACAACCGGCACGACAGGACTTTCCCCGCCCGTTTCCGCAGATCCACCAGTCGGCGGAATTACGAGCTACGATTGACCAGGAGGGTCCGCGGAGGGCCCGACCGACCTGCGAGCCGGGGTTCGATGCCTCCCGACGCCACGATCGACGCTTCCCGCGGCCTGCTCCAGAAGATCGGCCTCGAACTCGCCTTTGTCTCAACGGCGGGCCCAGCACCGCTGCGCGAGATGCTCGCCTCCTTGGCCCGCGGCGTGAGCGGCTCGGCGCCATCGGAAATCCGCTCGGCGGTCGCCGCCGCCTCGGGCTGGCTCGCCGATGCCGGGTCGATCGCGCCCGACGTGGCGGAGCGATTCAATCTCTGGCATCCGTGGATGGAGGAGGCGGTCACCTCCTGGGAGCGCGGCCTCCCGCTGCCGATCTGGCCGACGGCACTCGGCCCCGTGACCGCACCCGCGACCCCCGAGGCTCTCGACGCATCGCAGCCGGTGACGGTGCTGCCCGAGGGGGCCGATGCTGAACTGATGCGGCTCTTCTGCTCCGAATCGGAGGATCTCCTTCGGGAGATCGAGCAGGGCGTGCTGCGTCTGGAAACCACGCCCGACGATCCCGACACGCTCGCCACCGTCTTTCGGGCCTTCCACACGTTCAAGGGCAACGCCGCCGTCATGAAGCTCGTCGTGCTGCAGCGGCTGGCTCACGAACTGGAGTCGTTGCTCGATGCCGCCCGCCGGGGGACGCGGCGTCTTGATCGCAACGCCATCGACGTGGTGCTCGCCGGAGCGGACGTTTTTGCGGGGTATGTGTCGGAACTGACTCGGCAGCTCGACGGCCAGAACGCGGGCCGATCGATCGACCTTCCCATTCCCGCGGTGGTGGGCCGTGTGCGGGCCGTCCTCGCGGGCGAGTCGGCTCCGAGTCCTCCGCCGCCGACTCCCACACCTCCTGCGATCGCCGAGACGCCCCTCGCGGCTGCGGCGGCCGATCAGTCGGCGCCCGTTCCCGTCGAGCCGGTGGCGGCCGAGGCTCCCGCCGCGCCGCAGCCGGTTCGGGCCGCATCGACTGCGGGCTCCATCCGCGTCGATACCCAGAAACTCGACGGGCTCGTCGATCTGGTCGGCGAACTGGTCATCGCGCAGTCGATGGTCGCCATCGGTGCCGAGACTCACGGAGTCGATGAGCCGCTTGCGCGGTCGCTCGGTCGGCTGCGGGGCATCACGGCCGACCTCCAGCGGACGGCCATGGCCATGCGGATGATTCCGATCCAGGGAACGTTCCAGAAGATGGGCCGGCTTGTCCGCGATCTGTCCGCACAACTCGGCAAGGAGATCCGCCTCGTCGTCGAGGGGGAGGAGACCGAACTCGATCGCACCGTGATCGAAGAGATCGGCGACCCGCTCATGCACATGGTTCGCAACGCGGCCGACCATGGCATCGAGTCTCCGGCCGATCGGTCAACCGCCGGAAAGCAGGCGGCCGGCACGATCACGCTTCGGGCCCGTCATCAGGGCGGCTTCGTGGTGATCCAGATCGCCGACGACGGTCGGGGACTCGATCCGGCGAGGCTGCGGGCCAAGGGGTTCGAACGCGGGCTCATCGCAGCCGATTCCGTGATCGACGATCGGGCGGCCTTGGAACTGATCTTCGCGCCGGGGTTCTCCACCGCGGAGCGGGTCTCGGACCTGTCGGGTCGCGGCGTCGGAATGGACGTCGTGCGCCGCAACATCGAACGGCTTCGCGGCACCGTCGAGATCGAATCGCATCCGGGGAAGGGCACCACCTTCACGATCTTCATGCCGCTGACGCTGGCGATCATCGAGGGGCTGCTCGTGGCCGTCGGCGAGCAGCAGTTCGTCATTCCCGCGGTATCGGTCCGGGAATCGTTTCGGCCGACCGCGGGCGGCGTGACGACGGTGCACGGACGCGGCGAACTGGTCGATGTTCGAGGACAGTTGCTGCCGCTCTTGCGGCTCGGTCGCCACCTCGGCATCGACACCGCGATCGACGATCCCTCCAGGGGCATCGTGGTCGTCGTCGAATCGGGCCACGACCGCCGCTGCCTTCTGGTCGATTCCCTCGTCGGCAGGCAGGAGGTCGTGATCAAGGCCCTCGGCGAGACCTTCCGAGGAGCCCGCAGCTTCGCCGGCGCTGCGATCCTCGGTGACGGCCGCGTCGGCTTGATCCTCGACACAACGGCCCTGGTGCGGCTCACGACATCGCCTTTGGAGACGGCGGCATGACCGCCCGCACACGATGACGCTTCCCATGACACTGCCCCCCGACGTGGCCATGGCCCGGCCGGGCAAATACCTCACCTTCTCCCTCGCGGGTGAAACCTACAGCATGAGCGTGCTGGTGGTGCGGGAGATCATCAGGCTCTGCCCGGTCACGCCGGTGGCGACGATGCCACCGCATGTCAGGGGCGTGATCAACCTGCGCGGGCGGGTGATTCCACTGGTCGATCTGCGTGCTCGGTTTGGGCTGCCGGCCCCGCCCGACCACGAACGCACCTGCTTCATCGTCACCGAGGTTCCGGCGGCGAGCGGCGGCGTGCGGCCCTACGCGGTTGTCGTCGACAGCGTCGAGGAGGTGGTCTCCTACGCCTCCGACGACCTCGTGCCGACCCCCGATTTCGGCGGTGCGATCGATGCCCGCTTCATCGCCGGGATGGCCAGAACCACCCGTGGCGTGACGACGCTGATCGACATCGATGCCATCGCGGCCGCAGACATTCATTCGATGACGTCGGGCAACGCGGTCGCCGAATCCTCCCTGTCCTGAAAGGCCCCCCATGGTCACGACCTGGTTCAAGACCTCGACCATCCCCCATCGCGTCGGCGTCGGGTTTGCGGTGCTGGTGCTGGCTGCGTTCTCGATCGGACTGGCCTCGTTGTGGAGGCTGTCGCAGATCAAGCATCACGTCACGTTGCTCTCCGACACCATCGTGCCGTCGGTGGCCACACTCAGCCGCATCATCGAGGCCAATCTTCTGGGGCTGCAGTCGGCCCGCACGGCCATCCTGGATACCGACGACCCGGCGCGGATGGCGGCCGCCGCGGTGGACCTACGGAAAGCGATCGACCGTGGCGACAGGCTGTGTGGAAGCTATGTCGATCTCTTCAGCGATGCCGAGGACGAGCGGCTCTTCATCGCCGCGCGCGCCGCCCGGAAAGCCTTCCTCGCGAAGCTGCAGCAGGCGGTCGCACTGGCCGCCGACGGGCGGGCCGACGATGCCCGCCGGGCGGTGCTGGGCGACGTCGAGCCTGTCGCCCGGGAATGTCTCGAGCGATTCAGGGCCGTGATCGACCACAACATCGCCCTTTCCGAGCAGGAACTTGGTCGGGCCGAGTCGAAGCTCCGGATGGGCTTCCGCTTCAACGTCGCGACGCTCGCGGGCACGGTGCTCGTCGGACTGCTGTTGGCCACCGGCATCATACGGTCGCTCTCACGGACCTTGATCAAGATCTCCTCGTCGCTCGAGACCGGCGCCGCGCGGACGTCGTCGTCGTCAAGCCAGCTCGCCTCCGTCAGCCAGACGGTCGCCACCGGCTGCAGCGAGCAGGGGGCCTCGGTCGCGGAAACCGGCGCGGCCCTCGAGCAGATGTCGGCGATGACCCGTGCCACGGCCGAGAATGCCACCAAGGCCAAGGAGTGTGCCACGCAGGCCCGCGTGGCCGCGGAGGCCGGTGCGAGGACGATGGTGGAGATGGATGGCGCGATGCAGGCGATCGCCACCGCCAGCGGCGACGTCGCGAAGATCGTCAAGCAGATCGACGAGATCGCCTTCCAGACCAACATCCTCGCTCTCAATGCCGCGGTCGAAGCGGCCCGTGCGGGCGAAGCGGGGGCCGGGTTCGCCGTCGTCGCCGACGAGGTGCGGCTCCTGGCGCAGCGAAGCGCCGCGGCGGCCCGCGAAACCGCGGAACGGATCGAGGCGGCCATCACGAGCAGCCGTGAGGGGGCCACCAGCTGCGGTCGTGTCGGACATTCGCTCGACGAGATCGCCGAACGCATCAGGGCGGCCGACGGGCTCGTCGCCGAGATCGCCACCGCCGCCCGGGAGCAGTTCCAGGGAATCCGTCAGATCACGACGGCGATGTCCCAGCTCGACCAGATCGCCCAGGACAATGCCGCCCGCGCCGACGAGGGTGCCCGGGCCGCGGCCGACCTCTCCGACCAGGCCGGACTGATGCAGGAGCAGGTCGAGAGCCTGCGAGGGCTCGTCATCCGATCGCGGAAACCGATCACGCCCGCCAGGCTCCCAGTGCCACGTCCTGCGGTGGCCCCGCTGCCCCGGCTCCGGACGCTTGCCCCCAGAATTCCGATGCCGGGTGATGGCGACACGGTGGCGGCCGACGCTGAGGACCGCCACTTCACCAGTTTCGAGGGGGAACACCGGCCGGCATGATCTCTCCCGACGCCGCACTCTCGCCGCAGGCCTATGCGTTTCTCGCCGACGTGGTCTATCGGCGGAGCCGCATCCGGCTCGGACCAGATCGGCAGGCCTTCGTCGCGAGCCGACTGGCCAATCGCCTTCGCGAACTCGGGTGTGCGACCTACGACGACTACTGCCGCCTCCTCGGGGCACGGAATGGAGACGAGGAAGCCGAGGCATTGATCGACCTCATCTCCACCAATCACACCCGTTTCTTCAGGGAACCGGCACACTTCGATCTTCTCGCACGCCATGTGCTCCCGGCCATGGCCCCCCGCGCAGCCGCGGCCGGCCGTGGCCTGCGGATCTGGAGCGCGGCCGCGGCATCGGGCGAGGAGGCCTATTCGATCGCCATCGTGCTGGCCGAGCAGCAGGCGACCCCTCTCCCTCGAGGCTGGACGGTGCTGGCCTCCGACATTTCCCGGCGAATGCTCCAGCGATGCAGGATGGGGATCTACGAAGCCCGCGCGGTCGAACTTCCCGATCCACGGTTCCTCGGTCGTCATTTCCTCCGAGGGTTCGGTGAGCGAGAGGGCTTCTATCGGGTGAAGCCGGAACTCCGACGGCATGTCCAGGTCGCGGCCATCAATCTCTTTCAGGAGTCCTACCCGCTGCAGCACGGACAGGACGTGATCTTCTGCCGCAACGTGATGATCTATTTCGACGCCGAATCGCGGCAGGCGCTCGTCGAGCGGCTCTTCGATCAGCTCGCTCCGGGTGGATTCCTCTTCATCGGCCATGCCGAGAGCCTGCTCGGGCTGCGGCACCGGTTCCGGCAGGCCGGACCCTCGCTCTACGAGAGGCCACTGTGAACACGCGGAGCGACACACGACCATGAACGGTACTCAGGACCGGAAAATCCGCGTCCTCGTCGTCGATGATTCGGCGCTCGTCCGGCGTGCGATCAGCGAGGCACTCGCCCGTGATCCGGCGCTGGAGGTGGTGGCGACGGCCTGCGATCCCTACGTGGCCCGGGAAAAGATCGAGCAATTGGATCCCGACGTCCTCACGCTCGATCTCGAGATGCCGAGGATGGACGGCCTGACTTTCCTCCGGATCCTCATGGAGCACCACCCGTTGCCGGTGGTCGTGGTGAGCTCGCTGGCCCAGCAGGGATCGCAGGCCGCGCTGGACGCGGTCGAGGCCGGTGCCGTGGATGTGCTCGCGAAGCCCGATGGCACGATGTCGATTGGGGCGCTTGCCGACAAGCTTGCCTTCCACGTCAAGGCGGCGGCGGCCGCGGCCCCGCGGCTTCGGCGTGGCGCGGCCCGCCCCTCGACGCCCGGCCCGCTGGTGGAGCGACCCGCTGTGTCGCCCGACGCCCGCCAGCTCATCGTCATCGGCGCATCGACCGGCGGCGTGGAGGCGCTCCGCCAGATCATTCCGCGGCTTCCATCGGGACTGCCGCCGATCGCCGTCGTGCAGCACATTTCGGCCTTCTTCTCCAAGGCGGTCGCCGATCGGCTCGACGCAATCAGCGGCATCGATGTCCGTGAGGCGGGCGATAACGAGCCACTCCGGCCGGGCAGTTGCGTGATCGCGCCGGGTGATTTTCACCTGGCAGTCGAGTTCCGTGCCGGAGTGCATGTCACCCGGCTTTTGCGAACACCTCCCATCCACCACTGTCGCCCGGCCGTTGACGTGCTCTTCCGGTCGGCGGCAGAAGCGGCCGGGCGACATGCCGTGGGCGTGCTGCTCACCGGCATGGGCAGCGACGGAGCGGTTGGGATGCAGGCGATTCGTGCGGCTGGCGGCACGACGATCGCCGAGCATGAATCGACCTGCGTCGTCTATGGCATGCCCCGGGCGGCGGTCGAGCTTGGCGTCGTCGATCGAATCGTTCCCCTCCCCGACATTGCCGCCGCCGTGGGCGAAGCGGTCACGAGGCCGCAGGCCGGCCGCATGGGCGGGGGTCGGGCTGGCCGTGAGTGACGGCCGCGAGGGATGGTGAAGGTCTGACGGTTGGGATGGCCGCGCGACCGCCGCTCCCTGTGGATCGCGGGTAGTTGCGCGGAGAGACGGCTTCGGATCGATCGTGACGGCATGGCGTGCCGACGTTGTCGGTGCATGGCGACGGTTTCTCGATCTCGGGGCACGCTCCTGGTCTTCGCGCTTGTGACGGCCACGGCCGTGCCCTGCCATGCCCCGGCGTGGGCGGCGGAGCGACAGAATCCGCCGCAGTCGCCACAGCCACCTCGCGTTGCGCTCGATCCGATGGCCCGCGCCGTCGTCGAGTCGCGTCGGCAGCCGCCCCCGAAAACGGCCCGGGCATGGCTCGACGCCGCGATCGCCGCCATCGATGTCGATGCCGTGGCCGATGCCGTCGACTTCTACCGGGGTTTCGTCGCTGCCGTGGAGGAGGCCGGAGAGAACCGGGCCGATCTGCTCGCCGACCTCGGCGATGCCGTCGATGCGGCCGGCATCCGCCGACTGGAGCGGGAGATCGCCCGCTACGAGCCCGACGCCCCCAGAGTGCTCGGCTCGCTCACCGACGCCGCGGGCCTGCGGCGCCGCGACCCGAAGCGGATGTCTGCGGCCATCGACGGGCTCCGCAGCGATTCCCGCCCTGAGCGGCTCGATGCCGCAGGCCAGCTTGCCCGCATGGGCATCGATGCCCTGCCCGCGTTGGTCGCCCTGCTGCAGACCGAGGACGATGCGGGCGAGGTCGCCCGCGGCATCGCCCGTGGTCTCGTGCGCGACATGGGCGTGGATGGCCGCGATGCGCTCCTGGCATGGCTTGGGTCGGCCGACATCGACCGGTGGCCGGGCGTGATCGCGGCGCTCGCCCCATGGAGCGGCGAGGAGACCGACTATCTGCTCGGCCCGGCGCTCGCAGCCGATGCGCCGCCTGCGGTTCGGGCCGCCGCCGGCCGTGCGCTGGCGGCTCACGGGATCGCGCCGACGCCCGACATGGCCCGGGTTCTCATCGCCCGTCGGCTCGACCAGCTCCTCTCTCCCGCCGGCCTCCCGCCGGCCGACAGCCTCGATGCAACGACGATCGACCGAGTCATATGGAATCCACAGGCTGCCGCGGCGCAGCGCATCTCGATGCCGACGCGACTGGCGCGTGCCGAGAGGGCCATTCACCTGGCCCGTGATCTCGCGGCGATGGGACCCACCGATCCCGCACACATCAGGCTCATCCTGGTGTCCAGGCTCGAGATGGCGTCGGCGCTGGCCGCGTTGAATCCCGCGGCGGTCGATGGAATGCCTCCCGATGAAGCCATGCTCGAGGCGCTTTCCGGACCGGAAGGCTTCGATCCGGCCATCGTCGCCGAGGTGCTCGACGACGCCGCCGCCCATGGGATGAAGCAGGCCGCGGCCGCGGCCGCGAGGGCCATGCGGTTGTCGCAGGCGAACCGACCGGAACGCGGCACGACGCCGGCGGCTCCGTTGACGCCGGCTGCCCGCGACGCCCTGGTCCGCGGGCTCTCCGCTCCCGATGCCACCCTCGCCTTCGAGGCCGCCGTCACGCTGGCCGCCCGCGCCGGTGATCCACCCTACCGCGGGTCCAGCCGTGTCGTGCGAAACCTCGTCCATGCCGCCACATCGACGGGCACCGATCGGGCCATCGTGGCCCACCCCGATCTCACGATCGTCGAGGAACTGGCCACCGGGCTGTCGCGGCATGGGTACGAGACGATCCGTGTGCGAAAGGGTCGCGATGCGATCCTCGCCGCCCGTGATTCAGCCGACACGGTGCTTGTGATCCTGGCGGCCCGACTCGGGAGCCCGTCGGCCCTGGAGACCGTGGAACTGCTCCGACTCGGGAGCGATCTCGAGACGCCACCCGTGCTCGTCGTCGTCGATCCCCTCGACGACAATCCTCGAGGCCTGTTCCTGTCGCGACTGATCACGTCGTTCGCCGATGTCGAATGCGTGGCGATCGTCGATCGGATGGAGAGTTTTTTTCTGCCGGCCACCGATCCCGTGGCAGACGGCGCGGCACCCAGGCCTCCACGATTTCTCGATGCCCTCGCGATCGCCGCGGGGCCGCGCACGGGCGACCCGGCGCGGCGTGCCGCACAAGCGGCTGCCCGAGTGGCCCGGGCACGCACGGCGCTGATCACGCTGGCTTCGCTCGGCGAGCGCGGATGGGATGTCTCAGCGGCGGTCCAGGTGGCCCGCGCGGCGATCCTTCATCCCGACCTCCACAACGCCGCCGTGGCGGTCCTCGCGACGGCGGGCGATCCGGCCGCCCAGCGGGCGCTCTTTCGCGAGGCGGGGCAGCGCGATCTCCCCGAGGCCTGGCGAGGCTCGGCACGGGCCGGGTTCGCGGCCAGCGTGCGGCGGTATGGCCTCTTGCTCGAGCGTGACGACGTGCTCCAGCTCTCCACCATGTACAATCGGGCGATCGATGCGGACAGCCGAGACCAGGCCGGCGCCCTCCTCGAAATCGTCGAGTCGCCACGCATCCGCCCCCGAACCGCCCGAGTCGATGCTCCGTACTCCCGCCTCATCCGGCGATGACGCCGCCGCGCCCCCCATCGAGGGCCTGATCGGTTCGAGCCCGGCGATGCAGGCCGTCTATGCCATGACCCGGCGCGTGGCCGCCTCCAATGCCTCGGTGCTCCTCATGGGCGAGACCGGCACGGGCAAGGAACTGATCGCGAAGGCCATCCATCGGCTCTCGCCGCGGAACACCGGGCCGTTCGTCCGCGTCAACTGCGGCGCCCTCTCGGAGAGCCTCTTGGAGAGCGAACTCTTCGGGCACGTCCGCGGAGCGTTCACCGGCGCCGTGGCCAACCGTGCCGGCCGGTTCGAGGCGGCCCATACCGGCACGATCTTTCTCGACGAGATCAACTCCACGACGCCCAAGCTGCAGGTGAAGCTCCTGCGAGTCCTGCAGGAACGGGAGTTCGAACGGGTGGGCGATACCGAGACGATCAGCGTCGATACCCGCGTGATCGCCGCGAGCAACCGTGAGCTGCTCGACGAGGTGGCCAAGGAGACGTTTCGAGAGGATCTCTACTACCGGCTCAACGTGGTGCCGATCTCCATTCCTCCGTTGCGGTCGCGTCGGGAAGACATTCCGCTGCTGCTGACCCATTTTCTCGAGCACTACAATCGGGAGTGCGAGCGGTACGTGGTGCACATCCAGAAGGAGGCGACGGATGCGTTGGTCGCCTACCACTGGCCGGGCAACGTGCGCGAGCTGCAAAACGTCGTCGAGCGGTGCGTGGTGTTGGCGCCGGGCGACGAGATCACGCTCGACCTGCTGCCTCCCGCCATGCGGGGCGGGCGGCCGACCGTGTCGATGCCCGGCCGCGGAGGCGACCTCGACAGTCTCGCGCGTGATCTCGTCGAGCAGGGCATGGCGACGGCCGGGCCCGACGACGACACCCTCTTCGACCGGATCGTCAGTCGTGTGGAGCGGGAGCTGATCGCACAGATGCTCGCCGCCTGCAACGGCGTCCAGCTCAAGGCTGCCGCCCGCCTCGGCATCAACCGCAACACGCTCCGCAAGAAACTCCTCGAGCACGGCCTCGAGGATGCGGGCGAGTAGGCGGGCCGCCCGACCCTGTCAGTCCGGCCCCTCGTTCATCTCGCGGGCATGGTAGCTCGATCGCACGAACGGGCCGGAGGCCACCTTCGCGAATCCCATGCGCCGGGCCAGGTCGCCGATCTCGTCGAATTCCTCGGGCGGGACATACCGCTCGACCGGAAGCGAGTCGGGCGTGGGCTGCAGGTATTGTCCGAGCGTGAGGAAATCGACCCCATGGTCGAGCAGGTCGGCGAAGACATCGAGCAATTCGTCGCGCGTCTCTCCGAGCCCGAGCATGAGGCCGCTCTTGGTCTTCACGGATGGGAGCATGTGCTTGGCGTCGGCGAGCAGCTGGAGCGTCCAGGCGTAGACGCTCCTGCGACCTCGGACCGTACGATAGAGCCGCGGCACGGTCTCGGTGTTGTGGTTGAAGACGTCGGGTTTCGCCTGCAGGAGCCGCTCGAGCGCCCCTTCCTTGCCCAAAAAATCGGGCACGAGCACCTCGACCACCGCGCCGGTGGCGGCCCGGACGGCCTCGACCGTCTGCCGAAAGTGGTCGGCCCCGCCATCGGGCAGGTCGTCGCGGGTGACGCTCGTGATCACGACATGGGCGAGCCCCAGCCGCCGTGCCGCCTCGGCCACGCGCTGCGGCTCGTCGAGTTCGAGCTCCTCGGTCTTGCCCCGTGGCACCGAGCAGAAGCCGCACGGCCGCGTGCAGACGTTGCCGAGGATCATGAACGTCGCCGTCCGCTGCGACCAGCATTCGAGGCGATTGGGGCATTTGGCCGACGAGCAGACCGTCTCCAGGCCGAGTTCGGCGATCAGGTGCGCCGTCTCGCCGTGGCCCCCGCCCGGCTCGAGGTTGCGACGCAGCCATGGCGGCAGCCGGCGGGCCGGCGGAGCCGTCACCGGCGCGGAGGCTTCGACGATCGGGAGGGAAAGGAGATTATCCGGCACGGCTCGCAGGCTCCCGGAGAGGGACTTCACGGACGGACACAGGCATGCCCGGGTGGACATGCGATTCGGCGAAACCGAAGGCGTCGGCCACCTGCTCGATGATCATCGTGCGGGCATCCTGCACCCGGACCCGGCGTTGCACGTCGGTCTCGACCGACGACATGGTACGCATGCCCGCCGCGGCGGCCATGGGAGCGGTCCGCACGCGGTGCATGGGGAAGGCGAGTGGCTGCACGTTGAGAAAGCCGCCATGCCAGGCCACGCCGCGTCGCACGGCGATCCCGACGGCGGCCAGCAGGCCCGTGCGACCAAAGATGCCCGCCGCACGCGAGTCGCGGGCGGCGCCACATCGCAGACCGCGGACCGCGCCCTCGATCGCCGCCTCGAACCGTTCGAGATAGCCTCCGACATCATGCCGGGCCAGGCCGAGGTCCTCGAGCGTGGCAAAGAGGGCGATTCCCACCTGCCCCGGTCCGTGCGGCACCGCGCCGCCGCCACGGCCGATGAACCGGATCGCGATCTGCCTCGACCGGAGTTCGTCGTCGGACAGATCGACATCGGTGCGCGAGCCGGCCCGGCCGATGGTGATCGATGGCTCGGGCTCGTAGAGCACGAGCGTCGGTGGCCTTCCATCCGGCTCCGAAACGTCCCACGCCAGCCTCTCCGCCATGCCGGCGTAGGCTTCAAGCCCGATCCTTCCCGCCAGCCAGACGGCGAGCGAGCGCTGTGGTGCGTGGCGTCGAGATCTCGTCATGCCCCGCATTGTACCAGCATTCCGATCCCGATCGTGGCTGTCATCACGACTCCGCGAACTACTTCGAGAGCGATTCGTGGAGGGCCGACCATGGCATCACCCCCCACACCACCGCATCGGGAAGAGAGCCCGAGCGCGAGAACGCGGTTGCTGCGACCGTCTCGACATCGGCCCGCTCCAGGGTGCGGTCGACCGCGATGGTGAGCCGCTCGAGCCATTCCGGCACCTCCACGCCCGACCCGCTGGCGACGCCGAGGAATCCGCGGGCCTTTTCTTCGAGCCGGGCACCGGCTCCGTGGGGCGAGCCTGTCGAGAGTTCGGACACGGCGGGCTCGACGAACGATTCGAGGTCGTCCTGTTCCAGGGGCGCCGTGAAGGCGCGACGGATGCGATCGCCGATGCTCGCCAGCCGCACTCCCGTCTCGCGTTCCACGTCGGCCAGACGTTTCGTCAGTCCCGCCGCGGTTTCCGCCGTCTCGTCCCGCAGCCGACCGCGCCAGGCGGTGGCCGCCCCCGCCTCGCCCCGTCTGGCCAGCACCCGGTGGGCCATCGTGACCGGTCGCAGCGTCCATGTGATGCGGTCGTACTCCGCCTTGATGCGGAGAAAGTCGAGCAACACATGGATGCATTCACCGCGGTCCGATTGGGTCGTCGTCGAGTTCCAGTCGCGGTATTCGGCATGATTCTCGGCAACGCTCTCCAACACGAGCCGTATCCGGGCCTGCGCCAGTTTCATCGTCAGACTGCCGGACGCGAGATCGTCGAGGAGCTTGGCCGGACGGCGGGAGGGCGATTCCTGACCGATCTCGTCTCCGTGATCGCGTTGGTCGCGTTCGAGCAGCCGCTCCAGGAAGGCTTTGACGCCACCGCGGAGGACTCCCCGCAGCGACGGCGGTGCGAGCAGGTGTTGCGTGAACAGGCCCGAGCCATACTGCTCGACGAACTCGCGCACTCCGTCGAAGGCCTTCTGCTCACGCACCCGCTCGAGCACCGAGAGCCGGAGCTGACGGGCGTGTGTCATCCAGGTCTCCAGGAGCCTCGGCACCAGCAGGGCCAAGCCGTCCAGGATCCTCTGGGTCGCCGTCGCGTCATCGACGGGCGGCTCTCCCGGGGCCGGCACATGGGCGCTTTCGACGATTCGCTCCACGAGCGACATGGTTGCCGCCTCGAACACGCGATCGAACTCGCTGACACTCGCCCCGCCGGCCGGCCGCTTTCCCTCGAGCCCCTTGGCCAGGAGGACGATCCGTGTGGTCTCCGTCACGAGGCCGATCCGCGGCAGGCAGGCGGCGAGCTTCGCCAGCAGCCGTTCGCGGCACCGGGCGCGGACGATCCGATCGGGACGGCCGCCGCGTGACAGCGGCACGTAGAGCACCGCCTTTCCGACGAGCCGGCTGCAGAGTGTGTCGAGCAGGTCCCGCGCCTGCGGTGCATCGCCCTGCAGGATCGCGGCGAAGAGAGGGCCGATCAGCCCACGGCCCTCGGGACTCCGATCCGCGTCGCGAGGCCGCCGCGGCCCGTCGATCCGGAGCCGCGCCGACAGCATCCACGACGTCTCGGTCGCCTTCACGGCGGCCTCGCTGAGCCGTTCGGCCGCGGCATCCCGCTGCCACCGCAGCCGTTCGAGTTCGGCCGCCGGCATCCCGGGATCGGTGGCGATGTCCTCCGACGTGATCAGCATGGCCGCCCGGATCATGGCGCGTCGCTGCCGTCGCATCGAATGCCGCGCGGCGACCGTCGCATCGATCTCCTCGCGAGTCGGCCCGCCTCCCTCGGCGATGTCGGCCGCGCACGATGCCGTGACGGCATGCTGCACCAGGCGGGCGCATCCCGCGAGAAACTCCGCCGCCTGCTCCAAGGCGGCCGGGCCGGTGCCCGACGTGCCGCCCGGCAGGTCGAACTCGAGCATTCCGCCATCGACGCCGTCGTCGGTGGAGTCGTGCCACACCATCGATTCATAGGCGCTGGCGACGCTCTCCTCCGCGTCGGGATGCTCGTCTTCGGGTTCCCCGGCCGATGCCATGCCCTCGCCACGAGGGCCGCCGGGATCCCGCCCCGCCGCGACCATCTCGATGATGTCGGCGATCCCGCTGGTATTCGCATCGACCAGTTCCAGAAACCGCCTGACTCGCGACCTCCCGGCCGGCGATCGGTCGGTGAACGCCCGGCCCATCCAGCGGGCCGCCGCCGCCAGCCATTCCCCGCCGAGGTGGTCGAGAGTCGATCCCTCCAGGAGCGATGCCCAGTGGACGAGCAGCCCCATCGCGCCGTCGAGATCGCCTTCCCGCAGCAACGCATCGGCCGCCTGCGCATGGCTCCTCGGCGACGAGAACGAGGCGACCTCCTTTCGCCAGAATCCCGGGGGCGGCGGCTCGGGGCCGGAGTCGTGGCGGCGGTCGAGCGACTCGATCACCTCGCGCGTCGAGTCGCGAACCTCTCGGCCCGAAAGGTGCTCGACACCCGAGACCGTGGTCGTGGCGAAGCGATCCCACCATGTGGCAAGCCGCTCGAGTGAATTCGAGGCGCGGGTGGCATCGGCGCTTGCGCCACCGAGCGCCGCCTGCCGCCACACGGCGGCATAGCCATCGAGGATCGAGCCGGTCGTGGAGATGAGGTCATCGACCCGGGGATCGGTCAGGCTCTCCCCGCCCGGCTCATGAAGCGGAAACTGACCGGCCAGCCCGAGAATGTTCCACGGATCGACGGTGGCGCCGCAGCCGACCGCGCGAAACAAGAGATCGGCCGCGGTGTCGAGATGATCGAGCGCGGCTGCGGCTCCACCGGCGGCCGAGGGGGCTGGCTGGAGCGCCTGTCGGGCGGCCACGACGCTGCCGCTGATTCGCGCCAGCATCCGAGCCGAGGCGGCAGGCACGATGCCCGCCAGCCGCTCCGCCTCGGCGGCACGGCCAAGACGAGACATCACCGCCGAGAGGGCGACGCTCTCCACCTGCCTTGCCCGACGGCCGGCAAGCAGCGTGTTGATGTGGCGTCGCACGCCGCCGAAGGGCTGTCGAAGCCGGCTGGTTTCCTCGTTCAGCCGGTCGCGGTGCGGCTCCGGAAGCCGTTCCATGAGCCAACGGTAGAACGCATCGCGGTAGCCCGCGATCCGTGGCAGCAGTTCGGCGAGGGGAAGGCCCGCCTGGTGGGCACCGGGCCCGTGTCCCGAGAGACCGGAGGCCATGAGCATGACGCCCGCGAGAACGGCCGAGGATTCCCGGCGCAGTTCCGCGAGCAGGCCGGCCTCCGGCTGTTCGGGCCCGGCGGCACATGGCCACGACAGGATGCCGTCGAGCGTCGCCTGCTGCACGACCATCCGACGATAGCAGCCGTGCGTGTCGATCCGGCCCGGATCCCAGAGGCCAAAAAGATAGTTGGGCCGGCTGGCGGCCGGATGGAGAAAATCGAAGGCACGAGGATCGATCGCCAGTTCTTCGAGCATCGCAAGATCGAAGTCGGCTTGCCGCATGAGGTCGGGAGGCGCGGCGGCGAGGATGTCGATCGCCCCCTGCACGAGATCCCGATAGCGGCCATGGGCCGGGCCGGCGCCGTTGATGAAGATCGGAATCGGCCGCACCCGTTCGTGCGGATAGGGCTCCGACAGGCGGCCGTTTTCGAGGACGGCCACCGGGCGCCAGCCCACGTAGTCGTTGAGCCGCGAGAGAACACGCTCGACGAGCCGACCGGAAACCGGGTCGCCCAGATCATCGCCTCCGGCCCCTTCGGCCAGCACCGCCTGTGCGACGGCCATCAGGAAAAAGGGCCGCTCGATCGCACCGGGTGGCTGGTGCTCGAGCAGATCGGAGTGGTAGTCGCGGTAGGCTTTGGGGACGACATCCAAGACCATGTCGATCGCGGCCCGCGCCTGGGACGATTGTCGGAATGCCGGCTCCGATGCCTCCAGTTCGGCGAGCCTGTCCCGCAGGGCGGAGGCCACGGCGGCGGACGAGTCGGCACCCTCCGCGACGGCCGCGCCGTCGGGCCCGGGAGCCGTTTCAATCGCGGCGAAGAGGTCGTTCATGGCCCGCCAGGCTGCGGGATCGAACGATCCTGACGAAAAGTTGAGATATCCGAGGACGAGTGCCGCCGGATCGGTGGGTCGGGAGGGCGTCATGTCCCGCACGATCCTACCGCAAGTCAGGGCGTGTTGCGTGCACGCAACCACGATCTATCTTTGACCAGATAGGGTGCATGGCACGGCTTCTTCGGATGGTCACCCCGTGGACGGGAAAATCGACCGTCTGACGAGCAGATGGGTCAGGAACCCGGGAACCGGGCCGGCAGTTTTTGGAGAGCTGGAACCGATGCGATACCCTGCCGCCACCCTCGCCGCCATCGCGGCCCTCGCCATGGTGTCGGCGGCTGGGACTGCCCGCGGCCAGGTCTGCGGCACCATCGCCGACGCCTTCGTCGCCGAAGAGGTCGGTTTGCGGCGGGAATGGGTCGTGCAGCTGCCCTTCGACTCGGCGGCATCGCGGCTGGAACAGATCGCCGTCGGCGATGGCATCGTCGTGGCCGTGGCGGGGGATGGGAGCCTGCACGGCATCGCCACAGGCGGCACCGTGCCGGGCCAGCCAATGCCGGGCACGCTGCTCTGGTCGCGGCACTTCGGTCGTGCGGAGGGAACCTTCCACACGCCGGCCATCGGCAGCGGGATCGTGGTCGTTGCCGGCACCCTGCATGCGTTCGCGATCGATGTCCAGACCGGCCGCACGCTGTGGCAGGAGCCGCTCTCGCATCCCCCCACCGCAGCCCCCGTCGTGTCGGGGGACTGGGTGTATCTTCCGGTCGAGGGAGGCCGGCTGATCCGATGGGCGGTCAATCCATACCGCACGCCGCAGGAAATCCCCCCGCCCGCCACGAAGGGCAAGAAAGCCAAGCCTGTCCCGGTGGCACCGCCCCGGTCATTGACGGTCGAGGAACGGATCAAGCCCCTCTCCATCAGTGCCCACGGTCGCGTCGATCTGCCGCCACTTCCGTTTCAGCGGGGCGTGCTGTGGTGCACGACCGACGGCCTGATCACCGCCCTTCTGCCGGCTCAGCCCGAATGGCAGCGGGATGAGTTTGATCTCGGGAGGCCGCCGGCGGGCGGCCTGTTGATCCGTGACAAGACGATCTTCGCCGCGACGAATGCGGGAAGGTCGGCGGCGGATCTCATCCGTATCGAGCTGCTGCCGACCGGCCTCGTCTATCGATGGCGGGCGCCACTGGGCGATTCCGTGGTCGGAGAGCTGCGCATGGCGGGCGACACGCTGCTTGTGCCACTGTCCACCGGAGGGCTGGCCGGCCTCTCTGCCGAGGACGGCGCGCGGCTCTGGATGCATGAGCAGCCGATTCGACTGCTTACGATCACGTCGCAAAGGCTGTGGTGCATCGATGCCATGGGGCGGCTCGTCACGCTCGATCCCGCCGACGGTCGGAGGCTGCAGCACTTCTGCCTCGGCCCCTTCGGGCTGCCGGTCGTCAACACCGCGTCGGATCGCCTCGTGCTGGCCTCTCCTGGAGGAATCGTGGCTTCGTTGGCACCGCGCAGCGATGGCACGCCGACTCCCGCAGGCCCCGAGCCGGCGGAAGCACCGGCGATGCCCGGGCCATGAACCCGCCGAGGGCGTGCCATCACCTCGCGGGATGCGTCGGCACACGGGCCTTCGGATCCTGGCGCCATGCGGCGCGAAGAAGGTCGTAGAGCATGCCGTCGCCACGGGCCAGACGGTGTGGGTCCTGAAAGAAGCACTCGGTGGCGACGGCGAAAAACTCGCCCGGCCCCTCCGCGGCATATTCGTCGAGTGGCACGAATCGCCCGTCGTCGAGCGCCCCCTCGAACCGCTCCCGACAGGCCGCCATGTCGGCCGCCCATGCCCGGCGGCCCTGGGCGAGCGGTGGCACGCCATCGATCTCGCCATCGAGCATGTCGATGACGTGGGCGAACTCGTGGATCACCACGCTTCGCGGGCCGTCGCGAAGCCGGCCCCCCTCGACGACTCGCGGCCACGAAAGGACGACGCTGCCCCCCGACCATGTCTCCCCGAGCCGCGCCTCCTGCCACTCGAGCTCGCCTCCGCCCGCCAGCGGCGTCGAGCGGGGCACGAGATAGTCGCCCGGATAGACGAGCACGGAACGGACTCGATCGAAGTATTCATCGCCGAGCCCCAACGCGAGGAGGCCGGCTTGCGCCGCGACCGTCAGGCGGACCTCGTCGGAGATCTCCATGCCGCCACAGCCTTCGAACGATTTCTCGTCGATGAACACGGCGATCCATTCACGCAACTGCTGCCGTTCATGGTCGCCGAGCCACGAGGTCTGGCGGACGTTCCGGCGGAGCAGGTCATCCCAGGCCGCGGGGACGGGGCGTTCGCGGATCGTCCGTCGCCGCCGTTTCCGAAGCCAGGAGAGCATCTCGGGAAGACCACCTACGGCTTGAGCGGCAGGCGATCCTTGGCAAACAGGTCGATCGCGAGGATGACGCAGGCGATCGTCATGGCCACGAACGACATCGCAAGCATCGCCGTGTAGACGTTCATCGGAGGGCGGCGACGGTCGGCGGCGGGCTTTGAATCGTCACTCATGGAAGGCTGCTCATCGGGGGCCGAGACCGCGTGCCGATCAGGCCGGTTTCAGACGGGTGGTGACGCGGTCACCGCGTTGCACGGCGCCCCGGGCGTATTCCTTGACCAGCACGGCCACCGCACGATCCGGCTTCACGGCCTTCACGACCGCACGGCCGAGATAGGCGTCGGCACGGTACAGTTCCAGCACATGGCCAAGCTGCAGGCCGTCGTCGCCGCCAAGCGAGACCTCGACCGATCCGTCGGCCACCGCCGTCACCACGCCGTCGATCGTCGGCACCTGGTCTCGGGGAAGGCTTTCCAGGGCCAGGCCGGTCTGCTTGAGGAGCGTCCGGGCGTTGGCAAGCTGCTTCTCCAGCTGCGCCTTGCGCTCCTCGACGATGGCGAGGGTCGATTGCTTTTCATGGAGCGTCGCGGCGAGCTTCACGGCTCCTTCGATTTCCTCGTCGACCTTCAATCGCATCGTGCGGATCTCTTCGCGGAGGTCCTTGATGGTCCCCGTCGCCCGCTCCAGGGCGGCGCTGGCGGTCGAGGCCTCTGCGATCGCCGCCTGCTGCTTCTTCTCGAAGTCTTCCTTTTCCTTCCGCAGGGTCTCGAGTTCGCCCATCTGCTCGTTGAGCGCGTATTGCAACTTGGCGGCCACCTGGTCGCGTTCGGCCTCCGACGTCGATACTTCCGTCGAGAGACGGTTGATCTCTTCGACGAGTTTGCCGCGTTTGCCCTTTTCCTCCTCGAGCACCTTGGCCAGCCGTTCCGACTCCGCCTTCCAGTTGGTGTGGGAGGCAAAGATGGCGATCGCGAAGCTCATGAACACGAGGCTCATGATGAACACCGCGAAGACGAAGATTTTGCCGATGTTATTCATCGCTCACCCTCTCACCCGGACTTCTCAGTGATCGGTCGGCGGGTCGACGCGACTCAACCCGTGCGCCGCGAGGCCCCGACAACCCGACGTCTGTCCCATATCATGATACACGCCGCAACCGCGACACATCCCCAATTCGGCAGACTCCCCCAGGCCAGCCATGCCGTGGGACGGCCATCGGGCCGCACACGGGCCCGAAGCGTCGCGGTGGACCGCCGTGGGCCGCAGGCCAGCAAGCGGCCGCAGCCGTCGATCCATGCTGAAAAACCGGTGTTTGCCGCGATCACCAGGGGCGTGCGGACCTCGATGGCCCGGAAGACCGCGGCCGTCAGGTGCATGTCGAGTTCGCTCGATCCCCAGAACCACCCGTCGTTGGTGAGGTTCACGATCACGTCGGGGCGGCTGCCGGCCCCGGCCAGGCGGCGGACCATCGACCGCACCGCATCGGGCAGCGCCGTTTCGTAGCAAATGGTTGCGGCCGCCCGGTGACCGGCGATCGGCACCGCGACGGGGTGCGTGCCGGCCGTGAGGCCGGCCGGCAGCGGGGTGAGCGAGTAGATCCACCGAAACCGGTTGGCCAACGGGATGTATTCGCCGAACATCACGGGATGCATCTTGTCATACCGGGCCATCGGGGCGCCGTCGGCATCGAGAAAGAGTCCGCAGTTGTAGTGGAAGGCACCCGATGGGGACCGTGGTGTGATCTCCTGTCGATCGACGCCGACGAGCCAGTGGGTGCCATAGCGCCTGGCGAAGACGGCCAGGGCCTCCAGCCGCTCCGCTTCGAGCGCCTCCCGCGAGAGCCGCTGCCGCTCATCGTCCATCGATGGGCCGGTCTGTTCTCCGCGCGGGCCGACCATGCGATCGACCACATCCTCCGGCAGAATCTCGTCCTGATCGATCGCAAGAAGGCCCCATCGCCACATCGTCTCGGGCCAGACGATCAGATCGGGCGTCTTCTCGGGCGTCGCCTTCAGCCCGGCGATCGTCAGTTCGTCGTACTGCGTCGCCACGTCTCCCGCCGCTGCGGGATCATGCTTGAGCTCTGTGTCGATCGATCCCTGCACGAGCAGTACGTCGAGCGGCGTGCCCACGGGCGAGGGCTCCCCGGCAAGCCGCCATGCGCCATAGCCGAGCGTCGCCGCCACCACGGTCGCCGCGACGGCGGCCTGACGGCCCGACCGGGATCCGATCGCCGCCGCGACCAGCATGACGACGCCGCTGATACCGACCGCGCCGAACAGGTCGGCCGCCTGGATGAATGTCGTCCATCGCCATTGCGTGTGACCGAGCCCGCCGAAGGTGAATCCGCCGAGCAGGCCGCCGCGGAGCTGCTCGCAGGTGATCCAGGCAAGCGGCGCCGCGGCCGTCAGGGGCCACCGCCACCGGTGCAGGAGCGTGCGGGCCACCCAGATGAAAAGTGGCACGAAGCAGGCCAGATAGGCCGACAGCGCGACCCATCCGATCGCAGTCGCCGGATGGGGAAGCCGAAGCCAGTGGATCGTCAGCAGCCAGTGCACGAAGCCGGCGGTCCAGATCGCCCGCCACGGTCGGGGCGATGCGAGCGTCGATGGAACGACGATCGCCAGCCACGGCAGCGGCGCCAGCCATGCCAGCGGCCACAGGTCGGCGGGGGGCTGCGCGAGAAACATCACCAGTGCGCCGGCCAACGCGAGGAACCAGAGCCGCCGACCCTCGAGCGCCGGCCCATCGACGTGGCGGCAAATGAACGGGATGCTCACGCCCCCTCCACGGGCTCGATGTCCGCGAGCACGGCGCCTGGCTGCACCACGTCGTCTTCCTCGATGTGCTGGGTCACGAGGGTGCCGGCGACCGGCGCCTCCAGATCGATGGTCGCGGCGCCGGCGAGCAGTTCCACGATCCGATCACCCTCGAGCACGCTGGCGCCGACGGGTACGAGCCACAGCGACACGGTCACGGTGCCGTCGATGCCCAGATCGGGCGCCACCACGGGCACTCGCCGAACGGCGCTTTGCCCACCCTGGCTCGATTCGTGCCCGGTCATTGCTCACCGCTGTTCGCGAAGCCATGCCAGGATCACCCGCCCCACCGTTTCCAGTGATTCCGCGGAGCAGTTGGCCGGGATGTCGTTGGTCGTGTGCCATGCGGGGTAGTCGAAGTCGATGATGTCGCAGGTTGGGATCCCGGCGATCATGCGAAGCGGCACATGGTCGTCTTGAACCGTGTACTTCGGGCGGGGCACGAACTCGCGTGCGCCGAGCCGCGTGGCGACCCCCCAGATCGCGTCCACCACCGGTTGCGTGTCGGCCCAGGTCGCGCTCTGCTGCTCCTGCCAGATCTGCAGGTCCTTGTCGGCCACCATGTCGAGGATCACGCCGGCGCGGTAGCGATGCAGCGACGGATCGGCCCGCCGGTCGGCGGCATACTGCCGTGCAAAAAAGGTCGATCCGAGGCAGTAGGGGTCGCGGGGGCCGAAGACATATTCCTCGGCATCGAAAAGGATGAAGTCGACGCCGGTCGGTCCCGGCAGCCCCGGCATGAAGCGGCCGAGTTCCATGAGGGCCGCCACGCCGCTGGCGCCGTCGTTGGCCCCGAGGAAGCGGCCCTTGGGATCGACCGGGTCGCGATCGGGGTATGGCCGCGTGTCGTAATGGGCGCCCACGAGCACGCGATCCCGACGGTCGCGGTGCCACGTGATGACGAGGTTCTCCATGTGCACGGGCTCGCCCGTCCGCCGGTCGCGCGACGTGAATGCCTGGCCGGTGACGGTGGCGCCGGCGGCGCGGAAATGCTTCACCAGCATCGCCCGTTGGGCCTCCATGCCGGGCGAACCGCTCGGCCGTGGCCCACCATCGCAGATCGCCTCCAGATGCGCCATCGCGCGGGCACCCGAAAAGTCATCCTTCGGCGATGGCTCATCGGCCCGCGCGCATGCGGCCACCAGCAGCATGCCGACGATGATCGGGGCGGGGCGGGGCATGCGTCGGAAACTCCTGAAGCGTCATGCGTAGTCTACCGGTGGCACGGAAGAGCCCGACAGGTCGATTCGAAATGGAATCGGCACGATGTGACCCGCCGCCAGGGGCTGCCCGTGCCCCGTCGCCGGACGGTCGCTACGGCCCTCCGGGGCCTTCGCGTACTCGATGCGGGCTGCGCTCCGGCTTCCATGCCTGCGCTGGCCAGCAACGCCGGCTCTCGGGGCACGGGCAGCCCCTGTCTCGACTTACGGGCTGTCGAGGTGGGTCGTTTCGTTGAACGACACGAGCGACGGTCCGGGCCACTCGACCAGCGTGATCGAGCCATTGGAGAGTGCGGGGAGTTTTGTGAACGGCCGTTCGGCCGCGGCGGCGAGCAGGGGATGCGTGCGGCCCACGAGGCTGCCCAGAGCCGCGGTGAGGATGCCGCCGTGGGCGACGACGATCATGCCCCGCACCGGACGAGACGCGAGCGATTCCAGCGCCTCCCGGCCACGAGCGGCGAGCGCCGCCCTCGATTCGCCCCCCGGGATGCAATAGTCGGCGTCGCCGCTCCGCCAGCGGGCCACTGCGTCGGGAAACCGCGACTCGAGGTCGGCCCAGAGATGGCCTTGAAAGACGCCGGCATGCAGTTCGCGGAGCCGATCATCGATCCTCAGAGGCAGGCCGAGGGCCTCCGCGATCGGGGCGGCGGTGTCTCGGGCGCGGCGAAGGGGGCTCGACCAGATCTCTTCGATCGTCGAGCTGTCGCCACGGAGCATGGACATGCTCCACGAGGCGACGGCCACTGCCTGACGCTGGCCGAGCGAGGAAAGCTCGACGTCCTCTTGGCCCTGCACCCGGCCCTCGAGGTTGGAGACGCTTTCACCGTGCCGGATCAGGTATTGCAGCTGTTTCACGGTCGCCGTGGCATCATCGCGACCGTGTCGCGGTGGGGAGGGTCGCCGTGGTTTCATCGGGCCGGGTGGCCGCACCGAGGTGGGTGCGGGAGAGTTCGTCGAGGAACTCGCGGCTGGCGTTTTGAAGGACGAAGACCTCGCTGGACCCTTGCGGGGCTCCATGCGGGCGAACAATGCAGATCACCTCGGCCTTCCCCTCGTGCTGGCGGACATGCTGCAGCAGCGCTTCCTCGCCGCTGGAGAGCTGGCCTGAAGGCTGCGCTGGAGGCTGCGCTGGAGACGGTTGTTGGAGTGCCGCTCGTGGGTCGGCGGTGACGGGCGTCGTGCGATCGGCCGCCGTCGAGGCGGTCGGAACCGCGTCGGCCCGGTCGCGTCGGTCGAATGCCACCTTTGGCATCTCCTCGGGCATCGATGGCATGGAGGCGTGATCGGCCGCTGCACCCGCCACGCCACCGCTCGGATAGACGCTGCGATAGACGAATGCCAGCCCCGCCTCGTCGAGTTGCTCGTGAATCGCAGGCAGCGCGGCGAAGAGGCCCTCGTTGTCGGCCGGATCGGCGGCATTGCAGACACCGATCAGCGTGCCGTCGAGGCTGAAGAGGCCGCCGCCGCTGCGGCCCTGGACCGGCTGCCCGGCGACTTGCACGTTGGCGGGACCGAGATACTTGTCGATGCCGTTGATCCTGCTGTAGTGAAACGTCGGGTCGTCGCCACCGTTACAGCCCACCGTCACCACCGGCTCACCGGCCTTCATGTCGCAGTCGGCGCCGCCGACTCGAACGGGCTCGATCGGCTGGTCGGTGAAGATGCTGATGAGTGCCAGATCGCGCTTCAGGTCATAGGCCACCAGCTGCCCCGCCACGCCTCGCGGTCCGTGGGGCCCGAAGAGATCGACCTCGATCCGCCCCTTGCCGCCCGAGTCGCGGAAAATGTGGCCGCAGGTGAGGATGAGCGCCTCGCCCTGCCTGGAGTCGATGACCGTTCCGGTGCCCCGCGACATGCCCTGTGTGTCATCGACACGCAATCTCGCGGTCGCCTGAAGGAGCTTCTGCTCGCATGCGACGCGTGCCTGCGGATCGGCCCCACGCGTCGGGCTCGTGGCCGCTGCAGGGGTCGGGGCAACGGCCTCGCGAGCGGATGCCCGAGGGCCCGCTTTGGCGGGTGGCGATGGCCCGCGAACGATCGCCTCGGGGATCGCCTGTCGTCCGGCGGGCGGTTCGGTGGCCAGCGGGGCGGTCGGCGTGGAGGCGGGAAGCGGGATGCCGGGGATGGCGGCAATCGTCGGCCCCGCCGGGGCCGCGGCGACTGGCACCGCCGGCAGACCGAGCGGCTGACGGCTCTTGGCCAACAGGTGTTCCAGGTCGGCGCGGGTCGTCGCACCGTTGATCCGCCCCACTTCCTCACCCTGAACCAGCAGTATGTAGCAGGGAACCCCGGTCACTCCGAATCGCTTGACGAGATTCGGTTCGCGGTCGACATCGACATGCCGCACCACCCATCCGGCCGCCGTGATTTCACCGATGATCGGCGCCATCTGTCGGCACGGGCCGCACCAAGAGGCGGCGAAGTCGAGGAGCACCACCTCGCCTTGCGTGGCCGCCTGGACCGCAGCCATGGCGGCGTCGGAAGGCCTGGCGTTGCGGGGCGGATCGGCACAGGCGCCGGGGATCGCGGCCACCCAGCAGGCGACTGCCAACAGGCCGCACGTGGCCGCTCGTCGTGCGATGATCATCCAAGACTCCGAAGTCGGTGGCGAGCGGGCGGATGGTGCCGGGGGCGCCGCACCACCACAAGATCACTTTCACCACCGGCTCGAGATCCGCCGGCTTGCCTCGTTGCCCCCATTTCCACACCGTTTCCCCCTTTTCACGCGGGTTCATACAATCCGGCCCATGCCTGCACGCCGCATTCTCGTCACCTCGGCCCTGCCCTACGCCAACGGCCACATCCACCTCGGGCATCTGGTCGAGTACATCCAGACCGACATCTTCGTCCGCTTCCAGAAGCTCCGAGGCCACCGGGCCATCTACCTGTGTGCGGACGACACGCACGGCACGGCGATCATGATCCGGGCGAGGGCCGAGGGTCGCAGCGAACAGGAATTGATCGCGGCGATGCGGGGGGCCCACCTCGCCGACTTCGCCGGCTTCCAGATCGAGTTCGACCACTATGGCTCGACCGACAGCCCTGCCAACCGCAGGCTGTGCGGCGAGATGTGGAAGGCCCTCCGTGACCGTGGGCTCGTCGTCGCGCGGCAGGTGCAGCAGCTCTACGACCCGCAGGCGGGTGTCTTCCTCGCCGACCGGTTCGTCCGCGGCGGCTGCCCGAGGTGCGCCGCGGCCGATCAATACGGCGACTCCTGCGAGCAGTGCGGTGCCACCTATGCCCCGACCGACCTCGTGCATCCGAGGAGCACGCTCTCGGGGGCGACGCCGGAACTGCGGTCGTCCGAGCATCTGTTCGTGACGATCGAATCACTGCACGGGTTCCTCGACGCGTGGACCAGAGCGTCCGACGCGCTCGATCCGCGGATCGCCAACTATCTCGCCGGCCACTTCCTGGGCGAGCCACTCCGCGACTGGGACGTCTCCAGGCCGGCGCCCTACTTCGGTTTCGAGATCCCCGATGCCCCCGGGCATTTCTGGTACGTCTGGTTCGACGCCCCCATCGGCTACATCGCCGCCACGAGCGAGTGGTGCGAGGCCCATGGCGAGAGCCTCGCCGCCTGGTGGCACCGGGACTCCGCCAACGATCCACGCGCGGAGATCCATCACTTCATCGGCAAGGACATCACCTACTTCCACACACTCTTCTGGCCGGCGATGCTCGATGCGGCGGGGCTTTCCCTTCCGACCAAGGTCCGCATCCACGGCTTCCTGACGGTCAACGGTCAGAAGATGTCGAAGAGCCGCGGAACGTTCCTGCTGGCGCGGACCTACCTCGAACACCTCGACCCCTCCGCACTCCGCTACTACTACGCCAGCAAACTCTCCGGCGGCATCGACGACATCGACCTCAACCTCGAGGAGTTCGCCGCGAAGGTCAACGCCGACCTCGTCGGCAAGGTGGTGAACCTCGCCAGCCGCACCGCCCGCTGGCTCGAGGCCACCGGGCTCGCCCCCGCCTATCCCGACGACGGCGGCCTGTTCGCCCGTGCCGCTGCCGAAGCCGACGAGATCGCGGCGGCGTATGAGGCATGCGATTTCGCCCGTGCGATGCGAGCGATCATGCTCGCCGCCGATCGGGCCAATGCCTATGTCGATGCCGAGCAGCCGTGGAAGCTCGCCAAGGCCGGGCCCGACGCCGCAGCCAGGCTTCGAGACGTGGCGAGCGTCGCGATCAATCTCTTCCGCCAGATCGCGATCTTCCTCGCGCCGGTGCTTCCCGGCCTTGCAGAGCAGGCCGGCCGCCTCGTCGGTGGACCGATCCGCTCGTGGGACGAGTCGCAGCGTCCCCTGGCCGGCCTTCCCGTCGCCGCCTTCGTGCCGCTCATGCGGCGGGTCGAACCGCCCCAGATCGAAGCCATGCTTGCCGCATCCCGGCCAGAGCCACAGCCGGTCGCCCCATCCTCGTCGTCCTCACAGAAAGGATCCACCGTCATGACCGATCCCCATACCGACCCGGCCGAGCCGCTTGCCGCCGAACCGCTCGCCGCTGAGTGCACGATCGACGACTTTGGAAAAGTCGATCTCCGCGTGGCGCGGATCATCGCCGCGGAGGAGGTGCCCGAGGCGAAGAAATTGCTCAAGCTCACGGTGAGCCTCGGTGGCGACACGACCCGCACCGTGTTCGCCGGCATCAAGGGTTTTCACGAGCCGGCGGCACTGGTCGGCCGGCTCGTCGTCGTGGTGGCAAACCTCGCACCGCGGCAGATGAAGTTTGGGCTCAGCGAGGGCATGGTGGTGGCCGCCAGCGGTGCCGGCAGCCCAGGTGTCTTCCTGCTCTCCCCCGATTCGGGCGCCCTTCCGGGCATGCGGCTGCATTGATTGATCGGACGGCATGGCCCGCGAGCCGGTAGGATTGCCACGAATGGACGTTTCCGTGCGAGGACGCCTTCTCCACCGGAGTACCTGCGATGGCACAGAAAACGATTCTCTTCCCGACCGATTTCTCACTCGCCAGCGACGCCGCGCTGTCGCATGCCGAGGCGCTGGCCACGTCGATGGCCGCGAGGCTTCTGATCGTGCATGTCGAGGAGCCGCCGTTGGCCTACGGCGGGGGTGAACTCTATTACGGCATCCCCGAGCCCAGTTCGGAGCGGATTCTCGCGATGCTCGAAGACGTCAAGCCCGCCGATCCCGCGATTCCCTTCGCACACCGGCTCACGATGGGCGACCCGGCCGCCGAGGTGATCCGTATCGCCCAGGAGGAGAAGGCCGACATGATCGTGCTCGGCACTCATGGCCGGACGGGCATGATGCGGCTCCTCATGGGAAGCGTCGCGGAGGCGATCGTGCGGCGGGCGCCGTGCCCGGTGCTCATTTACCGTGAGATGGCCGAGAAACTCTCCGCCAAGAAACCGGCGCTCTCGCTCTAGTTCGAGCGACGAGTCGATACCTCATCGCACGGCCGCGCGAGGACAGTTCATGCCGACACGACCGATGCTCGAGTTTCGCGCCGCGATGCGGTCGCGGATCCGCGATGTCTTCGACCGGGCCGGATTCGTGGAGGTCGATACGCCCACGATCTCGTCGGAGGTGCTGCCCGAAGCGCACATCGACCCGATGGCCGTCCACGTGGGCGGCCCCCATCTGCCGCCACGCTACCTCCAGGCGAGCCCCGAGGCGCTCATGAAGCGGCTGCTGGCGGCCGGCGCGGGCCCGATCTACCAGTTCGCCCGCTCCTTCCGCGCCGGCGAGCGGGGCCGGCAGCACGACGTCGAGTTCGTGCTGCTGGAGTGGTATGCCCCGGGCAACGGCCTCGACGAGACGGCGACGATCCTCGAACGGCTCTGTGCCGCCACGCTCGGCACCTCGGGCATCGAACGGGTGTCATGCGCCGACGCCTTCGCCGCCCACGCGGCCGTCGATCCCCTCTCCTCCACGCTCGAGGACCTGATGGCGGCCGGCCGGCGGGCCGGCCTTCGTCTGCCGGAGTCGCATCATGCCCGGCCTGCCGACGATGCGGCGCGGTCGGCGCTGTGGGACCGCTGGTTCGAGGCATTGCTGGCGGAGGTGGTGCAGCCGAATCTGGGCCGAGGCAGGCCGACGATGCTCGAGGCCTGGCCCGCCTCGCAGGCGGCGCTGGCACGACTTGACCACGCCGAGCGGCGGCAGGCCCGACGGTTCGAGCTGTTCGTCGAGGGAGTGGAGCTTGCCAATGGCTGGGAGGAAGAGACGAGCCGCGAGGTGCTCGCCGATCGGATCGACGCCGCCAACAGGGTCCGCGTGGCCGACGGCCGCAGCCGGCTTCCGATCCCGGCACGGCTCCTCGAGGCCCACGGGATCGGGATGCCCGACGGCATCGGTGCGGCGCTCGGCTTCGACCGGCTCGTCATGCTCGCCGCCGGCACCGATTCGATCGACGGCATCCGCCCCTTTTCATCCGATGACGCCTGACGCGGCTCGGGGGATGTCGAAGCGAGTGGGCGTATCCTCGCCCTTCGAAGCTGAGACATTCACCGACCCCGAAGCCGGCCCATCAGCTCAGATGATGCCACGAGCGATCATCGTGCGTTGCACGTGACCACTTTCCAGCGTTCGAACCGGCCTTCCTGACCGGTGGCCAGCTCCGATGCGACGTAGACATCGAGATCGAGCGAGCCGGATGGACATGGCTCGACGACGACGTGCACCCGCCACTGCTCCGGTATTTCTTCGTTGCGGCCGACGTCCGCTGTGTGGGCGTTGCTTTCGGCCCCGCAGGCCGTGAGCCTCGTGGAGAACTGCTCGAGCTGGTTCACGGCGCCGGCCAGGCACATGTTTTTGGCGTCGTCGATCCGGCCTTCGCGCAGGGCTTCAACCCACAGCAGCGCTGCCGAGCGCGCCCGCGACGACATGATCCAATGACGGGCCGCCGTCGACGAGACCGCCTGGGCGCCGAAGCCGATCGCGAGCGCCAGGCCGACAAGGGCCGCCGCTCGGCCGGCTTTCTCACAGCCGGGCCGGGATACGTCGGCCAGCCCCAGCCAGGCGAGGCCGATGGCGATCAAAGGCAGGACCCAAAAGACCGGGCTCACCAGCGCCGCCGCCGAAACGATCCCCGCCACGAGGGCCGCCACCGCGGCCGCGCTGACGGGCCGATAGCCGCCCGACTCTTCCGGCGGCGAACTCATGAGGCTTTCCGTCATGGCGATCCTCCCTCGAGCTTCTTGCGACGGTCGGCGTGCCGCACGACGAAATCCTCGCCCTTGTCGAACACGTTGGCCTCGTCCTCGCCGGGGCTCGAAAACGGACCTCGGCGGGTGGCGTGTCGCATGAAGTTCGCCCATGTGCGATCGGGGGCGAAGCCCAGAACCACACGCGACTCGGGGGTGGGCTGGATGAGGTCGCGGGTGACGGGCGCGAGGTGGAGCGTCAACGCGGTGAAGCAGACCATGATCCACCCGGCGATGAGCCCCGCGATGGGAGCGCCGAAACGATCGACGTGGCCGGGAAACATCACCCGCGTCCGCGACACTCGGATGGTCGCTTCACCGGCGGCGGCAAGAATGGCCGCGAACAGAAGCCAGATGCAGAGGAAATCGGCATAGGAGCCGACCGACGGGAGCGACTGCTCCAGGAGCCCCGCGGGCCACTCGTACCACGCCGTGGCGAGCGTGGCGGCGAAAAGCACATTCGCCACGGCCACAAGCGCGCTCCAAAGTCCATCGCGATAGAAGAGGCCGGCTGTCGCGACCAGCACGCCGAGCAGGAGCAGGGTGATCATGATCGTGACCCTCCGGTCACCGGCTTTTTGGCGGCGGGCGCGGCGAACACCCGCTGCACTTCCTCGAAGGATGTCACGCCCTCGGAGACCAGCCCCAGCGCGGCATCCTGCAGCGTCACCATTCCATCCTGGATCGCCGCCTTGCGGATCGTTTGCGGATCGGCCTTGGCGGCGATCGCCTTCCGAACGGTGGGGCCGGAGGCGAGTTCGAAGACGGCGGTGCGGCCGAGGTAGCCGTGGCCGTGGCAGAGACGGCAGCCTTGTGGGGATGCCTGAAAGATCTGCTGAAGCTGCTCCGGCTTCTTTTTGAGGAGCGTCAGCTGTTTCGGCGATGGCTGAACGCCGGTCCGGCATTTCGGGCACAGCTTCCGCACCAGCCGCTGCGAGAGCGAGCCGAGCAGGCTGCGGCCGAGCTGATCGACCGGCACCTTGCAGCCGACGAGCCGTGCTATCGCATCGATGGCGTCGGACCCCTTGAGGCTGATGACGACGAACTTCTCCTCGTCGGCGAGTCGGGCGAGTTCGACCCCGAGGGCGGGCTCACGCAGGTCGCGCGTGATGACCGCCGCCGGATAATCGAGGAGGGCCTTGGCGAGCACCGACAGCGACGTCTGCTCCGCCTTCGTGTCGTAGCGGATCGGCTTGACGTTCTGAATCTCGGCTGCCGGCGCGGCCGCGTCTTCGATCGAAATGAAGTCGCGCATCAGGCGATCGGTCATCCCCACGACGATGTCGAACGTCGTGGAGAGGCCGGAGGCTGGAGGCGAGGAGAGCAGAAGCACCCCCTTCTCGAGCCCCAGCACTTCGGTGAGGCGATCGATCAGCGCGGGGGGCATGCCGATGTCGGCGCAGCCCTTCATCGGTGCGGGCTTCGATTCGATCTCGACGACCACCTGTTCCCCGGTCGGAACCGTTTGCACGACCAGCGTGCACGGACGCGGCTTCCCGTCGACATCGATCAGAAAGGAACCCTTCTGCGGCCCCTTGCCGCGGGCGTTGATCCCAGCAACGGCCTTGAGAATGACGATCACGGCGTCTGCCGCGGGGCGGGGGAGCGGCGGTGCGTCGGCCCACTGTTCCGGCACCTTCTTCGATCCGCGGGCCGTCATCACACGCGGCTTCACCCAGGTGCCGTCCATGAAGTGGTGCAGGTTCACGGCACCGGGCGCGACGTCGAGCCGTATCCGACCCGCCTGATCGGCCACCCCGCCCTGGATGACGCCACAGGCCGCCGTGTAGCCTTCGATGATCCGATTGGGATCGGCGAGCGCCTTGCTGATGGCCGCGGCCGCGGTGGTCAGCCGCTCCATCACCGCAGGATCGGAGTGTGGATCGCCGCCTGCCGTGGTCCGGATGAGCACCGTCGGCAACAGGTCTCCTCCCGCGTCGTCGAGTGTCTCGACCTCGATCTCCACGCCCAACCGCGCGAACAGCGGCGCGAGCAGCCGCTTCATGTGGCCCACCGTGAGGACTCGCTCGGCGGCATGCACTTTGGGGTTGCGGGTGAACGTGTAGGAGAGCACGGGCGCCAGCCATGCCAGGGCCGTGAGCGCCAAGGCCGCCCAGGTCCACGGAATCCACCAGGCGACGAGCGCCAGGATCGGAAAGGAAAAGGCCGCGACCGGCCCCCAGACCGCCGGGCCGAATCCGCGGCGGACGCTGTCCCGCGAAAGCCAGTCTGTGGTGAAGACCCATCCGAGCGTCAGGAGCCACCAGCAGGCGACCGGGATGATCGCCAGACCGCCGCCGGCGCCGCGAGAAAAATCGCCCGGTGCGATCGCCGGCCATCCCTCGGCCACCGCCGGCCGGGCGGCCATGGTCGCCGCGCACCCGATCGCCACCCGAAGGAGCCTCCGCGACATGCCATTGCGCCATCCATCCATCACGTGACCCCGATGCCCTTGAGGGCCATCGTCAGCGCCTCGCGGTTGGGGGCGATTTCGAGCGCGTCGTTGCGGTCGATGAGCCCCTGGTCGATGAGGCTCTTGAGGCTCATCGTGAAATCCTGCATGCCGTCGCGCACCGCTTTCTTGATGTGGTCCGCCAGCAGGTGGTCTTCACCCTCCAGCACGTACTTCCGCACCAGCGGATCGAAGAACATCAGTTCGACCACCGGCACGCGGCTCACGCCGGGGCGGATCGACTTGAGCAATTTCTGGGCCACGATGCCCTTCATGTTGAAGGCGATGGCACTGCGGATGGAGGCATGCTCCTCCTGCGGGAACAGGTCGAGGATGCGGGTCACCGTGCTCGGAGCGGTCGCGGCATGGATCGTGCCAAACACGAGGTGCCCCGTCTCGGCGGCATGGATCGCCGTCTTGAAGGTCTCCACGTCGCGAAGCTCGCCGACGAGGATGATGTCGGGATCCTCGCGGACCGCATGCTTCATGCCGATCTCGAAGTTCTTGACGTCGTTGCCGATCTCGCGCTGATTGATCAGGCACTTGTCTTCGGTGAAGACGAATTCGATCGGGTCTTCGAGCGTGAGGATGTGCTTGCGGTAGTTTCGGTTGATGTAATTGAGCATCGAGCCGATCGTGGTGCTCTTGCCGGAGCCCGTCACGCCGGCGAGCAGCACCATCCCCTGATCGAGTTGGCAGAGCCGCTCGATCGCCGGGGGCAGGAAGAGCTTCTCGAAGTCGGGGATCGTGTTGTTCACGCGCCGGGCCACCAGGCCCCAGCGGCCCTGCTGGGTCAGCATGTTGATTCGGAATCGCCACCGCACGCCATCGACGACGCAGGAATAGGCGAAGTCGGCGCCCCCTTCGGTTTCGAAGATCGTTCGATGCCGCTCGTTCATCATCGGCGAGAGCAGCCGCTTCATCTGATCGGAGTCGATCGGCGGATACTTCAGCGGGGTGAGCGCCCCCTTCACCCGCATATAGGGCGGCTTGTCGACCTTCAGATGGAGATCGCTGCCGTTGAGCTTCACCATCGCCTCGAAGAGGCGATCGATCTCGAGGCCGGCGGCAGCCGGCTTCGCGACGGCGGCCGGCTGGGGGGCCGGCTCCACCGGCGTGGACGATTCAGTCGTTGGGTCGAGCGTTGCCATGCTTCTGGGCGGGACGAACGGGAATCCCGCGTGCCTGGAAGAGTTCCTTCACCTGCCGGATCGTACACTCTCCGAAGTGGAAGATTCCAGCGGCCAGCGCCGCGTCGGCCCCGCCTGCCTCGATGGCGTCGGCGAGGTGCTCCGGCCGCCCGGCTCCCCCGCTGGCCACCACGGGAATCCCCACGGCCCGGCTCACCGCGGCCGTGATTTCAAGGTCGTAGCCATCGCGGGTTCCGTCGCGATCCATGCAGGTCAGCACGATTTCGCCGGCCCCGAGCCGCTCGACCTGCCTGGCCCATGCGACCGCCTCGAGTCCGGTCGGCACCCGTCCGCCGTTGACGAACACCTCCCATGTTTCGCGGCCGTCGCGGACGACCCGCTTGGGGTCGATGTTGACGACGGTCGCACAGCTGCCGAGGCGGTCGGCGACCGCCGAGACCAGGTCTGGCGTCCGCACCGCCGCCGAGTTGATGCTCACCTTCTCTGCACCGGCATGGACCAGTTGCACGGCGTCGTCGAGCGTGCGGATGCCTCCGCCGACGGTGAAGGGCATGAAGATCGTCTCGGCGACCCGTCGCACCATGTCGAGCATGATCGCCCGCCCCTCATGGCTGGCGGTGATGTCGAGGAAGACCAGTTCGTCCGCTCCCTCCGCTTCGTACCGCGCCGCCACGGCGACAGGATCGCCGGCATCGACGAGTTCGAGGAACCGCGTCCCCTTCACGACGCGACCCTTCTCCACATCGAGGCAGGGGATGATTCGTCGGGCCAGCATCACCGGCCTCCGCCAAGGACGCCCTCGTCGGGGCTCGAAGCCGTTGCATAGAGCCGCCGCGGCATGCGGCCCGCGAGAAACGCCTCGCGGCCGGCGTGGCAGGCGGCCTTCATCGCCCGCGCCATCCGCAGCGGATCGGCGGCATGGGCGATCGCCGTATTGAGCAGCACTCCATCGACTCCAAGCTCCATCGCCTCGGCGACGTCGCTGGCTGTGCCCACGCCGGCATCGACGATCACCGGATATCCCGGATCGCCATCCTTGAGGTATTCCATGCAGATCCGCAGGTTGTTGGGATTGAGGATCCCCTGGCCCGACCCGATCGGGCTGCCGGCGGGCATCACGCTGGCGGCGCCGAGGTCTTTCAGCCGTCGGGCGACGACCGGATCATCGCTGGTGTAGACGAGCACGGTGAAGCCATCCTCGACGAGCCGGGCGGTGGCTTCGAGCGTCCCCACCGGATCAGGCAGCAACGTCTTGCGGTCCCCGAGCACTTCCAGCTTCACCCACTCGGCTCCCGGGTTGCCAAGATCGCGAAGCAGTTCCCGACCGAGGCGGGCGACCCGCACGGCGTCGTCGGCCGAATAACACCCGGCCGTGTTGGGCAGCAGCGTGTATCGGGAGGGATCGAGATGATCGAGGATGTTTTCGCCGGCGGCATTCGTGAGTCGCTCCCGCCGCACCGCCACGGTCACGCAGTCGGCGCCGGTGGCTTCGAGGCAACGGGCCATGTCGGCATACGTCGCATACTTGCCGGTGCCGACCACGAGCCGACTGGCAAGCGTGATCCCTCCGACACGGAGCGTGTCGGAGGCAGGGGTGGAATCGACGGATTCGATCATGGCTGGTCGTGGGGCGCGGGGACGGCATGGCCGGCCCGATCAGCCGCCACCCACGAGCGTGACGACTTCCAGCCGGTCTCCGGAAGACAGCATACACCGTCCCAAATCGGCCCGGGGAACGACCCGGCCGTTCACCTCGACCGCCATCGGCCTCCCCTCGAGACCGAGCCCTCGCACCACGTCGAGTGCCGTGGAGCCGATTGGGACATCCTGTCGCTGCCCATTGACGGCCAGCACGCACGGACTGCCCGGCGCCTGTTCGGAGGAATTGAATGGCATCTCGGTCACGGCACCGCCGGTCCCCGTGGCCGTGCGACGTCCAGAAGCACGAGTTCACTCATGACGAGCCCTGTCGCCGTTGACTGCTGCGCGGCCCATGGAATGCCATACGCGGCCGTCGCGCCGGTGGAGCAGTCGGTCACATAGAGGACCGACCGGGCCAGTGGCCGCCGCCCGATCCGCGGATTGGCACGAAGCTCGGCCTGGCCGGCCACGAGCAGAAATCTCGGGTTCTTCGCCTGGCCAGGCTGGAACCCGAGATCGTTGAGCACGTTCCACTTGTAGGAGGAGGTGAACGTCGAAGAGCCGGCGTTGAGAACGCCCCCGGTGAGGTCGCCCGTCTCGAAATCGAGCACGAACAGTCCTTCGATGCCGTTGGTCACGTCGACCGGTGCCGTGCAGACCGCGAACGAGTCGTCGGCCAACGACGTGATCGCCCGCGCCGTGGGAAGCGGATGCCCAGGCGGCATGATGCCGCGACCGATGCCGATTCCGGCCATCACGAGCGCCGCTCCACAGGCGACGAGCGACATGTGTTCCATGGTTTTTCCAGATGCTCCAAAAGGATTCGTCATCACGGCCGAGGCCCTCCTGCCGGCATCACCGAGACACGAAATTTGCCCACCGCATGCTGGCCATCGGCATATTGCTGATCGACCGTGATCGTCAGAGGCGCCCCGGCCTGGATCTTCGCGTCGGGCGAAAGCTCGAACGTGATGGCATGATCCTTGCCCGTGCCACCGCCGATCGCCCAGCCCGTGGCCGGATTGCTGTCGATCGCGCCGGCGGCGGTGAAATTCGGCTGCTCGTGGTCGGCCTTGGCGGAGGCGAACGACAGGGGCGTCGGTGTTTCCGTTTTGCCGGGCTCGCCGAACAGCACGCCGAACGTGGTCACGACGAAGTTGCCGTTGCTCGCGCGACCCGGTCCCTGGCCGGGGAGTGCCTGGTCGGCCAAGGCCTCCAGGCGGATGGCCGCCGGCACGACGCCCGCAGGGAGCGGAACGCGAAGGGTGTAGGTGTCTCTCGCCAGCGAACCGGTCACCATCACGGCACCGTCGGCAGCGATCGCAGCCGTCGCACCGGCCATGCTCTTGAAATCAGTCGGCACGAGCGGCTTCCATCCCTGCCCGGCAGGGGCGGCCGGCGCAGGGGCTGCGGCTGTCGGCGTCGCGGTGGTGGCCGGCGGCGGCGCCGACGGAGGAGGGGGCGGGGGCGGCAACAGCTTCGGCG
>JBJTDB010000167.1:0-1508 GCA_046092145.1 Planctomycetia bacterium | reverse complement strand
AACGGCGATCCACCAACAGCCGCCACGGCTTACGCGTAGGCGTCCTTCGCCCGGCCCCTTCGGATCCACGTCCTCGTCCTGCGAATACGGCCCATACCAGTCGCTGCACCACTCCGACACGTTCCCGTGCATCTCATACAGGCCCCATGCATTCGGCTGTTTACAGCCGACCGGGTGGGTGTGTCCGGATTCATCACCGAACCAGGCGTAGGCTTCGCTGACATTGCCGTCGTCGCCGAACGAATATCGCGACGTTATGCCCGCGCGGCACACATATTCCCACTCGGCCTCGGTCAAGAACCGCTGCACGGCCATGCGGTTGCCGGCGGCCTCGCCAAGGATCCGCTTGATCGCAACCTTGCGGCCGAGCCGGGTGTCGGTGGCCAAGAGCACCACCCCCATGCCGCCCTGGCCGAGCGTGCCCTCCACCTTGTACCGGGCCTCAAGATCGACGACCTCGATGTCGTCGATCACCGTGTCCTGGTCGCCGAGCCGGTCGCCACGCGTACGCTCGTCGCCGAGACTCATCTCCGCGGCAGGGCGACGCTTCGCCGCCCCGGCGAAAGTCGCTTCGTCGCTCAGGCTTTTTTTTGAATCGTCACTCACAGCGATCACTCCCTCGCGGAGATCAGGCCGTTGAAGAGAAGGCAACTTCCTCGGCCAGCCCTGCGGAGCCCTGTATCATACCCCATTAGGGGAGGCTCGACAGATCGCCAGATGGCACTTTTACCGGCTTAAAACCGAAATGGACCAGGGTTGTCCCTGCGGCCGTCTATATATCTCAAATACTGAGAACGGCGGCCGGCACGGCGGGTCAAAACCCATGCCGTCAGCCGTTTCTAGTAAGGCAACGTTGCCTGCAATCAGTTCTGAAAACCGTTGAGGTAAAAAATGGACGGCCTCTACTACTTACTCGTAATCGCAATGATCCTGGGAGCAATCGACGGGCTCATCAAGGCTAAGAGCGGCACACCGTCATTCTGGCGCGGCTTCGGCGAAGGCATGGCTGGTCGTGGAAAATATCGGGGCGGAACCTACTTCGTCTTTCGTGACCGTCGCTCAGGCTTGGGCATCGGCACCCGCATCGACGGCGACTGAAGAGGTGGTTCGGAAATCTCGCCACACCTGGACGGACGCGGGGTTCGTAACCACTTGGCAATCGCAGCAAACCCTTTCCCCGTCCTCGCCTCATCACACTCGCGTCTCTCTGGTCAAGAGCACGTCGCCGTAAAGACGTGCTCAACACCACCAGCGAGGAAAGCGATGGACAGCACTATTAAGGCCCTGATCGTCGAGAAGTTCAAGGATTCCGATCTCGATCTCGATGTCGGCCGCCACTGTGTCAATGAGACGGTCGTGGTTCGGGTTTCGGGCACGGTCGAGCGGCACGAGGATCAGTGGATCCTCCCTACGATCAGTATTCCGCTGATCCCCACGATCGCCTTCGTCTGGGAGCGGCTTGGAGTCGAGAAGGATCGGGCGATGAGCGTCCTGCGGGGTGCCATCAC
>JBJTDB010000166.1:0-981 GCA_046092145.1 Planctomycetia bacterium | reverse complement strand
GAGCGCCCGGGCCAAGGCTAGGGCGAAGCCCGTGACCACGGCCGGCAGGATCGCCGGGAGCACGACGCGAAGGAATGTCTGAAGCCGCGAGGCGCCGAGGATTCGCGCCGCCTCCTCGGTGTCGCGGTCGAGGCTTTCGATCACCGGCTGTACGACCCGGATCGCGAACGGCAGGCTCACGAACACCAGCACCAGGACGATGCCGAGATACGAATAGGCACCCTGGATCCCGAGCGGCACGAGCCACTGACCAAGCCAGCCCTTCTTCACGTAGAGCCCCGAATAGACGAGGCCGGCCACGGCCGTCGGCAGCGCGAGCGGCACATCGACCAGGGCATCAAGCAGGCGGCGGCCCGGAAAGGGAATGCGGGCCAAAACCCACGCGACGAGCAGCCCGAGCAACGAACTGGTGACCGCGGCGATCGCGCTTGCCGAAAGCGACACGGCATAGGCGGCCCGCGATCGGGGCGTCCACGCCGCCTGAAGAAACCCTGCCGGACCGAGCGAGAGGGCCCGGAAGACGAGCACCGTGAGTGGAAAGACGACAAGCGCGAGCACGACGAGCGACGTGATCGCGGCACTCGTGCCGAACCCCGGCAGCACCGTAGCCCCTCGACGACGCATCCGCGGCCTGCGAGCCGATGCGGCCACCGTCCCGGAAGGACCGGGGGCGAATGGAGGAGTGTTGGCGACGGCGATCATGGTCGGGGTTCGTTCAGCCATTGGGGCGACCGGGGGCGAGAGGAACGAAGGGGATCAACGTCCGCCCGGCTGGTAGATGGCGTCGAACACGCCCCCTTCACCGAAGAACTTTTTCGTGGCCGTCGGCCAGCCACCGACCGCGACGATCGTGAATGTCTCGACTGCGGGCCAGGCCTCGCCCGGCGCCGGTGTCGGCGGGTTCTCGCCCCATGGTCGGTAGTGGTGCTTCGCGATGATCGCCCGTCCTTCGGGCGAATAGAGAAAGCCCAGGTAGGCCTC
>JBJTDB010000165.1:0-3279 GCA_046092145.1 Planctomycetia bacterium | reverse complement strand
CGCGGTCTGCGCACACGCGAGAAAAACGCCACCGAAGGGGGTGCGGGGCGTTTCGAGAAAACCGCTCCGGACGCAAGGGGCCGCTCCTCCCGAGGCTCACGAGTCGCTCATCGGCCGGAGGACCGTTGAGGAAGTGCCATTGACCGGGCTATCCTTTCGAGGCCGCCGAGCTTGTCGTCCGTTACGCTGCCGCGTAACGACGCGGCCGGTCATCGAGGTATGGCTCACCGAACGGCTCGGCATCCCCCGGAAGTGAAGGAGTCCGCCGCCCATGAACGCCACGCCCCTGCTTTCGAGACTGCTCGCGGCGTGCGCGGACGAGCGTCTCGAGACGATTCTGATCGGTAACGCCGCCGCGGCACTGCACGGGGCGCCCGTCACCACGCTCGGCTTCGATTTTCTGTTTCGCGACACGCCCGCCAACCTCAAGAAGTTGAAGGCGGTGGCCAAGGCGCTGGGCGCCGTTATCCTGCGGCCCTACTACCCGGTGTCGAAGCTCTACCGCATGGTCGACGACGACACCGGCCTGCAGGCCGACTTCATGCCGGTCATCCACGGGGTGCGGTCGTTCGCCAGCCTGAAAAGCCGGGCCGAGAGCCGCGACGTCGGCGGGTGCACCGTCCTCGTGGCCGCGCTCGACGATATCATCAAGAGCAAGAAGGCTGCCGACCGCGACCGCGACCGCGCCGTCATTCCGATCCTCGAAAAAACGCTCCGGGCCCTTCGTGAGAGGAATCGATAGCCTCCGCAGCGTACGATCTTTCGACATCCACATCTCGGATCCATCCCATGGCCGCAAAGCAGACCCGTCGAAAATCCGCGGCTCGAGTCCAGCCGCCCACGCGCAAGCCGAAGCGAAACCGCCGCGCGACGCTGGCAACCCTGGCGAAAGAAAGCGATCGGCAACTCGACGAGCTCATCGCCCGTCGGCTGGCGATGCCGATCGAACAGCGGATGAATTTCCTCAGGCGTCGCCTGCCGGGCGGGGGAAGCTGCCTGTAGGAATCGTTGCCGCCACCTCTCGCACGTCGGCGAGCAGGGCATCGACGTCGGCGTCGGTCACCGCCACGAAACCTGGGAAAGCGGGCCGGTTGCTTCGGAGCATGGGCCGGTGTCTGTTCCAGCAGCCGATCCACGTCCGCTCCTGACCTGTTTCGACTCCGGCGGACCGGCAACTCAATCCAGCTCGAGGTCGATGACGTTGTCCTTGCGGGCGACGACCTCCGCCCTGAGGGGCGACGTCGCGGCTCGCGATACCGCTCTGGAATGTCGGGCCTCGGCGGCTCGGGCGGCGGAGTCCCTCCCGCGATCGAATCAAACGGCTCCACCCAGGGCACGATCGTGACAACGCTCGTGCCCGTAAACCCGCCGTCCCCCTTGCGGAGCGTGTTCAGCGTGTAGCGGCCTGCGGCGTCGGTCCGCGCCAGCCCCGGCGGCTTTTGCAGCGGTGAAAACTTGACGACGGCATCGGGAACCGGCCGCCCCCGGTAGGTCACCGTGCCCGAGACCCGCCCCATGTCGCCGCGGCCGCCGCACCCTTGGAGGAGTAGACAGCTCAAGGCGGCGAGTCCGGCGGTGGTGACGCCACGCCGGGTCATGGCATAACCTTGAGACTGGTGCCGCCGCTCGTGTCGCGGATCGCTAGCATCCTGTAGGCGTTGATGTCGATCGAACTGTCGAGCCAGATCACGGCGCCGTCCGCAAGCACGAACTGCGCTCCGGCGCCATGCGACGAGCGGAAGGCGGTGGTGTCGGACTGACTGATCCGCTGATAAGTATTACCGCAGGTCACCGTGCCGATCGGATCGACGACTTTCACGATGTTTATCGACCTGTCGTTGCTGCCTGCAGACCCCCAGCCGCCACGGGCGCCGGCGCGGCACTCGTTGAGATTGCCTCTAATATCCATCCCCCAACTCGACTGTTCTCCGATCGCGAGCACCTTCGACGAGCCGTCGGTGATCCTCGCCAGTTTCAGGCCCTGGTTGTGCAACGGGCGGCTGGTGGAGCTGACTTGATTCGGCCGGCTCAGCACGCCGTTGGTGCAACTGGCGGCGCCTCCGGCACACCTGTCGGGCGACCGGCCGAAGGATGCGTCACTCGCGCCGGCCACGCCCGCGTAGCTTGCCGTGAGATGCCCCGCGGCCGAAACCCCGCCGCCATTGTTGTTGCTCGACGTGATCATCGGAATCGGGCTCGAAGGACAGACGAGTGTCGCCGACCGAAAATCCCGGATGGCGGCCTGGTTCGTCCCGCTGCCCCAGATCTCGAGCCCGAGATTTGCGGTGCTTCCCCAGACATCTCTCCAATCCAATCGGTCGAACGTCTCGCGGGCCTCGAGATAGGGAAGGATGCCGGCGATCCAGCTGTATTTCTGGCCGCCGGCGCCCTGGTATTCGCCCGGCGGAAAGGCCTCGTTGGCGTCGGCGAAGGTGTGCAGGGCCAGCCCCAGCTGCTTAAGATTGTTGCTGCAACTCATCCGCCGCGCCGCCTCACGGGCCACCTGCACGGCCGGCAGAAGCAGGCCGATGAGCACGGCGATGATCGCAATCACCGCCAACAACTCGACGAGCGTAAACCCAGGTTTCAAACCATGCGGCCGATAGCCACGGCCTGCATGAAGACGGTGCGTTCGCATCGGCATCGCTCCGGAGTCAGGACGACGTGCGGGTGCCTGATGAGTTTTGCACGGCCCAACGACCCGCCGGTCGTCCGAGAAGACTACCCCCCCCCTTTTTTGTCAATCAAAATGCCGGTGAACGGACAAGCCGACGGCCGGAGACGCGTGCCCCCGGCAGCCGCGGCGACCGCGGTCGGATCGGGCTCAACGGTCGAGTTTGAGGTCGACACGATTGGCACCGGGTTTCACGTCGATGACCAGCGTGCTGGAGGAGTTGTAACGCTCCGGGAGGGCTTCGCCCATCACGTCCGCCTCAACCGGCGACCCTTGCGCGGTCGTGATCACGGCCAAACACGCCACGCACGTGGTTGACCGCCTCACGCCGCTTCGCCTGGTCCATCCGAAGACCGCCGTACTTCTTCTTCGAGCGGTAGTAGGTCTGCTCTGTCACGCCGATCTTCTTCACAGCCTCGGCGACGGTCTTGCCCCTGCCCAGCTCAACTTCGACCTAACGACGCTTGGGGATGATGACCTCCGCCTGCTCCGCCTTTCCTCGTGGCATTTCTTGCCCTCCCTTGGTTGCGGCCACCCGAGATTCTCGCTCCCGGAGTGGCCTCGTTTAAGGGGGGCAGGCACCTTTGCTGCGCAAAAGGAGCCAG
>JBJTDB010000164.1:0-12235 GCA_046092145.1 Planctomycetia bacterium | reverse complement strand
GACGAAGCCTGGGACCTCGCGGCCCTCGTGATCTGGAAGCCTGCCGCGATGCCGATCGCGATCGCCGACCGGCCGCCACAGATCGGTGAGCCGCTCACGATCGCCGGCTTCGGCCGCGGTGCCTACCGGGCCGAGACGGGCCTCTGCACCGAGTACCTCTCGCCCGGAACAGGCTACGCCAAGGAACTGGTCGAACTGGCCGCCACGGCAAGGCAGGGCGATTCCGGCGGCCCGATCCTCGATGCCGATGGCAAGCTCGCTGGCGTGCTCTTTGGCCAAAACAGCGGCCGCACGATCGGCAGCTGCTCCACGCGGGTGCGGGCGTTTCTGGCGAGCGTGGGCTCGGCAGGATTCGTGCCTTCGCTGGTCGCAAGTGCCACGGCCCGAGCGGCTGCCGGCGGCCCGTCGATCGTGCCCGTGCAGTTTCAGCCATCGTCGATGCGGTCTGCTGCCGCGCCGCTCGAGACACCCATCCAGCGATCGATGCCTGTCGAGGGCATAGGGCTGCCACCGTCTGCTGCGGCTGCATTGCCCGCCGCACCGGAGACCGGCACGCAGGCGATCGCAGAGTTTTTTGATGTCACCCGCAACGGGAAAACATTGCTCTCCGCGGCCGGCGGGCTCGCGCTTGTCATCCTCGGCCTGGGCACGATCATCGCGTCGCGGCCTGCACCACGGCGATCGATCGGCTGAATTTCGCCGGCAGGGATTACTTCGCCTTCTTCGTCACGGTCGCCTTCTTGATCGTGACCGGTGTGATCGGCCGATCCTGGGCTCCCGTCGCCACGTTGCCGATCGCCTTCACGACATCGAGGCTTGCCGCGTCGGCCGTCTTGCCGAAGGCGGTGTATTGGCGGTCGAGGTGCGGCACCCGCTCGAGGCAGATGAAGAACTGGCTGCCGGCCGAGTTGGGATCGCTCGTGCGGGCCATCGAGAGGACGCCCGCTTCGTGCGGCGTGGCGTTGAATTCGGCTGGAATCGTGTAGCCCGGGCCGCCGGTGCCCGTGCCTTGCGGGCAGCCCCCCTGGATCATGAAGCCCTTGATGACCCGGTGAAACGCGACGCCGTCGTAAAAGCCGCTTTCTGCGAGGGCCACCATGTTGCGGACATGGCCCGGGGCGCTGCTGGCATCGAGGGCCAGCCGGATCGGGCCGGCCGAGGTGTCGAGCAGGATCTCGTATTCAACGCCCTTCACGTCGATATCGCGGGCGGATTTCTGCAGGTCGGCGGCGGAGGGCTTTGCCATGGGATGGTCCTCGGGGGGATACTCACGTGCCGTGGACGAGACCCTGGCACAACACGATACATGCGGCGATACACGCGACCTCTCCGGCCGCAGGCTGGGAGGATACCGCTTCGTGCGCCGGCTGGGAAGCGGCGCGATGGCGGATGTCTATCTCGCCGAGCAGGAATCGCTTTCGCGGCATGTGGCGGTGAAGGTGCTCAGGCCCGAGACGACGGCCCGCCCCAACGCCATCGAGCGGTTTGTGCAGGAGGCCCGAGCCGCGGCCGGCCTCGTGCATGGCCACATCGTGCAGATCCACGAGGTGGGCTGCCTCGACGGGATCCACTTTCTGGTGGAGGAGTATGTCGAGGGCCCGTCGCTCAAGACCTGGCTCGATGTCCGCGGGCCGCTCGACGGCCGGCAGGCACTGGTTGTTCTTTCGCATGTCGGCTCGGCGCTTGCGCGGGCGGCCGAAAGGGGAGTGGTGCATCGCGACATCAAGCCGGAGAACCTGCTTCTCACGCGATCAGGCGATGTGAAGGTGGCCGATTTCGGCCTGGCTCGCGTGCGGGAGCATGATCTTGCGCTCACGGAGGATGGCACCATGCTCGGCACGCCGCTCTACCTGAGCCCCGAGCAGGCGGAGGGCAAGGCGGTCGATTCACGGAGCGATCTCTACTCGCTCGGGGCGACGGTCTACCACCTGCTCGCAGGCCGGCCTCCGTTTGGCGGCACGACTGGCGTGGCGGTGGCGATGGCCCATCTCCGCGAGCCGATTGTGCCGATCGGCTCCTTACGGCCGGAGCTGCCGGCCGGGCTTGGGACGATTCTCGACATACTTCTGGCCAAGCATCCCGACGACCGCTATCGGACGGCTGGCGATCTCGTGCGGACGGTGGCCGCGGTGGAGCAGTCGCTCTCGGGCGGTGCGGGGCACGGGCTATCGCCTTTAGCGTGGCAGGGGGATCCGCGGCAGTGGAAGGAGCCGGTCGTTCGCGGGACAGTCGGGGCGACGATGGCGGTAACGCAGCGACCGGGCACGGCGCCTTGGTGGAATGGGCAACCGCATGGGATGGCGCAGCCGCATGTCCGCACGCAGGCGATGCGTGCGGCGACGACGCGGCTGCAGATGGCCCTGGAGCACGATGCCGAAGCGGCGAAAGTCTCGAGGCGGTTTTGGATCGGCGTGGGCGTGGCGGCTGTGGTGGCGGCGGCCGTGGGGTTTGTGGTGGGCCGGCGTCGGCTGTGGCGGCAGGATCTTGGGCGAAGGGAATTGAGACGTCCTGAATTCGGACGGCCTGAGTTGGGACAACCGGACTTGGGGTGGCCCGAGCGAGGGGGCCGGCCCTGGCCGGGAAGGCGGTGGGAGCCTGGTGGGCCGCCCGAGGTGGGAAGGCCGCCGGAGGCTGGCGGGAGTGAAAGGCCAGCTGGGACGTGAGGGCTTTTTTTCCGGCTGTGCCATGATGGGCGCTCCGGCTCAAGAGTGCTTGAAACCCCGTCCGACACTGCTATAAGTTCAGAGTCGAGCGATGACGCTCGCCGCGGATTCGCCCCCATCGTCTAGTGGCCCAGGACGTCGGGTTCTCAGTCCGAAAACCGGGGTTCGACTCCCCGTGGGGGTAGTGCCACACCTGCACATCCTGCGACTCGCGGGGTGTGCAGGTGTTTCTTTTTTTGGTGATCACTCAGTTCAACTTTTGCAGTTTTTGGAGGCCGGTTCCTCCCCAAAAAAGCCCCCGGTGGTAACCGGGGGATCAAAACGGGCCGCCAGTCAAACCATCCCCGGGTTTTCAACCTGGGGCTTCTTGGGGCGGGGTCTTCAAAAACGTTTCGAAGTCGGGAAACAGCCGGAAAAGTTGGCCCACAAACTGCAAAAGTCGAACTCAGGCTTGAGTCTGCCTCACTCTGAACTTTCCGCGTTCTGCCCCCGCCGGCGATCCTTTCACTCGCTTTGATTTGCGTGCTAGAAATAAACTGTGGGTATATCCGGCGAATCCAAACTGAAGTCGCTCGTCCATTCACTTCCGCGGCATGGCGTGGTTACGAGGTCTTCGCTCGCAGCCCTCGGCGTGACGCCGCAGCACACCCAGAAGTACGTCGCCAGCGGATGGCTCGAGTCGGTCGGGGTCGGGGTGTTCAAGCGGCCCGGTGATGTGCCGACGTGGCAAGGCGGGCTGCACGCGCTCCAAACGCAGGATGGACTGGCTGTCCACGTCGGTGGTCTCACCGCCCTCGCCGCCGAGGGGGCGCAGACACGATATGATCGGGTCAGTTCGAGGTTTGGTCGTCGGGCAGGATCGCGAAATGTCGCTCAAAACATACCCTGACTGGTGGAACTTCGAGCTGGAGTTGAGTCCGCACGTCGAGGAGCGGATGATAGACCGAGGTTTCTCGGAGGTCGACCTGCGGCTGATGTTCGAAGCGACCGTTGCCATCCGTCCTGGCGTCGCCAAAGACCGATGGATCCTGGAAACAGCCCACGACGGCGATGCTTGGGACGTCGTCGTGGAGCCGGATGAACACGATCGGGTGATCGTCGCAATTACCGCCTATCGGGTGACACAATGAAGCGGGTTTTTTTGAAAGTGACGTACCGGCGCGGACGACCCATTGCCGCCTATTTTCACCTGCCGCGGCAGCCCGGCGATTCAGCCGTGCGCACCGACAGGATCGACGACGTGCTGCTCGTGGACCGTGCCGCCGATGGGCGACCGATCGGTGTCGAAATTACCGATCCTGCCCTGTTCGATCCCGACAGGTTCTTCGCCCTGCTCGAATCGCTGGGGCAAACCGCCGTCGATCGCGACGAATTGCGGCCACTCGTTGCCGCCTGAAGGCATCGCGCCTGGAGGGATAGCGTCCCCGGTTCCTTTTCGGGAGCCAGGCGTCGTGCACCGCCGCCGCTCCCTGTTATCCGCTGGCGGCGTGCCGTATCAGGCTCACGAGGGCCTGGCGTTGCCCATCCAAGAGATCCGCGAGGAGTCGAACCAGGCCTGCGAGATCGGGGCCGACGCAAAGAAGTCCGGGATTTTCCTCGACTCCGGTATCTCTCGAGGAATCTGCAATAATTCGACCTCCCGTGGGAGGGTATCTGGGCAGCCGTATGCTTTGCAATCGCGAGAGATACAGCCGATTCTTTTTCTTGTGACGACGTCGGACTTACGTTGACGGTTGCTGAAAGGCGCAGACGCAAAGATCCACCACCCGATTGACGGTACCGGGAGGGGGTGTATACCCTTTTGGGGGTGTTATTTGTGGCGACCAATCCAGCCGTCTTTCAACTCGAGCAAACGAACATGCGGAACTTTGTCACTGTTCCTTCTGCGGCCGGTTGTTCTCGTACAGGAACACCGTCCACGAGCCACCCAGGCCGTCTTTCGCTGCTCAGCAGGACGGCCTTTACGCTTGTGGAACTTTTGGTGGTGATTGCCATCATCGGAACGTTAGCGGCGCTTCTGTTGCCAGCCGTGCAATCAGCACGCGAATCAGGCAGGCGGACTTCGTGCACCAATAACCTCAAGCAACTAGGGTTGGGTATTTTGGCATCCGAGTCCGCCAACAAGAGTTTTCCGGATGCTTATTCCTATGAGGCGGGGTTTCGGCCTGACTATGGTGCTAGTGATCAGTTTCTCAAGATTCGGAAAACATGGGCCATTGCGGTTCTTCCGTTTTTTGAGGAAATCGCCCTGCACGACAGCATCGACCGGAGCAAGCCCATGGCTGATGCCGCAAATGCCGTCGCACGAGGTGCAGTTCTCACCACGATGATCTGCCCATCCGACACATTTAGCCGTCGCCCGTTCAACGGAAGTTCGTCCTCAAGTACAGCCGTTCTGGGAAACAATTGGAGCCGCGGAAATTATGCCGCAAATGCGAGTTTGGGAATGGGCTACGTTGGCGCCGGGGATTGTGCCGCAGGCCCTGAAGAGCCATTCTGGAAAAGATATCCAGGGATCATGGGAGCCAACTGCTCAAAGCGAATCGCTGACATAACGGACGGAACAAGCAAGACCGTTCTTCTGGCTGAGATGCGGGCTGGAATCACCGAATATGACACACGAGGTATATGGGCGCTCGGGATGGGATCGTCCTCGTTGTGGGGGCATGGTGGGGTGTATGGCGATTGCTTCGGTCCGAACAGCCCGATCATCTCGGCTGATGATGTGATCACGTGTACTCAAATCACCGCCTCCGTCGGCTCTCATCAAAAACTTCAGGGCATGGGCATGCCATGTTCGTTGGTGGATGGCATGAGCTGGCAGCAGACCTCCCGCAGCATGCACGCCGGAGGGGTTTACGTCTGTATGGCAGACGGTTCGGTGCGGCGGATCACAGACATGATTCAGGTTCTCCCCAGTGACCCCTCTGATTTCTCGGTCTGGGATCGCTTGATGCTTTCAGCAGATGGTCAGCCGGTGTCCGCGGACGCCATGTGATGCGGCAGGCAATCCGAAAGCAATATGTGCGTGAAAGCGGGGCGGTATAGCCTGTGTTCGTCTTGAAAGAAATTCTGCTCGAGATCTTCAAGGTTACGTGGGCGTGGCTTGCGAAGCGGCCTGCAGTAGCCGCGATGGCCGGTGTTTTGGGTGTCGTCATTGTTCTCGCTGTTGGTCTGACTGTTTTGAGTCGGTTCTTTTTCCCTGGCGAGAGAGACCCCTACTCGTATCGATGCGTATCGGGGGACGTTCTGTATGAGGATGGTGGGGTGATTCCGGTTGATACGCTGACCCTCACCTTCATTCCTTTGTCGCCGCCACTCGATCCACGACGTTATCCCAGGCCCGGGTTCGTCAGCGTCGATCCGAAGACTGGTGCATTTCAATCGGTAACGAGCCGAAAGCCGGGCGACGGCATTGCGAAAGGCGCTCATAAGGTCGTGATCGCCGGCGCGAATCGAAGGCCGCTGCCTGAAGAACTCGTCCCGAATGAGTATGCAGACTTCAATACCACGCCCCTCGAAGTGGATACGAAGAACGGTGTGTTCCATCTCAAGGTGAAGCGGCCTGGGCCGACGGTGAGGAAAACCGATTCAAAGTTACGAAAAGCGGCTCTCTGACGATCCGCGCCGAGGGCAATGAGGGCCTTGAGATGATGAAGGGGATTTGATGTCGGAGAATGAAGTGAACGAATTGGTGGAGCATGCAGAAGCGTTGATCGCTCGTCGCGACTATGGAGCAGCCATCGAGACCTTGGCGAAGATCAGACCGTCGATGGTCACGCCCAAAGTGTTTCAGCTCAAGCGACGGATTGATCGAAGGATCGCCAGGACCGTGGAACAGGCGGAGAAACGATGGCAGGCATGCCGTTTCGACGAGGCCGGTCGGCTGCTCGCAAAGATTCCCGAAGCCTGTCGATCAGAGGAGGTGAAGAACCGACTGCGCAAATGCCGCACTCTCCATCGTCTGCGAACCACTGCGTTGGGGCTATGTGCTGTGAGTGGGAAGACAAATGACGAGTGCGAGACTGAATCGCACGCTGCCAAGTATCTTGCAGAACTCACGCTCGAGGGCCTACGAGATGACGATGTTCAACTGCTCTACGATCAACGGGGAAAGTACTTAGCGGAGCGTCGAAAGTCAGAGCGGATCACGAGAGTTGTGAAGCGTTGGCTGATTCTCTCGGGCTTTGCGGCATCCGTTGTCGGAGGCGCACTCGGGCTGTGGTCTTTCGCTACCCGCATGGAATCGGTTCGTCGTGACCAAGCCAAGATTCAGGATGCGACGAACCTCAAGCAGTGGGACGAGGTTCTTTCCGTCGATCCTGATAACGTCGATGCCCTTCTCGGAAGAGCACGGGCAAAACTTTCCACACAACCCGCTGACTGCGCCGGTGCCATCGAAGATGTCACCCTTGCGGCACGGAGTGGAGGGGTGACGAACGAAACAAAAAATATTTTGGGTCTCGCGTATGCGAAAAGAGCGATTGAAAAAGCTGGTCAGGGCAAGAGTGATGAGGCTGCAAACGATCTTTCTGTGGCGCAACGACTGGGCTCGAATGCCCAAGCATTGACAGCGGCCCGGGGCGCGATCGCATCGAGTTGGCTACGTCGGGCCGAAGACGCTTGTGAGCAGCAAGACCTTGCAGAATTCGTGCTTGCCTCCGACGCTGCGGAAGCATCCGGAGTTGACGTCGTAAAAATCATGGAATTGTGGCGCGAGCAGGCCGTGAGATGCGTGAACGAGCAGGACTTTGAGGGCTTCGCAAAGGCTTGTCATGAAGCCGCAAAACGCGGCATTGCGGCTGAAGACCTTGCAGCGTTGTGGGTCATGTGTGCCGGCGCTGCGGCAAAGGCAAGCGACGTCGATGTGTTGCGTGTCGCTCTTGATAATGCAATGAGGGCGGGGGCAGGCTCTGCAACGCTGCGGCCCCTTCGCCGAGCAGCGGCCCTCCTGGATGCGAAAGCACTCGATGGGCGAGGTGATTCGGAACATGCAGCAGATCTGGTCTTGAAAACGGTCGAGGCTGATCCGACGGCGGTAGCGACGATGCTCAAGTCTGCCGAATTCAGCCGATTGTGCGGCAGCGTGGCCGGTGTGTGCCGAAGTCGCGTCAGAGCCGCTATCGATGCGGGGAAGCCGCAGGAGGCGGTTCGGATCATTCGCGAAGCGGCGGCTTTCGCGCCAGATGCGTCAGAATGGATCATGCAGGAATTGACGCTCGATCGGCTTCGGTCCTTGTCATGGGAGGCCCTGGAGTCTCTTCCGCCTGAGACGCTTGCGGCTGCAATCGAATCGCTGCCTGCGACCGCCGAAGTTTCGTTGCCGCCCATGATCAACTCGATCGGGATTGAGATGAGGCTGATCCATGCGGGAACCTTCGTGATGGGTGATGAAAATGGCGATGACGATGAGGTTCCGCATCGGGTGACGTTGTCCAATCGGTTTTACATCGGCGTAAGTGAGGTGACGAACGCGCAGTGGAAGCGGGTGATGGGGGTCGCGCCGAGTAAATGGAGGCACGATGACCAGCCAGTGGAGCAGGTGAGTTGGGAAAAAGCAGTTGAGTTTTGCAAAAGACTGTCGATGTTGTCCGGAGAACAGGCTGCAGGGCGTGTCTATCGGTTGCCCACGGAGGCGGAATGGGAGTATGTATGCCGGGCTGGAACCACGACGCGGCGATCGTTCGGCGAAGACCGTTCACTGTTGGGTGACTACGCGTGGTGTGAGGACAATTCAAGCGGAATGACGCAACAGGTGAGGCAAAAAAAGCCAAATCAGTGGGGGCTTTACGACATGTACGGTAACGTGTGGGAATGGTGCAGTGACTGGTACGGTGATTTCGGAGCCGGCGCGGTAACGGATCCGCAAGGCTCACTCTCGGGATCGCTTCGTGTTTGCCGAGGCGGCAGTTGGGCCAGCGGTCCGATGCGCTGCCAATCGGCCAATCGCGAAAAGTATGAGCCAACTCACCGCCAAAGCCACTTGGGCTTCCGGGTGGTCCTCGGCATGCCAAGGGCGAGCATGACGAGGGCAGAAAAGTGATTCGGCCGCACAATCAGCGAAATGATTGTGTCACGCTTCGCCTACGAGCGGCTCGTCTTTGATGTCGCGTGGCGAGGCGCCTCGCACGCCGCTTGACCGCTCATCCTTGAGCATCAGCAGTCGCTCGATCTGCGATAGTGATACGAGGTGGGCGTAGATCGCCGGAAGATACTGCCGCCGACGCAGTTCCAGGAAAGTGTCGTCGCTCGTCTTGTTCAGATTCGCTTCACTGATCACGTGACAACCGGCGATGTTCTTGACCTCCGTAGCGCGTTGAACACGCATGGTCAGAGGCATGAGCATCGAGTGTTCTTTCAGAAACCGACAAAACTCGTTGGTGATGCCGTCCATCCGCTGTAATTCGCCAAGATAACGCTTGACGTTGTCGATCACCGTGGTGGGTTTTCCGTCGTCATCGAACAATGCAGATCCTTCAGCGTCATTGATGAGAGGGCTTCCTTCATCGATGCATACCGTGAACTCGCCCTCTCGCCCGCTGCCGGCAAGTCCGAAGGGATACCTCCGGATGATCGCGGGAACGTAGGAGGCATGCCAGCGGCCGGTTTCATCGACGAAAAGATTTTCGCCAACGTCGAGTCCCAGAAGGGCCACGGGCCGGAAGTCGCCAGCGGTTTCGATGAAGACAATGGGATAAATGGATGAAGCCCGGGTGATTTCATGGGCCATCACCGAGGCCAGGTGAAATCATGATGCAAAGTCGAAGGAGTCGATGTGCTTGACCTTCTTCTTGCCGTGTCTCTCCATGGATACAGGAGCCAACTGCTGGAACATGACCACACCTCTCTCTGACGATTTCGGGCTTAAACAAACGGTTTGGCGAAGGATAGTCCGTTATTTCGGGTTGTACCAGCGAGCAGCGTAAACCCCGCCAATTAGCGGTCTTCACGGTCGTGCGTGGTAAGCTCTAGATCCGCGGTCGACCCGCGGGGCTCCACGGTGGCACGCAGGCCGGACTGGGCCGGGCTCGCATACCGGCCCGGAATTCGGAACCAGCCTGCATGTTCGGGGCGGGCAGCACCGTCTGTCGAAGGAGGGGCTTTGTCGATCGGCATCACCCTCGCGATCGCGCTATCTGCCTCCGTCTGCTTGGCCCCTTTGGCCTTGGACCCGCCAGTTGCCTCTGAGCCTGCGCCGCTTGGCTTTCGCGACGGCGCGGCCTGAGGATCGGCGACGGCTTTCTGAAAGACCGTCTGCGGCTCAGGGCTCGAGACCGCGATCTGAACCGGCCCGGGCGGAACATGCGGCAGCGCGTAGGAGCCGTCGGGCTGGATCGTGGTCGTCAGGGTCGTTCCATCGGCGGCGATGACCGTGATCGTGCCAAACGTGACAGGCCGGCCCGCCACGCTCACCCGGCCCCGAAGCGGCGACATGCCTCGCGCGGCAAGCCAGCTCAACGCCAGCATGAGGAGAATGAGGCAAAGGATGGCGACCACGGCGATCACGACGATCCGCCGGAATCGAAACGCGACCCACTCGACCACGGGAGCGAGACGTTCAAGGAGTGCGTCTGGTGTGGGCATGGCTGTAAACGAGATCAGGGGGTCGTGTAGACATCATCGGCCGGGACCGTGCCGTCGATGCTGGCCATTTCAGGAAGGACCGTCGTGGCGGCCGAATAGTCGAGGAAGGCGACCGAGCCATCTCCGAACAGCCACAGCCCTCCGCCAGGATGCATGCTCCAGAAGTGTGTGGCGGCGCAGGGGTTCCGAGGATCGTCGCTTCGGAAATACCCAGGCGACGGGCAGGGGCTCCCGCTCGCATCCGTGGCGATGACCGAAAACTCCATGTTCGGGTTGGCCATCACCGTGTCGAAATCGGTCATGTTCCAACGGCCGAAGTAGCGATCGGAGGACGCCGGCCGCTCGCCCACGAACGTGACCTTGCTGAGCCCCGCGGTGACCTTCGCCGTCGTGACCGTCGGCCGCGGTGAACGGTCCCAGCTTTGCGTGGGAAAGACGCCGTTGGTCGCGTTGCTTGCGTGGCCATTGGTATCGACATGCTCGTTGTTGCCGCTGACGGCGAGATAACTATTCATGCCGTATCCCCAGGCGTTTTTCCCTTGGCTCGCCTGCGTGTCGGATGGACAGAGATAGCCCGGAATGATCAGCGCGCTCACCTGCGGGTGCGTCGAGTAGACCTTCTCGAGCGTATCGGCGCTGCCCCACAGATTGGGCGCAGCCGATTCTTCCGTGAACGGCTGGATCCGCAAGAGCCAACTTCCCACCGCCTCGAGCGGCAGCGGAAACGAATCCCCCCAGCGGGTGCCGATGAGATGGTCCGGCAGAAAGTAAAACTGCGACGGTACCATCGTCGTCCTGTTCGCCTGCTTTGCGAGCGGGTAGGAGCGATATGAATCATGAAACGCCATGATCGCCACCCCGATCTGCCGCAGTTTGTTGGAGCAGGCTGTCCTGCGAGACGATTCCCGCGATGACTGAATGGCGGGCAGAAGCAGCGCCATCACCACGCCGATGATCGCGATCACCACCAGGACTTCGATGAGCGTAAACGCATGTCTGCGAACCATGATCGCCTTTCCATGGGCGGTCGCCCTGACCCGACCGCCACGAGTGGGGGGGAGTATACCAAGGTCGTGACGGCGATAGTATTCCCCACGAGGCCCCGACCCCATGTATGAGATCTTCGAACACACGGCCGATCTTGGTCTGCGCATGAGGGCGCCATCGCTCGAAGAACTCTGCGTTGACGCCGCCCGCGGGCTCTTCGCCGTGATCGCGGGGGATCTCGGCCAGATCCGACCTGTCCGCGAGGAGCGATTCTCGATCGCGGGCACCGATCCGACCTGGCTCCTCCATGACTGGGTCAGCGAACTCCATGCCGCCTTCGAACTGAGAAGGATGCTCTTCTGCACGTTCCAGGTGTCGATCCACCCCACCGGCCTGGAGGCCACCGCCCGCGGCGAGCCCTACGATCCCGCCGTGCATACACTTGCCCATGAGATCAAGGCGATCACGCAGCACGAACTCGACGTGCGGCACGACGCCACCGGCTGGCAGGCGACGCTGATCGTGGACATATGACCGACCTCACCGCCCGCACCGACGCCACAGCCGACCGCGCGTTCACCGGACCGCTCGAGCCCGTGGACGAGTGCACATGGCGGATTCCCAGGTCATACAAGCCCGGCATGCTCGTAGACGGCCTCATCTACGCCGATGAGCGGCTCATCCCGCACCTTCGCAGCGACCGCGCCCCCGAGCAAGTGGCCAACGTCGCCTTCCTGCCAGGCATCCAGCAGGCGACCCTCGGGGGCGAGCACCGTGTGGCCGTCGTGCGGGGCGCCACGCACCTCTTCGAGGAGCCGGGCACGCTGGAGGAGGCGGCCCGGCTGGCGGCGGAATGGTTTGCGAAACGACTGGCCACATGAGGGGAGGCGACTGACATGGTGGTGACGATGTTTACGGATCGTGACGAGGCCGGCTGGATGCTCGTGGAGCGGTTGCGCGACGCCGAGACGGAGAAGCCGGTCGTGCTGGCGATCCCGCGA
>JBJTDB010000163.1:0-27854 GCA_046092145.1 Planctomycetia bacterium | reverse complement strand
GTCGGTGGCCACGGGTTCGTGCGGCCGCGCGAGGCCGCCGCGGGCGACCGGACCGGCGACATCCACGTGGCGGCCCATGCCCAGCTCGACGCCGCCTCGGGCGACACCGTGAAGGTGCGGGTGTCTCGGGCCCGCGACGTGCGCCGCCCGGGGCCGTCGGGCGAGATCATCGAGGGGGTGGAACGCCGCACGACTCGGTTCGTCGGCCGCTACTTCGAGGCGGCGGGGGCGGGATGGGTGCGGATCGACGGAACAGGCTTCGCGAGGCCGATCGCCGTCGGCGATCCCGGGGCCAAGGGGGTGCGCGAGAACGACAAGGTCGTCGTCGAGATGGTCCGCTTTCCCCGGCACGGGCGGGACGGGGAAGGCGTGGTCGTGGAGGTGCTCGGTGCCGCTGGCTCGCCGGGCGTCGATACGCTCACCGTGATCAACGAATTCGGCCTGCCGGGGCCGTTTCCGGAGGCGGTGCTCGAGGATGCCCGCCGGCAGGCGGCGCGGTTCACCGAGGAGGTGCCGGCCGACCGCCGTGATCTGACCGGCGCGGTGGTCGTGACGATCGATCCGGTCGATGCCCGCGACTTCGACGACGCGATCTCGCTGACTCGGATCGAGCGGGGTCATTGGCTGCTCGGCGTGCACATCGCAGACGTCTGCCACTTCGTCCGCCAAGGTTCGCCGCTCGATCAGGAGGCCGCTGCCCGCGGCACGAGCATCTACCTGCCGGACCGCGTCATTCCCATGCTTCCGGAGGTGGTGTCCAACAACCTGGCCAGCCTCCAGCCGGGGCGCGTCCGCTACGCGCGGACCTGCTGGATCGAGTTCTCGCCCGACGGCGCGCCGATCGATGCGTCGGTGGAACGGTCGGCGATCCGGAGCGCCAGGCGGTTCACCTACGAGGAGGTCGATCAGTATCTCGCCGACCCCGACACCCGCACGGTGGAGATGTCGGACGAGGTGCGGTCGCTGCTCGGCCGGATGCGCGACCTCGCCCGCATCCTTCGGAGCCGGAGGATCGCCCGCGGCTCGCTCGAACTGTCGCGGCCCGAGGTGAAGATCGACCTCGACCGCGAGGGTCGCGTGACCGGGGCGCACGTGGTCGAGCACACCGAAAGCCATCGGATCATCGAGGAGTTCATGCTCGCGGCGAACGAGGCGGTCGCCCGGGCGCTCGCCGCGGCGGGCTGCGGCTTTCTCAGGCGGATCCATGCGGCCCCCGACATGCGGAAACTGCGTCAGCTGACCGAGTTCGCCACGGAACTCGGGTTCGACGTCGATTCGCTCGAGAGCCGGTTCGAGCTGCAGCGGCTGCTCGACATGGCCCGCGGCCGGCCCGAGGAGCATGCCGTGCATTACGCCGTGCTTCGCAGCCTCACGCGCGCCTGCTACGGCCCGCAGGAGGATGGCCACTTCGCCCTGGCGAGCGACTGCTATTGTCACTTCACGTCGCCGATCCGGCGGTATCCGGACCTCACCGTGCACCGGGCCCTCGATCAGCTCGCGGCAGGCCGTCGCGCCCCCTTTGATGGCCTGGCCGGGCTGGGGGAGGAATGCTCGCAACTGGAGCGGCGGGCCGAGGCGGCGGAGCGTGAGCTGGTCAAGCTGAAGCTCCTCCTCTTTCTGAGCGGTCGGATCGGCGACGAGATGGACGCGGTCGTGACGGGCGTCGAGCCGTTCGGCCTGTTCGTGCAGGGGCTCGAGCTCCCGGCGGACGGACTTGTGCCGCTCGAGGCCTTGCCTGCAGACACCTATCGATACGAACGCACGAGCCACGTGCTCTCGGGGCGGCGGGCCGGCAACAGCTTCCGGCTCGGGGATCGGGTGCGGGTCGCCGTGGCCCGCGTCGATCTTGACCGGCGTCTGCTCGAGCTTCGGCTCGTCGAGCGGGGCCGTCGTGGCCGGCCACCAGGCCGCGGCCCGAAGCCTCGCCGGGTGGCGGCACGCGATCGGAAGCCTCCCAGCGGCCGGAAGCAGCGGCGCGGCGGCCGCGGTTCGGGCCGCTGATCTGGCTGCTGATCTGGCCGCAGATCGGGGATGGGATGCTGGCATCGCCGCGACGGCATCCTACAATCGTCGCGTCCCGGACGGATCGACACTCGAACACCAGGTGGGATGGATCCCAGGCCCATGACAGCGACCTTGCTCGAAACTCCACTGGCCCGTTGGCACGAGGCGCACGGCGGCCGCATGGTCCCGTTCGCGGGCTGGAGCATGCCGGTCCAGTACGGATCGATCGTGAACGAGCATCTCGCGGTGCGGCAGCATGCGGGCATGTTCGACGTCTCCCACATGGGGCGGCTCGCCGTGGAGGGGCCACGATCGATGGAGTGGCTGGAGTCGCTCCTCACGAGAAAGGTGGCGGGCATGGCCGTGGGGCGGTGCCGCTACACGCTCGTGACCGATGACGAGGCGATCGTGGACGACGCGCTCGTGGTCCGCGAGACCGATGCAGCCGACGGCACTCCGAGGATGTCGATGGTCGTCAATGCGAGCAATCGCGAACGGGTCGTCGCATGGCTTGTCGGCCGGCTGCCTCGCGACGGCGTCTCGCTCGTGGACCGGACGTTCGACACGGCGATGATCGCCGTGCAGGGGCCCCGAGCCGTCGAGACCGTCCGTGGCCTCGCCCCACGGGCCGATGCGGAGCGGATCGGGGCGCTCAAGAACTACACCGCCACCACCGCGACGATCGCCGGCCACCCCGCGGCGGTGAGCCGTACCGGCTACACGGGCGAGGACGGCCTGGAGGTGATCGTCGCCGCCGGAGAGGGCGCGAGTGTCTGGGAGGCGATCCACTCGTCCGGCGCACCGCAGGGCCTTCTGGCATGCGGCCTCGGCGCCCGCGACACGCTCCGGTTGGAGGCCGGCATGCCGCTCTACGGTCACGAACTTCGGGAAACCTCCGATCCATTCGCCCTCGGCTTGTCGCTCGCCATCGATCTCGACGGCCGTTCGTTCCCGGGGGCGGGACGGTTCGCGGCGATGCGTGCGGGCCCGGCCGCCCAGATTCGCGTCGGGCTCGTCTTCCCGTCCAAGCGAACCGCCCGAGAAGGGCACGAGGTCTTCGTCGGCGACCGCCGTGTCGGCACGGTCACCAGCGGCAGCTTCGCTCCGTCGATCGGAACGGCGATCGCGATGGCCCTCGTCGATCGGGATGTCGCCGCGGAGGGAACGTCGGTCGATGTCTTGATCCGCGACTCCCGTCAGCAGGCCCGCGTGGCTCCCCTTCCCTTCTACCGACGACGCACATGACACGGGTCGTGATCGATCGGGTATTCTTCCCGTTTTGCACCTCCTCCGGAGACTCCCCATGGCAGCCCCACGCCGCTACGCCCCATCGCACGAATGGATTCGCCTCGAGGACGACGGCACGGCGACCATCGGCATCTCGTCCTACGCGGTCGAAGCCCTCACCGACCTCGTGTTCATGCAGCTTCCAGATGTCGGACGAAAGGTGAAGGCGGGCGAGTCGTTCGGCGAGATCGAGAGCGTCAAGGCGGTCAGCGATCTCTACGCGCCGGTGTCGGGGGAGGTCGTGGAGGTCAATGCGGCCCTCCCGCAACGCCTCGAAACGCTCGGCACGGATCCCTATGGCGCCGGATGGATCGTGAAGATCAGGCCTGACGCGACCGGTGACCTCGATCGGCTGCTCGACCAGGCCGCCTATGATGCCCTTCTCTCGAAACAGTCGCACTGAGCCGATCGGCCGGAGGATCGCGTGACGGGAATCCCGGTCTGGTGGGATGGGGAGTCCGACGGCCCCACCAACATGGCCGCCGACGAATGCCTCGCGGCCGAGGCGGTGGCGCGTGGCGGACTGGTCGTTCGGGTCTACGGCTGGTCCTCGACGACGATCTCGCTCGGCGCCTTTCAGGCGATCGCCGACGCCCGTCGCTGCGGCGCGATCGCGGGCCTGCCGATCGTGCGGCGGCCCAGCGGCGGCGGCGCGATCGTCCATGGCACCGACATCACCTACGCCGCCGCGGTGCCCAAGGGCCATCCGTGGGGGGCGGTGCCGCAGGTGCTCTACGACGCCTTCCACGGTGCGATGGCAGGTGTCCTTCGCGAACGTGGGGTCGATGCGAGCCTGTTTGCGTCGAAGGATCGGCCGTCGGCGTCGGATGCCCCATCGACCGATGGGGAGCCGTTTCTCTGTTTCGACAGGCGATCGCCGGGTGATCTGGTGGTGGAGCATCCAGGCCTCTCCGGGGCCCGGGAGCCGAAAATCATGGGCAGCGCACAGCGGCGGCTGGCCGCCGCGGTCCTCCAGCACGGCAGCCTGCTTGTGCGGCGCAACGACGACGTCGGTTCGTCGGGCCGCCATCTGGGCCTGGCCGAGTGCGTGGGGGACGGCTGGTCGCCTGATGCAGCTGCCAGGGGGCTTGTGGAGGACTGGCTCCACCGTGTGGCGGAAGCTCTCGGGCAGCCTCTGAACCGCCAGGATGCCCCCTTTTGTGCGGGTGCGTGGCCGGGGCTCGATGCAGCCCGGGAGCGGTTTGCATCCGATCGCTGGACGTCGCGGCGGTGATGCCGCGTCATTCCCTGGGGCGATGGTCTTTCGGAGGTTGTTTTCGCGCGGACGAAAAGGGGGATATGGAAGATGGCCATGGTGTGAGTACAATTCGTTGACCCTGGGGAGAGCGGCCGAGTTTTCCGGCGCTCGCGACGGGCGCAGAGACCGGTCATCGATTTCGGCGGTGGAGCGGCGAACCATGACGACGAAGCTTGTCATTGCGTCGGGCAAGAGCGCCGGGAAAACGATCGCCATCAAGCGGGATCAACTCCTCGTCGGCCGGGCGGAGGAGTGTGATGTCCGACCCCTGAGCGACGAAGTGAGCCGCCGGCACTGTGCGGTCAGGATCGAGCCGGACGTCGTATGGGTGGAGGACCTCGGAAGCCGCAACGGCACGTTGGTCAACGGCACCAAGATCACCGAGAAGACGAAAGTGTACGACGGCGACCTGATCAAGGTCGGGAACTTGGAGCTGAGGGTCTCCGGGGGAACTGAACGGAAGCCGGGCACGCCGGAAGCCCCGGTCGCCGCCCCGCCTGCGTCGTGGAACGACGAAGACGAGGTGTCGCGGTGGCTGCTCGCCGACAGCACCGCATCGGGAATCATTCACGACACCACGCAGACCTCCGCCGTGCCGACGCCAGCCGACCCCCCCGGTCCGGACAACGCATCGCCGGAGGCCGACAGGTCCGGCATCACCCGCATCAACATCGACGAACTGAAAGCCTCCCGGAACCATCCGAGCGGGCTGCCGCAGGAAGCGAAGAAGACGGCGGCGTCGTCACGCGAGGCTGCGGCCGAGGCCCTCAAGAAGCTCTTCGGCAATCGCTAGGTCGGGGGTGCCCACGCCCCGTCGCCGGACGTTCGCTCTGGACATCCTGTCACCCCCTCTCGTGACGCCCCTCATTCGGCCAGGAAGCCGGTGCCGCCCCCGAGCCGGCGACACACATGGGTCTTTTGCGGTCTCGTGCAGCGTGTGCCGATCGTGCGGGTCGTGTGGGCAGCAGGGGTTTCCCGATCCGCGCCATGCCGAAATCGGGCAGAGATTCGCCCACCCGCACGGTCTTCGCCGCAGGCAGCGGCAATACTTTCGGCAGAGTCTGACACACACCTCACCCGGAGAGTTCTCCATGCCCGCCACCGCCATTCAAGCCGGTTCCGCATGTCGCAAGGGTCCGATGAGCCTTCGCCGAACGTCGCTGTCGCGCGGGGGCCGTAGGCGGCACATCGACCCCGTCACCTGCGAACGGGACTATGCGCCGGATGAACTCGAATTCATGCGGGCGCTCGAGGCCTACAAGCGGGCCAGTGGCCGCACGTTTCCGACCTGCAGCGAGATTCTCGAGGTGGTGCGATCCCTCGGATACGTTCGGTCTGACGCCGTGTGAGGCCGTCACGCGCGGGCCCCGGAAGAGGCTCCCGGAAAGGCCGGCGGACTGGGAAGGCTGGACGGCCTTGCCGTCGTTTGGGCGAGGAAGGTACGGTTTCGCCCCCATGATCCGGCTCGAATTCCAGTCCGACTCCCCGCCCATGGCGACGGTCCTCTTCCATGTGGCCCTCTGCGGCCTGGTGGCGGCCGCGAGTGGCTGCGGGGCGATCGCTCGGAGCGAGAACTCCGAAGGGGTGAAGCTCTATCAACAGGGGAATTACCTCGGGGCGGTCAACCACTTTCAGGAGGCGCTGGCGCGCCAGCCCGGCAGCCCCGATTGCTTCTACAACCTCGGGGCGACCTATCACCAGCAGGCGAAGCTCTTTCATCGGCCATCGGATCTGCAGACGGCAGAGCAGTATTACCACCTCTGCCTGGCCCGGAGTCCCGATCACGCCGCCTGTCAGCGGGCCATGGCCGTGCTGCTTGCGGAGCAGAACAGGACCAGCGAAGCCATCGCGCAGATGGAAGCCTGGTCGCGCCGGCAGCCGATGAACCCGACGCCCCAGATCGAGTTGGCACGCCTGTGCGAGGAGCACGGCGATGCGAAGATGGCCGAAAACCATCTCGTCGACGCGTTGGCGATCGACCCGAACAATCCACGAGCCCTGGTGGCGCTCGGGCGATTGAGGGAGTCGGCAGGTGACCCATCCCAGGCGCTGGCCGACTACTCCCGCTCCCTGGCCATCGACCCGAAGCAGCCGACGGTCGCCGCCCGAGTGGCGAGCCTGAACACCGAGCTCTCCTCCGCCCGCATGGCAGCCCTGCCCCCTCCGACCGGCTTCCCGGTCCCGTCAGCCGCGATCCCGACGGCATCTCCGCCTCCGGTCGCGTCTGGAACAGTCGCCCGTTGACCATGCCCCGGGTGGGTTCTATTCTCGCCGGAAACACGGCGGTTCACGGGGTCGCTGGAGCGACCAGAGCGGCGTGTGCCCATTCGGGAGTGAGGCAGTGACGGAGCGAGTTGTCGGCTCGGTGACGGAGCGTGTGTTCAATTTTTCACCGGGCCCGGCCGTCCTCCCGTTGCCGGTCTTGGAGCAGGCGCAGGAAGAACTCCTCTCGCTGCCTGGGGTGGGCATCTCGATCCTCGAGATCAGCCATCGCAGCCCCGCGTTCGACTCGATCCTCGACCGCACCATGGCCGATCTGCGGGAGCTGGTCGGGATCGGTACCGACCACGAGGTGCTCCTGCTCCAAGGTGGCGCCAGTCTCCAGTTTTCGATGGTGCCGATGAACCTTCTTCGGGGTCAGAAGGCCTCCGCCGACTACATCCTGACGGGCACCTGGGGGGTGACCGGGGCGAAGGAAGCGAGGCGTGAAGGGGCCGTGCACGTGGCCTGGGATGGGGCATCGAGCGGCTACGACAGGCTGCCCTCCGACGGTGAGATCGCATGCTCCAAAGAGCCGGCCTACGTGCATGTGACCAGCAACGAGACGATCCAGGGCGTGCAGTGGAAGCGGGAGCCGGCCGTCGGAGGAGCGCCGCTGGTCTGCGACTGCTCGAGCGATTTTCTCTCCCGGCCGATCGACGTTTCGAAATACGGGCTGATCTATGCCTGCGCCCAGAAGAACGCCGGCATCGCCGGCGTGACGGCGGTCATCATCCGCAAGGATCTTCTCGAGCGAAGCCGTGACGACCTCCCGACAATGCTCGACTACCGCACCCATGCCAAGAACGGCTCGCGGGCCAACACGCCGCCGGTGTTCGCGGTCTACGTGCTCGGCCTCGTCTGCCGCTGGGCACGCGACACCATGGGCGGCCTTGCGGCGATGCAGCGGCACAACGCCGCCAAGGCGAAGCTGCTCTACGACGTCATCGACTCCTCGGGCGGCTTCTATGCCGGCCATGCCCGGCCCGACTGTCGCTCCGACATGAACGTGACCTTCCGACTGCCGGCGGAAAACCTCGAAAAGGAATTCGTCGCGGGCGCGACGGCCCACGGGCTGATCGACCTCAAGGGACATCGTTCCGTGGGGGGAATCCGCGCGAGCATCTACAATGCCATGCCGACCGAGGGTGTCGAGGCACTGCGGGATTACATGGTCGATTTCCAGCGGTCCCGCCAGTCCTGACGTCCCGGCCCACACATTCGTCCCCGTTGCGGAAGGAACCGAGATGCCATCGATCATCGTTCTCGACACCCTGAGCCCGGACGGACTGGCCCTGCTCGACCAGGCCGCCTCCCAGGGCATCACCTACGAGGTGGTCACCGGCCTCGCCGGAGCCGCGCTGCGGGAGGCGCTGGCGGCCCACGATGGGGCGATTTGCCGCAGTGGCGTGAAGATCACCGCCGAGGCCCTCGCCGGAAACCAGCGGCTCAAGGCGATCGTTCGCGCCGGCGTGGGAACCGACAACATCGACAAGGATGCGGCGACGCGACAGGGCATCGTCGTGATGAACACGCCGGCCGGCAATACCGTCAGCACGGCCGAGCATGCGTTTGCCCTGATCCTGGCGCTGTCGAGGAATGTCGCCGCAGCCGACGCGAGCCTCCGGGACCATCGGTGGGATCGCAACAAGTTCATGGGCGTGCAACTTGCCGGCAAGACGCTGGCCATTGTCGGCCTCGGGCGGATCGGCCAGGCCGTGGCCGCGCGGGCGAGGGCCTTCGACATGCGGGTCATCGGGTACGACCCGTTCCTCTCGCCGGATCGGGCGGCTGAACTCGGGATCGAATTGTTCCCCGGGGTCGCGGACCTGTTTCCCCACGCCGATTACATCACGGTGCATACGCCGTTGACGGAAGACACCCGTCACCTCATCGGGATGCCCGATCTTCCCAAACTCAAGAAAGGCGTCCGACTCATCAACTGCGCCCGCGGCGGCATCTACGACGAAGCGGCACTCGTCGAAGGGCTCACGAGTGGCGTGATCGGAGGAGTGGCGCTCGATGTCTTCGAAAAGGAGCCCTGCACCGACAGCCCGCTCTTTGGCATGCCGGGAGTGCTCGTCACGCCCCATCTCGGGGCCAGCACGGAGGAGGCCCAGTCGCAGGTGGCGGTCGAGGGCGTCGGCCTGCTCGTCGATTTCCTCACCACCGGGGCCATCCGCCACGCCGTCAATTCCAGTTCGATCGACCCGGCCGCCCTCGAGAGCGTCCGCGGCTTTCTCGATCTCGCATGGCGGCTGGGCCTGCTGCTCTCCCAGCTCGACGACGGCCCGCCGCGATCCTGCTCGATCGCCTACCGCGGCGAGATCGCCTCGAGAAATACCCGCCTCGTGACCGCCGCATTCGCCGCCGGGTTGCTCGAATCGGCCATCGAGGACGTCAACATCGTCAACGCCGAGGTGCTGCTGCGGGATCGGGGCATCGAGGTCGTCGAGCAGAGCCGCACCGATCCCGGCGCGTTCAGCTCCGTCGTCGCGGTCGACATGGTGGCGGGCGACCGGGTACACCGCGCCGCGGGCACTCTCTTCGGCCATTCGATGCCGCGGCTGGTGCAGTTGGAGGGGCATCGCCTGGAGGCCTACCTCGACGGCACGCTTCTGGTGTTCACGCACAGCGACGTGCCGGGCATCATCGGCCGCGTCGGCACCGCGTTTGGCCGCATGGGGGTGAACATCGCCCAGATGACCGTCGGCCGCTCGGCTCCCGGTGGCGATGCGATCGGCGTGCTGAATCTCGACCAGAAGCCCTCCGCGGAGGCTGTGGCCGAGGTCGCCGCCTGTCCGGGCGTGCGGTCGGCACGGGTGGTCGCTTTGCCACCCGCGGGCAGGCTTCCCCTGTGGCTGGCCGCAAGCGCCGCCGCGTCGAGGACTGCCCCCACGGATCGCACTGTCTCGGTCGGCTGATTCAGCGGGAAAAAGCCCTTCGCCGGTTTGACTGCCTTCTGCCGGCGTACCAAAATGCCGGTTCGGGATTCCCCGTGTGCCGACCGGTCCGATCCGTCTGCTGTTGGGCTATGACTTTCGCGCATCTCCACCATCGTCTGCGGGTGATCGTGTGGGGAGCTGCGGCCGTGTGTGCCGTCATGTCAACCGGCGGCTTGGCTGCGGACGTGCCGCCGCCGGCACTTGGCGACAAGACCGCCATCAAGCTGCTCAAGGCACTCGATGAGCGACGGATGCCCGACGTGGCGCTCTGGGTGCTCGACAGGGTGGCCGCCGACGCAGCGGCAGGCAAGGAGGTGAAGCAGGAGGTGGCCTTCAGGAGGGCTTCCGCCCTCGTCGGGGTGACCAAATCCGAGTCCGATCCGGAGAAGCGGGCCGGATTGCTCGACGAGGCTCAAAAGGCGATGGATGCGTTCCTGCAATCCGATCCGCCTCTCGATCGTCGGATCGAGGCCCTGATTCAAAAGGGCACGCTGCTCGTAGCCCGCGGCAGGATGACGCTCGACAAGTCGAAGCAGCCGGGGGCGGACGTCGAGAAGCTGCGAGCGGCGGCGGTTCCGTTCTTCGAGCAGGCCATCGCCGTGTTGAAGGGATCATCCCCCGCCAAGGATCAGCCGATCACCGACGTGAACAACGCCGAGAATGCCGTTCTCAAGGCGCTCCGGGAGGTCGATGCGGCGCTCAAGGCGGCTTCGACGCGTGCAGACGCCGCCGATGCCGGCGATCAATCGCGCGGCGACGGCGACAAGGAAGCCAAGTCGCCCAAGAAGCGGCCCGCGCCGCCGAAGACCGACATGCGATCCATCATGCGCATGGAGGAGGATCGCGAAACACTCCGGGGCCAGCTCCTTCAGGTGCGGCTCCTGATCGCCGACGCCTATTTCGATTCGTCACGGGCGCTCGAGCCGAAGTCGCCGGCGTGGAAGGCGGCCCTCGACGAATCGACCAAGCGATATGCCGAACTGTTCAAGAAATACCCGACGCGTGGTGCCGGCCTGCTGGCGCGGTGCAACGAAGGGCGCAACTACGCAGCCCTCGGCGACTACACGAAGGCGCTTACGACGCTGGCCGACACGCTGGCGATGGAGGGGAGCGGCGACCTGGTCGATACGCTTCGCGCCAAGGCGCTCGGCACGTCGCTCGAGTGCTGGCTGGCGGCCGAACAATACGACGCCCTGACCGACTCCCAACTCAAGATCGCGATGGCCTCGGTGCCCGACGACAAGATCGACTCCGACGTGCTCGCCATGAAGTACGGCGCGGCCCTGATGCTCGACCGCCGGGCGGCGGCGATTCCCGATTCCGAGAAGGTGAAGCGGGGCCCGCTTCAGCGGAATGCGAGGAAACTGGCGACGGATGTCGCGAAGGCCGGCCGTGACCATGCGATCGAGGCCCGCGATCTGCTCTCACGATTGGGGGGCGACTTCGACGTGGTGGCCGCAAGCGACGCCTCCTTCTCGTCGATGATGGATCAGGCGAGGCTTTCGATCACCACCATGCAGGAAAAGCAGGTCCTCGCGAAGGAGGCCGCCGCCGCGGGCAAGGACGACGAGAAGCAGAAGGCGGAGCAGGCCGCTCGAGAAGCCCGAGGCCAGGCCACCGCGGTCGTGTCGAAGGCGTTGGCCCTGTCGGGTGGCGAGCAACTGGAGGATGTCAACCAGGCCCGCATGCTGCTGACGTTCCTGCTCTACGAGGGAAATAGGTTGCACGAGGCGGCGACGCTTGGAGGGTTTCTGGCGGACCGCTACCCGAGCAGTCGCGGAAGCAGCCAGGCCGCGATGATCGCCATGGCGTCGTGGCAGCAGTTGCAGCGGCAGGCCGATCCGGCCTGGTCGGCCGACGCGCGTGCCAAGTGTGGTGCGGCGGCGGAGGCGATCCTCCGCGGGTGGCCGGACAGCAAGGAGGCGGCCGATGCCGCCGTCGTGGCGATCGCCTCGGCCGTCGATGCCCACGCGCCTGAGCGCATCATGGCCGTGCTCGGCATGATTCCAGCACAGATGCCTCGCCGCGAGGAGGTGCTTCTGCGAGCGGGGATGGGGCTTTCGCGGGAGGTTCAGGAGGCCCGACGCCGCGATGGTGCGGACCCATCCGCCGCCGACGCCGTTGCCGCGATGCGGAAACGGGCCGTGTCGGCCCTCGACGAAGGGCTCGCGCTGGTGGCCAAGGGTGGGCCGGCCGACGCATTGAGCGTGACCGCGGCACTGTCGCGGTGCCAGGTGGCGATCGAGGATGGCGACGATGCCACCGTGGCGAAACTGCTGGAGCATCCGTCCTACGGGCCGTGGACGGCCGTCACGGGCACGCTGCCCAAGGGAATCTCCGATGCGGCGGTCGGCAACGTGCTGACGCTCGCGCTGCGGTACTTCATCGCGTCGCAGCAGATCCCGAAGGCGGAGCAGGCCATGAATCTGCTCGAGGAGCGGGCGGGCTCAGGCGAGGCCGCCGCCGCCAAGCTCACGTCGATGTATCTCTCCATGGGACGGGATCTGCAGGAGCAGTTGCAGGCCTTGGCCGGGTCGAAGGATCCCTCGGCCGCCGAGCGCACCGCCGTCGTCCTGGCCGGATTCGAAACGTTTCTCGACCGGGTGGCCAAGCGGGACGACAAGATCGCGTCGCAAATGTGGGTGGCCAGCATGTACGACGCCCTCGCCTCCGGCGAAGGAAGCGGTGCCTCGGCCTCGAAGGCCAAGGCCAAGGAATACCTCGCCAAGGCGGCCGAAGTGTATGAGCGGCTGCTCGGGGAACGGGCCGCCGAACTCGGTGGCTACGAGCCGACCCTGCGGCTCAAGATCGCCGGCATCTACCGTGATCGCAGGGAATGGGACAAGGCACGCGGTCATGTCGACTGGTTTCTCTCCGATCCTCGTCGCCAGAACATGATCGACGCACAGTTCAGGGCCGCCGAACTCTCCCAGGCCCAGGCGGAGGCGTCGGACGATCCCGTCGAGGCCGCGAAACTGTTTCACGAAGCGATCAACGGCGGAAAGCGCGGCGACAGTGCGCCCTGGGGGTGGGGAGGGATCGCCAACAAGCTCGTGCGGCCGGCCTTCTCCGGGACGGGCGAACGGGCGGAACGGGCCCAGGAGCAGTTTTTCGATGCACGGCTCCGCGTGTCGGAGTGCTACCGGGCCTGGGCCGAGAAGGATGCCTCGAAACGCGATGCGCTCCTCGAAAAGGCCGCCACGTCCATCGCAATCACCGCCAAGCTCGCCCCGGCGCTCGGCGGGGAGTTGATGCGGAAGCGATTCGACGACCTGCTGCGGGAGATCCAGAAGGCCCGCGGCCAGAATCCCGACGGGCTCTCCGCGATCGAAGCCGCCGCCGCGAAGCCCGACGGTGCAGGCACATAAACCCCCTGACAAAGCCATGCCGGACAGAACCCGAGGAGCCACGCCGATGAAGAAGATCATGCCCCCGACATTCCGTGCATGGCCGGTCGCAACGCTGTTGGTGGCTCTGCTGATCGGGCTCACGGGAGCCGGTGTCGCGCGGGGGCAGGCCCCTGGCACGCTCGTCGCTCCGGGAGGGAAGACGCTCTCGGGCACGATCCTCGGAACCTCCCCCAACGACGTCGAGATCGAGGACCAGACCGGAGACATCAAGCGTGTGCCGATCGATCGGATCCAGGAGGTGCAGTTCAGTGACGAGCCCCCATCTCTCAGGCAGGCCAGACGGTTCATCATGGGGGGGCGGCCCAGCGAGGCGATCGATGAAATCGCCAAGGTCGAACAGTCGGAGTTGAGCGAAGCATCGCCGCTGGTGATGGCGGAGATGGATTTCGTGAAGGCGGCCGGCGTCGGAGGGCTCGCGGTCCAAACGGGCGATGGGCTGGCCGCGGCCGACAAGGAAGTGGCCGGGTTCGTCGGAAAGCACGCCCGCAGCCACCACTTCTACGAGATGCAGCAACTGCTCGCGGAGATTCGTGCCAAGGGGGGAAAGTTCGACGGCGCCGAGGCGGCCTATGCGACGCTCGCGAAGGGCCCCGCCTCGTTCAAGGTGCAGTCCAGTGCCGGGAAGGCGGGGCTCCTTTTCGATCAGCAGAAATTCGATGATGCCGTCCGGGAATACGATGCCGCACTGGCCATCGATGCGACCGACGACGCCAGCCTTGCGCGGAAACGCCTGGCCACGCTCGGGAAGGCCCGCAGCCTCGCACGGCTGGGCAAGCAGGCGGAGGCCATCGCCCTGGTCAATGGGCTGATCAAGCAGGTGAGCGCGGAGGACAAGGAGCTTATGGCCCGGGCCTATGTCGTACTGGGCGGGATCTACTCCGAGACCAAGGAAAAGGCCCAGGATGCGCTGATCTCGTACCTGACGGTCGACCTCGTCTACAACACGGTGCCGGAGTGCCATGCCGAGGCCCTCTACCACCTGATCACCCTCTGGAAACAGGCGAGGCAGGATCAACGGGCCGACGAGTCGGCGCAGACCCTCCAGGCCGCCTACCCGCAGACCCAGTGGGCGAAGAAGGCCGCCGGTGCCGGGAAGTCGTCATGATCGTCGTACCTGTTTTGCAGGGCGAGGCCCCGAGAGGCTAGGATTTTCGGGTCGTTCAAGAACTTTTTTCGAGGAGATGAGCATGCAACGAGGTGTGGGCGGGCCGAGGGCCTGCAGGACGTCGGACTTCCGGATGAGCGTGGCCCGTTTCGTGGTGGTGGCCGCGACCGTGCTGGGCTCCGGCGTGGCGGCTGTGGGGCCCGTGCTTTGCACGCCGGAGGCCGCCCTCGCCCAGGATGGGGCCGCGGCCGACGCGCCGCAGGAACAGGGCGAAAGCATGCTCGTGTTCTTCTACAAGGCGCTCGGCACGAAGTATGTGATCGTGTTCCTGGGGCTGTCGTTCTCGCTCGTGTCGCTGCTCGTGATGTGCTTCCTCGAACTCCGGCGGACCGTGCTCATACCGCCGGCTCTCAGCCAGACGTTCGAGGAGCATCTCAACAAGAAGGAGTTTCAGCAGGCCTACGAGATGACCAAGGAAAACGATTCCTTCCTCGGCCAGGTCCTAGCGGCAGGCATGGGAAAGCTGCAGGCTGGGTATCCGGCGGCCGTGGAGGCGATGCAGGAAGCCGAAGGTGAGCAGACCATGCGGCTGGAGCACAAGATCAGCTACGTGTCGCTCCTCGGGGCCCTGGCCCCTATGTTCGGCCTGCTCGGCACGGTCGATGGGATGGTCGCGAGCTTCATGATCATCGCCAAGTCGGCCACGGCCCCGAAGCCTTCGGAGCTGGCCATGGGTATTTCGCAGGCCCTCATCACCACGCTCATCGGTCTCTGGCTCGCCATTCCGGCGATCGCCTGCTTCGCGCTGTTCAAGAACTGGCTGCAGAAGCTGACCGGCGACGTCGATACGGAGGCCATGCGGCTCATGTCCCGATTCCAAGCCGTGGGGAAGAAGTGATCTACCATGGGCAGGAAGCGGGATAGTGCTCCGTCGAACACCGACATCGACATGACGCCGATGATCGATATGACCTTCCAGTTGATCACGTTCTTCATGTTCGTGATGAACTTCTCGGAGGCCGAGCAGGATGACCGGATCCAGCTCCCCCTGAGCCAGCTTGCAAAGCCGGTCGAGGGCCCTGTCGAGAAGCCGATCACGCTGCAGGTCACCGAGGGTGGTGCCGTGATCTACGCGGGCGAACTGGTTCGAGTCCCGAACATCGGCGGCTATCTCGAGCGGGAGAAGCAGGTTCTGATCGAGGCCGGCCGGGAGCCCGCCCAGGCGACCGTGATCGTGCGGGCCGATGGCCGGGCCAAGACGGGCGAGGTGCAGGAACTGATCAAAGCCTGCCAGGACAAGGGCTTCGAGAAGTTCGCGCTCCGGGCCCAGTACGACGAAAGGCAGTGATCGCATGGCCCGTAGGAAGTCGGAACTCGGCGACAAGGTGGCCGTCGACATGACGCCGATGATCGACGTCGTCTTTCAGTTGATGTCGTTTTTCATGTGCACGCTGAAGGTCGTGACACCGGAAGGCGATTTCGACATCCGCATGCCGCTGGGGGCCGCCGCGGCCGCACCGAACGACCAGATGGTGCCGCCGATCCGTCTGAAATTGTCGGCCGCCGCGAATGGTCAGCTCGCGGGCCTGACCATGAACGGCACCCCGATTCGTGATTTCGACGACCTGCAGGCGAAGGTCGTGGGCATCGTCGGGACGGCGACGGGGCCAAACTCCCTGGCCGAGAACACGGAAGTCGAACTCGACTGTGACTACGGTCTCGACTATGAGAACGTCGTTCGGGCGATCACCGCGGTGTCGGGCACCCGCAAGGATGGCCAAGTCATCGAACTGATCAAGAAGATCAAGTTCACGCCTGTCAAGAAATAGACGGTCTGGAGTTTTCGTGCGTCGGGGCTGCCCCTACCACGTCTCCGGACGTTCTCTCCGGCCCTCCGGGCCTTCGTTCACTGCATGTCCGCGGCGCTCCGGCATCCATGCCTCCGCTTGCTTCCATAGCCCGGCGACATGGTAGGGGCACCCCCTTCCGAATCCGAAGTCCTCGGTCGATTCACGACCGTGGATGGAATTTTTCGTGAACGCTCCGGAGGCGGCCGGCATCGACGTGGGTGTAGCGCTGGGTCGTGGCGATGCTCGCGTGGCCGAGCATTTCCTGGACGTGCCGGAGATCGACGCCGCCGGATACCAGGTGCGTGGCGAAGCTGTGCCGCAGCGTGTGCGGGCCGATGTCGTGTGGCACGCCGGCCCGCTCCGCATGGAACCGCACGATCTCCCAGATCCGCATCCGGGAGAGCCGGTTGCCCCGCGAGGAGAGCACGGCCCACGAGGGTCGGCCGGCGCGGGCCGCGAATGCCGGTCGCGGCCCGTCGAGCCACGATCGGATCGCCGTGATCGCCCTCCGCCCGAGGGGCACCACCCGCTCCTTGTCTCCCTTGCCGTGGCAGGTACAAAACCGCTCCGCGAGATGGATGTCTTCCAGCTGCATGGCCGACACCTCCGACGCCCGGCAGCCGGTGGCGTAGAGCAGTTCCAGCACGGCGCGGTCACGGCAGCCGCTCGGGGTCTCTGGCTCGGGGCTCGCAAGCAACCGATCGACCTGCTCGGGCGTGAGGACGCCAGGGATCGTGTCGTCGCGGCGGCCCGGGGCCAGCAGGTCGGCCGGGCTTTCGGTCAGGAGCCCCTCGAGCTGGAGAAACGCATAGAACGTGCGAAGCGTGGCCGCGTGCCGGGCGATGCTGGCGCGGGCCAGGCCCCGTTTGCCGAGATGGGCGAGGTAATCACCGAGATCGCGGACGGAAAGCCGGGCCGGATTGCGGCCGCCTGTCCACTCGGCGAATGTGGCCAGGTCGCGTCGATAGGCGGCCTGGGTGTTGTCGGCGAGCGCCCGCTCATGGCGGATGGAGTCGAGAAACCGACGGGCCAACATCGCCGTCGAGCCCTGCTCCGCGGCCGGAAGCCCGGGACCGTCGGCGAGGATGCGCCGAGTTCGCGGTCGCCGCGATCGTCGATCGTCACGTGGCTCTTCCCGTGCCATGTCCCACTCGTGCTCGAGAACGTTGGGGGCGAGGGACGGCAGCGGTTGTTTCGACGCCTACGGATCGTAGCCGAGATTCGGCGACAGCCACCGTTCGACATCCCGCACCGGCATGCCCTTTCGGGCGGCGTAGGCCTCGACCTGCTCCCGCGTGATCCGGTCCACCGCAAAATATCGGCTTTCCGGGTGGGCAAAATAGAGTCCGCTCACGCTGGCCGCGGGGGTCATGGCGCAGCTTTCGGTGAGGGCCATGCCGGCGGCCTGTTCGGCCCCAAGAAGGGAGAAAATCGTCCGTTTTTCGGTGTGATCCGGGCAGGCCGGGTAGCCCGGGGCCGGGCGGATGCCGCGGTACTGCTCGTCGATGACGGCTTCGGGGGAGAGCCGTTCCTCGGCACCGTAGCCCCATTCCACGCGAACCCTCGCATGGAGCCATTCGGCGAATGCCTCCGCAAGCCGGTCGGCGAGCGCCTTTACGAGGATCGCGGAAAAGTCGTCGTGCTGACGCTCGTAGTGGGCGGCGAGTTCGTCGCAGCCGTGGCCCGCGGTGCATGCGAAGGCGCCGACATAGTCCTTGCGGCCGCTCTCCCGTGGAGCCAGGAAGTCGGCCAACGCGATGAAGACGTCCTGCCCCTTCCGCTCCCACTGCTGTCGAAGCGTGTGGAGCCGGGTCTGTTCCGTGGTCCGGGTGTCGTCGGTGAACAGCACGATGTCATCGCCCTCGGCATTGGCCGGAAAGAACCCGTAGACGCCCTTTGCCACGAGCGACGAATCTCGGACGATCTGATCGAGCAGCGTTCGGGCGTCGTCGTACAACCTGCGGGCCTCCGTGCCGACGACGGGGTCGTCGAAGATTTCCGGATACTTGCCCTTCAGTTCCCACGACATGAAGAAGGGCGACCAGTCGATCCATGGAATCAGGTCGGCCAGTGGCACGGCGTCGAGACGTCGGACACCGAGCCATTCCGGCCGATCGATCCTGGCGGTCGCCCAGTCGCAGGTCCACCGCCGTGCGCATGCCGTCTCGTAGGGAACGAGCACGGTTTCCTGGCGGCGTTTGAAGTTCTCGACATCCCGTCGCTGCGCCTCACGATTGCCGGCCACGAATCCCGTCTTCAGGGCCGGGTTGAGCAGTTTCTCGACCACACCCGCCGCCCGAGAGGCATCGATGACGTGGACCACGTCGCCCGAGTAGTGCGGGGCGATCTTCACGGCCGTGTGCCTGGCCGACGTCGTGGCACCGCCGATCAGGAGGGGCACTCCCAGGCTCTCGTGCTCGAACTCACGGGCCACCTGCACCATTTCGTCGAGGCTCGGCGTGATCAGCCCGCTGAGGCCGACGATGTCGGCCTGCCGGGCCCGTGTTTCCGAGATGATCGTCGCGCAGGGCACCATCACGCCGAGGTCGATCACCTCGTATCCGTTGCAGCCGAGCACCACGCCGACGATGTTCTTCCCGATGTCGTGCACGTCTCCTTTCACCGTGGCCATGAGCACGCGGCCGCGCTTCGTGTCTCCGGCGCCGGTCGCCTTCCGTTCGGCTTCCATGAAGGGGAGGAGATGGTTGACCGCCCGCTTCATCACCCGGGCGCTCTTCACCACCTGTGGGAGGAACATCTTGCCTTCGCCGAAGAGATCTCCGACCGTCTGCATTCCCCGCATCAGCGGTCCCTCGATGATCTCGAGGCTCGTGGCGTACTTCGTGCGGGCCTCATCGACGTCCTCCTCGACGTGGTCCACGAGCCCCTTGATCAAGGCATGGGTCAACCGCCCCTCGACGTCGAGATCCCGCCAAGTATCGGCCTTCATGGCATCCCCGGCGTCCCGATGCTTCACCGTTTCCGCGAACTCGATCAGCCGGTCGGTCGCATCGGGACGGCGGTCGAACAGCACGTCTTCGATCCGACTCAGGAGTTCCGGCTCGATCTCCTCGTAGACCGCCAACTGCCCGGCGTTGACGATGCCCATGTCCATGCCCGCCTTGATGGCGTGGTAGAGAAAGGCCGAGTGCATCGCCTCGCGAACCACGTCGTTGCCACGGAACGAGAACGAGATGTTGCTCACGCCCCCCGACACCTTGACCAGGGGCATCTCCGCCTTGATGCGCCGCGTGGCCTCGATGAAGTTCATCGCGTAGCGATTGTGCTCCTCCATTCCGGTGGCCACGGTGAGGATGTTGGGATCGAAGATGATGTCCTCGGCCGGGAAGCCCGCCTGCTCGGTGAGCAGCCTGAAGGCCCGCCGGCAGATCGCCACTCGGCGGTCGATGTCGGTGGCCTGCCCCTCCTCGTCGAAGGCCATGACCACGACCGCGGCTCCGTACCGGCGGATGGTGCGGGCCTGCCGGAGGAAGACATCCTCACCCTCCTTGAGGCTGATCGAGTTGACGATCCCCTTCCCCTGCAGGCACTTGAGCCCAGCCTCGAGCACCTCCCAGCGGGAGCTGTCGACCATCACCGGCACCCGTGAGACGTCGGGCTCGCTCGAGAGGAGCGTGAGAAACTTCGTCATCACGGCCGGCCCGTCGAGCATGCCCTCGTCGACGTTGATGTCGATGATGTTCGCCCCGTTCTCCACCTGCTGCCGGGCGACGCTGACGGCCTCCTCGTAGCGTTCCTCCTTGATGAGGCGGGCGAACGCCCGCGAGCCGGTGACATTCGTCCGTTCGCCGACGATGGTGAAGCTCGTCTCCGGACGGATTTCAAGCAGCTCGAGGCCCGAGTACCGCGATCGCCTCGGTGGGGACGCGGGCTTCCGCGGCGGATGCAGGGCGACTGCCTCCGCGATCGCCTTGATATGGGCGGGGGTCGTGCCACAGCATCCACCGACGATGTTCAGCCAGCCCTCGCGGGCGAACTCGCCGAGCACGCGGGCCATCATCTCGGGTGTCTCGTCGAATCCGCCGAGGGCGTTGGGCATGCCGGCGTTGGGGTAGCAGCTCACCAGCCGCGGCGTGATCCGGGCGAGGTCGGCCAGGTGCGTGCGGAGCTTCTCGGGCCCGAGGGCGCAATTGATGCCCACGCTCAGAAGGTCGGCGTGGGAGATGCTCTGCCAGCATGCATCCACGGTTTGTGCGGAGAGCGTCCGCCCCCCCTCGAACACCGTGAACGAGGCCATCACCGGGACACGGCGCCCCGTGTCGAGAAAGACCTGCTCGATCGCGTAGAGGCAGCTTTTGAGGACGAGCGTGTCGAAGGCCGTTTCGGCGAGGATCAGATCGACGCCTCCCTCGAGGAGTGCCTCGACCTGCTCCCGGTAGCAGGCCACCATCTGGTCGAACGTCACGTCGCGGTGACCGGGATCGGCCACGTTGCCGGCGATCGAAAGCTGCTTGTTGGTCGGCCCGATCGAACCGGCCACGAAGCGGGGCCGATCGGGAGTTTTGGCCGAGCATGCGTCGGCCGCCTCACGGGCCAGCGTGACCGCCGCGAGATTCAGTTCGCGGGTCCGGTCGGCGAGGCCGAAGTCGGCCAGTGCCACGCTCGTCGCACCGAACGTATTGGTCTCGACGATGTCGGCGCCGGCCTCGAGATAGGCCGCGTGGATGCCACGAATCGCGTCTCCCTGCGTGAGCACGAGAACGTCGATGCAGTTTTTCAGGTCCTTCGGATGGTCGCGGAAGCGATCGCCGCGGACTCCCTGTTCGTCCAGTCCGAGGGCATGGACCATCGTCCCCATGGCCCCGTCGAGGACCGCGATGCGTGTGGAGAGGAGCGTGTGGAGAAGATCGGACCGGGATGGTGAGTTCGGGCTCGGCATCAGGCGTCGTGCCAGGTCTGGCTGGAAAGCGGGAAACGGGAGGTGTCGGGGAATGATAGGCGAACGGGCGGTTCGGGCATACTGCACAGGCATCGCAGGCGGCGTGGACGCCAGACCCCGGCCGGCCCCGTTTGGCCGCCCGGCCTCAAGCACGGGGCCCGTGGCCGTCGATCGATGGGGAAGGAGGCTGTCGTGCAGGTAATCGCTCGTTTTCCGGCCCGTCCATCGCCCACCCGTGGCACGGACGTTCGCGAGGCCGCTGCGGCACCCGTCCCGACACGTCGGGGCGTTGCCGCAAAGCCGGCGACATCCCCGTTCCCGATGGGCTCGGTCGTGGTGCTCGCCGTGATCGCCATCGGAGTGTGGGCGCTGGCCATCCACAGGGATGGCGTTGGTCGGATCGGCGACCATGCAGGACAGTCTGCCGTCGCCGGGCATGGTTTGCAGATGACCAGGATTGCCCAGGAACCAGTCTCGTCGCGCGATGCCGGCGCAAGGACGGCCCAATGAGCGCGCCCGCTGTCGCAGAGGGACGTGCCGTCGCCTGGGATACGGTCGATGCCGCGTTTTTGGGACGTCTTCGTGCGGGACACGAGCCACCGCGCGAGGCTCCGGCACCGCCGCCGGATCCGACCCCGACCGAAGCCCCGGTGCTTGTCGAAGAGCGTTCCGAAGAGCGTTCCCTGGAAGAGCACACCCTGCCACAGTCCCTTGGTGAGTGGCTTTTGGCGACCGTTCCCGACCAATGGGAGTCGCTCGCCATCGGCGTGGAGCGAGCGGCTGCCGTAGGCTGCCGTGTGATCGCGGTCGCCGGTGGAAGACGTGGCGAGGGGCGGACGACCGTTGTCGAGGGGCTCGTCGCTACGCTCGAGGCCCGGGGGTGGCAGGTCTCGTGCGTCACAGGCACGGCCGGGCATTTTGGAATCGTGCCCCCGGAGGGTGACGATTCGCGACAACTGGTGATCGTCGATGCCGGAGTCTGGTTTCCTCCGGGGCCGATCCGTCATGAACGGGTTGTGGCGTTGAGCCGAGGGTGTGACGCGGTCATTCTCGTGAGACAGGCATCGGTGCCCCCAAGCCCTGCACGAGCTGCCGCCATCGAGCACGCCGGCCTCCTGCTCGTGGGAGAAGTGGAGACGCTCTGTCCAGTGGAGACGCTCGCATGACCATTCCCACCACCGCCCTCCGCCAGGTCCGCGCGACAGACCTTTCCGATGTTCAGCGGGCCGCCGTTGCCAAACTGCTCTACGTCACGGAGCGCCCCGGCGCCCTGGCCGTGCTCTGCGGGCCGACGGGCACCGGCACGACGAGCGTCCTCGACGCGGTGGCCCGTGCCTGCGAGGCAGCCGGCCGAACGTCCCGCGTGATCTCCGCCCTCGACGAAGGCGAGTCACAACCGGAAAGACCACTCGACGTGCTGCTCATCGACGATGCCGACCGCATCGGTGATGGGCGGCTGGCGGCACGAGTGGCTCACTGGTGGGGACCACGCAAGGAAGCGAGCCTCGTCCTCGCCGGCACCGGTCGGCTGCTCACGCTGATCTCCCGGGAGCCTCGTCTGGAACGGCTCGTTCAGCTGCGCGCCATCCTCGCCCCGTTTTCAAGGGCGGAGACGCGGCAGCTCGTGGCGTCGATCACGGGGGCGTCGCTGCCGACCGATCAGGCCGCGGCGGATTCGGTGTCAGACACGATTCACGAGGTCACCGGGGGCATCCCCGCCGCCGTGACCCGGCTTGCGGAACTGGCAGGCGTGGTCGGCGGGATCCATCCCGACAGGCCGCTCTCGCCCGATGACATCGAACTCGTCCACCGAAGGCTCGCCGTCACCGCGGCATGAGGCTCTCGAGGAGCCTTCGCGGACGGTCTGGTGCGAAGGGCTCCGGATCGATCGTGGGAGCGGCCCCGGTGATCATGTCGGCGATCAGCGCGGCCGTGCCCGTCGATTGATGAAGGCCCGCGCGAAAGTGGCCCGTGGCGACATATCCGTTTGGGAAATTCGGTGTTCGGCCGATGGTCGGGAGCCCGTCGATGCTTCCAGGCCGCAAGCCTGCCCAGACCTGTTCGAGAGGCACGGCAGACAGGTCTCCGAGCAGCGCCGTCGCGATACCGCGGAGCCGGTCGATCGCCTCGGCCGTCGTGCTGCGGTCGAAGCCGACGTCTTCCAGGGTCGAGCCGACGAGGAGGCGTCCGTCGCTGCGAGGGAGCAGGTAGTCGAGCCCGCTGTTGACGACCCGCGTGAGCACGGGGGCCGGGAAGCGGAAGAGAGCGATCTGCCCTCGGATCGGCCTGGTCTCGAAACGGAGCCCGAGTGGCTCGGCCAGGGCGCCCGACCATGCGCCGGCCGCGAGGCAGTAGGCGTCGGCGTGGACGGTGTCACGGACGCCTCCTTCCCGCGAGATCGCGATGCCCTCGATCCGGTCGTCACCGAGAATGATCGACTCCGCGGTCGCACCGAACATGATCTCGACACCCCGGCCTTTGCACGAGCGGACCAGGGCTTCGAGGTGTCGTGGAGGCCGGATCTGGGTCTCATCCGGAAGGAAGATGCCGCCGACGACGGCCCCGCGATCGACGGCTCCCCGCAGGCCCGGCTCGAGTTCGACCACGCCCGTGCCATCGAGTTCGAGGCATCGGGCACCGCGACGCCGCCATGCCTCGGCGGTCGAAGCAAGCGATCGCAGTCGCGATGCATCGCCGGCGACATGGAGTCCGCCGCACGAGGCCAGTCCGTTGTCGATGCCGGTCTCCTCGAACAGTTCGCGGGCCCACTGTCGATGAAGCGAATCGCTCCACGCGGTGAGGATTTCGCCGGGTGTTTCCGCGGCGTGCCGCGGTGTCGGCGGCAGGATCCCGGCCCCGGCCCACGACGCCGTATCCCGCTCGCATTCCCGTGCGAGAACGCGGACGGAATGGCCACGGCCGGCCAGTTCTCGGGCTATGGACAACCCGATGATGCCTCCTCCGATGATGCAGCAGTCGAGCATGGATCGACGGACGGTCGCGGGTCAGGCGTTGGTGGGAATGGCGTCGGAATCGGCCACGTTCACCCAGACGTGAACATGCGGCGCCCCGCGGAAGTGCCAGACGAACGAGGGGCCCTCCAGCCGCCAGTTGTCCCATACCGCGTCGTTGCCGAGGTCGTCCTTCTTGAAGAAGGCCAGCCGACAGGCATCGAGCCCTCCCTGCGTGGCGAGGCATCGTCGGGTTTCATCCTGATCGGCGATTCGGAATGGCTCGAGCAGGATGGAGAGGACCGTGTCGAGTTCATCGCGTTGATCCCGCGACAGGTCGGTGACACGGATTCCGGGGCATTCGACGGCCCCACCGGCACCCTTGCCCCGGAAGGCGATAGCATTTTCACGCGGCAGCGCCTCCACGAGGGCCTGCGATCGCTGCCGTCCATCGAGCATCGCGTAGACACGGTTCGCGGCCACTGCCTGCGGCCAGAAGACGTTTCCGGCATGGGCCGGCCCCTCGTCGAAGCCGCCCGCGTCGTGCCCGTAGAAAATCGGACCCCCGAAGGCGACATGCTCTGCGGCATCGCCATCGCATCGCAGCGTCATGTGGCGGCCCGTCATCAGGAATTGGAACCTGCCGGAGCCAGGCTCGCCGATGAGGGCGATCGATTGGGCGTGGCCGAAGCCGCCGCTGTCGTCATCGAGCTGCTTGTCGAACCGAGCATGCCATTCGGGGCGGATGAGCTGCTCGAAGATGTCCCGGATCATTCTCCGCTGATCGGCGGTATAGAAATCGCTCGCGATGTCAGGCTCCGTGGACTGCCAATTGTTGGCCACCCGCGTTCGAAGCAGGCCGTGCTTGGGGTGGACGAAATCCCACGGGAAGCAGATCGCTTGTCGCTGCTTGGGTGAAAGCGAGGCGTGGAGAAGGCCCGCGAGCGTCTCGGCGGAGGTCGATGCGCCGGCGTCGCCGGCCCCGGCGATCGGCGGCGACATGCCGACCAGGCCGCCGACCGCGGCGGCAGAGCCGGCGAGAAACCTGCGACGCGACACGCCGCCAGCCTGGTGGATCGGTGCGGTCATCGGCAAACCTCCGACGGAAAGGGATCTTCGAACAACTATGGTAGAGACTCGTTGCACAACCTGCTGCGCGCCGTTCGCGAAATCGTGTGAAAACGGGCGAATGCCACGGGCAGGCCCAAACCGTGCCAGGAAGCCGGTGCCGGATGGCGGCCGGGCGGTATGGGGATACAATTGGGCGTACGATGTCGATCATGCCGACCACCGCCCATCTTACCGCCGTGCCCGATGCCCTCGGCCGGTTCGGCCGGTTCGGCGGCCGCTACGTGCCCGAGACGTTGTCGGCTGCCCTCGATCAGCTCGAGCGGGCCTATGCCGAGGCTGTTGCCGACCCGGCGTTTGCCGAGGAACTCGACGGCCTGCTCTCCGCATTCGTCGGCCGGCCCACTCCCCTGCTCTTCGCCAAGCGGCTCACCGAGATCGCCGGTGGCGCGAAGATCTACTTCAAGCGGGAGGATCTCAGCCACACCGGTGCCCACAAGATCAACAACACGCTGGGCCAGGCGCTTTTGGCGATGCGGATGGGCAAGCGACGGATCATCGCCGAAACGGGCGCCGGACAGCATGGTGTGGCGACCGCCACGGCATGCGCGAGATTCGGCCTCGAGTGCGTCGTCTACATGGGGGCGGAGGATGTCCGCCGTCAGGCCCCGAACGTTCGGAACATGCGGTTCATGGGGGCCGAGGTGCGGCCGGTCGAGACTGGATCGCGCACGCTCCGTGACGCCATCAACGAGGCGATGCGCGACTGGATGGGGTCGGTGGAAACGACCCATTACATCATCGGCTCGGTCGTCGGCCCGCATCCTTTTCCCCGGATCGTGCGAGACTTCCAATCAGTGATCGGCCGCGAGACCCTCGATCAGTGCCGGCGACAATTCGGTCGGTTGCCCGACACCGTCGTCGCGTGCGTGGGCGGCGGGAGCAATGCCGCCGGGATGTTTTTCCCGTTCATCGACCATCGCTCCGTGCGGCTGGTCGGGGTCGAGGCCGGTGGCCGCTCGGGGAAGCCTGGAGACCATGCGGCAAGCCTCAGCTACGGCAGCCCCGGGATCCTTCACGGCAGCCTCAGCTACGTCCTCCAAGACGAGGATGGCCAGACGTGCGACGTGCATTCCGTGTCGGCCGGCCTCGACTATCCGGGCGTCGGCCCCGAGCACAGTTATTGGCGGGATGCCGGCCGCGTCGAGTACACGAGCGTCACCGATGCCGAGGCGCTCGAGGCGTTTGATACGGTGGCGAAGCGGGAGGGTGTTCTTCCGGCGCTCGAGACCTCACATGCGCTGGCCTGGGCGATCCGCGAGGCTGCTCGTCGCCCGTCCGACGAGCTTCTCGTCGTCTGTCTATCGGGCCGTGGCGACAAGGATGCCGCCGAGATCGCCCGTCTCCGTGGCCTTCCAAGCGGTGAGCAGCCCGCCTCATGAACGCTGCGTCCTCCAATCCCGCCAGTGGCGTCGCCCGCATCGCCGCACGGTTCGCCGCCAACGCCGCCGCTGGCCGTGGAGCGGTGGCCCCGTTCATCACGGCCGGAGATCCCGATGCCGAGACGACGGGCAAGATCCTCGCCGCCATCGACCGCGCCGGGGCGACGCTGATCGAACTGGGCGTTCCCTACAGCGATCCGATCGCCGACGGTGCCGTGATCCAGGCTTCCTACGTGCGGGCCTTGGCCGGCGGCATGTGCCTCGACCGTCTCTTTGCGACCGTGCGGGAGGCGTCGGCCACGGTCACGACGCCGATCTTGGCCATGGCGAGCTATTCGATCATCTTCCGTCGGGGTATCGATCGGTTCGTGAACGAGTCGCTCGCAGCCGGCCTGGCCGGGCTTGTCTTACCCGACCTTCCGATCGAGGAGTCGGACGATCTCGACCGCGGCTGCCGCGAGGCCGGCCTCGCCCTCGTCCGCCTCGTGACCCCGACCACGCCCCCCGACCGCGCCGAGAAGATCGCCAGGCAATCGACCGGCTTTCTCTACTGCGTCTCCGTCGCCGGGGTGACCGGAGCCCGGACTGCGCTGCCGCAGGGGCTCGTCGATCGCGTGCGATGGCTGCGGACGAAGACCGACGTGCCGATTCTCGTCGGATGCGGCATCGCGACCCCCGAGCAGGCGGCGGCGGTGGCCACCGCCGCCGATGGCGTGATCGTCGGCTCGGCACTTGTCAGGCATCTCGACGCCGCTGCCTCGTCGCCGCGCGACCGGGTCGTCTCGGGCATCGAAGCCCACGTCCGAAGCCTCGTCGAGGCCATTGCGGGCTAGGGCGCATTCCAGATAGCTGTAGCGACGATCTGACAAACTGAGAAAGGTAGGCGAGGGGGTCGGCGAACGCTCGAGGAGCGTGGGGCGTATCCTCGCCCGGCGACGATACTTTTGCCGCCCCCGAGCCGGCGATACACGTAGGCTGGATGCGTTCTAGCGGTCTGTAGACCCGCCGGGTTCAGGGCTCGTCATCGACCAGTTGGGCGGTCCACGGCGGGTCGAAGCCGGCCGATTCGACGGTGATCCCCGCACGCATGATTGCGGCAAGAAGATCACCACCGGCATGCATGGCGGGATCATGGCGATACTCGACCGTGTCGTCGTCGATCGCACAGGCATCGACGGCCAGGCGACGAAGCAGGGCGGCCGCGTCGCCCGCGGAGGCGGGGCAGACGATCCGGTGCCGCCACCCGCGGTCGCGATGAAAGGCCGAGGGTGTCATCGGTCCGTGCGAGGTCAGGCGGCCCGCGTCGAGAACCGCAACATGCGTGAAGCAGCTCGGCACGCTCGCGTCGTCGCCTCCATCGACGACGCGATCGTGC
>JBJTDB010000162.1:0-7547 GCA_046092145.1 Planctomycetia bacterium | reverse complement strand
CCTTTTCGCTTGTGGCCGAGTCAAAGGCCCACGGGGCCCGCGTCGCCCTCTTTGGCCGCAAGATCAATGCCGCCGAGCACCAGCTCACGTTCGTGCGGCTGCTTCGGGCCGTGGCTGACGATCAGCTGGGTGCGGCCGATGCCGTGCGAGAGTATCATTGGACGTTGAAATCGATGGGCATCGCCGCCCGGCGGTCGCTCGAAGACGATCTCCAACGGACATCCACGCTTGCCGCCTCCGGCGGCTGAGCCCCGCGATCCGCCAGAAAGGGAAGAAACGATGAAAGCGACCAGTGCTCACGATCATGCTGCCGCCACCTCGCGACGCGGCTTTCTGGGGGCGACGAGTGCCGCCGCCATGGCGACGCTCTCGACCGGAATCGCCGCCGAGAGCTCCACGCCCGCGGTGCACGCCGGCGGGTCCGACGAGATCCGGATCGCGCTGGTCGGCTGCGGCGGCCGAGGTGCCGGCGCGGCGGCCGACGCCCTCTCCGTTCCCAATGCCAACCTCAAACTCTATGCCATCGCCGACATCTTCAAGCAGCAGATCGACAACAAGCGGAAGGGGCTCACCGACCAGTTCAAGGAGAAGGTCGATGTGACGGACGACCGCTGTTTCGTCGGCATGGAGGCCTACAAGCAGGCCATCGACTGCTTGCGTCCCGGCGACATCGCGCTCTTTGCCACGCCTCCCGCCTTTCGGGCTGTCCACTTTGCCCGCGCCATCGAGAAGGGCGTGCATGTCTTCTTGGAAAAGCCGGTCTCGATCGACGGCCCGAGCACGCGGCGGATCCTCGCGCTCGCCGACAAGGCCGACTCGAAGAACCTGAAGGTGGGCGTCGGCCTCATGTGCCGCCACAGCGTGGCGCGACGCGAACTCTTCGATCGCCTCCAAAACGGCGAGGCCGGCGACTTGATCACGTTCTACGGCTACCGTGAGCATCCTGCCGTTCAGCCGATGGACCTGTTTCCGGGACCGGCCGACGGGATGAGTGAACTCTTCTGGCAGGCCAAGCGGTTTCATAACTTCCTCTGGGCCAGTGGCGGCATCTTCAGCGACTATTACGTCCACCATGTGGACGAGGTCTGCTGGATGAAGAACGCCTGGCCGGTGAAGGCCGAGGCCGTCGGGGGCCGGCATTTTCAGGGCAAACTCAACGACCAAAACTTCGACAGTTACGGCGTGGAGTGGACGTTCGCCGACGGTGCGAAGTTCTTCTATTCGGGCCGCGCTATGAAGGACTGCGAGCAGAAGTTCAGCCTCTTCGGCCAGGGCTCGAAGGGATCCTTCATGATCTCGGCGAGCGGCCACTCACCCGCCAAATCGACGATCTACAAGAGTCATTCGATGGAGAAGGACAACATCCTCTGGGCGGCCGAACAGCCCGAGAAGAGTCCGTATCGCATCGAATGGGAGGATCTTGTGGCGGCGATCCTTTCCAACACGCCCTACAACGAGGCAAAGCGCGGCGCGGAGGCGAGTCTTGTCACGGCCATGGGCCGGTTCGCGGCCCACACGGGTAAGACGGTCACCTTCGACGAGATGCTCGCCTGTCCCGACGACCTGACGGCCGGCGTCGAGAGCCTTGCCGACGGTTCGCCGGCGATCCTGCAGAAGGGGCCCGACGGCAAGTATCCGGTGCCGATGCCAGGCCGGTTTACCTACGAATTCCGGAGTTGATCGGCGGCGCCGCCCATGGCGGGGCTCCCGGCGATCGGATATTCTTCCTCGCGGTGCTCCACCACGACCCCGGCGAGGACATCCATGGCCGACACGCTCTCCGAAACGACAGCCTGCGATCTCCTCGCCCGCCTGTTCCGGGCCCGCGGGTATTCGATCGCCCGCAACGTGATGTTCCGTGAATACGGGGTGTCATTTCACATCGACGGCTGGGACTCCAAAAATCGGGTCGGCTTCGAATTTCTCACAAGCGAGGACGACGACCACGACGACCTGTCGCTCTCCGAATACAAGACGCTCATGGACGCCCAGCAGCGGGGTGAGCTGTCGCTCTTCATCATCGACGAGGTGGAGCCTCTCTCGGCGGCCGACCTGACGGCCACCGTGCATGAATTCCTCGACGAAGTCGCCGAGGCCCGCCGGGCACGGGCCCGTCCGGCGAGGAAATCAGCGGCTGCGATCACGAAGAAGGCGACCCGGAAAAAGCCGACGAAGAAAAAGCTGAGTTCCAAAAAGTCACACATGAAGGCGGCCAAGCCGAAGGCCCGGACCGGCAAGAAGGCGGCCCGCGGCCGCAAGCCCGCGCGGACAAAGCGGTGAGGCTCATGGACGCGCGTCACACCCGCATCGCCATCTGCATTGCTTCCGCAGTGGCCATCGCCGGGCTCGCCGGCTCGAGTTTCGCCGACACCTGGCCCCAATGGCGGGGCCCCCGGAATGACGGCATCTCGGGCGAACGGCGGATTCCCGAGTCGTGGTCGAAGACAAAGAACGTCGCCTGGCGGACGCCGTTGCCCGGACGAGCCGGTGCAACGCCCTGCGTCTGGGAGGATCGCATCTACCTGACGAGCAACGATGGGGACGACCTCGTGCTGCTGTGCGTGGGCACGAAGGATGGCGCGATCGCATGGAAGCGAACGGTCTGCTCCGGCAACCAGGACGCCCGAGCGGGCGAGGGCAATTCGGCGTCGCCGTCACCCTCGACCGACGGCGGGCATGTGTGGGTGTTCTTCGGAACCGGCATCCTGGCCTGCTACACGAGGGACGGTGCCGAGCGGTGGAAGATCGACGTCAACGAGCGATTTGGAAAGATCGACATCCAGTTCGGCATGACATCGACGCCCGTGCTCGACCGCGGGGGGCTCTACCTGCAACTCATCCATGGGGCGATGAAACTCGGAGACCAGACCCGCACGGGAAAGGTCGTCAAGCTCGACGCACAGACGGGGAAGACGATCTGGGAGATCGATCGGGTCACCGACGCCGACTTCGAGTGCAAGCACTCCTATGCGTCGCCCTTCGTCTATCGTGATGGAACGCGGGAGTTTCTGGTGGTCCACGGGGCCGATTGCACCACGGGGCACGCGCTCGACGATGGCCGCGAAGTGTGGCGGTTCGGCGGCCTCAATGGCCCCACCGACACTAACCCCAAGCCTCACGACAAGACGTTTCGATTCGTCGCCTCGCCGGGCGTCGTGCCGGGAACGATCGTCATCCCCACGGCGAAGGAAGGCCCCACGGTGGCGCTGCGGGTCTCCGGCGATCTCGCCGGCGATTGCTCGGGAAAAAAGTCGGTCGTGCGATGGGTCAACCCGCTGACGCCGGACGTGAGCACGCCGCTCATCGCCGACGGGCTTGTCTACCTGCTCCACAAAGATGGCAAGCTCCAGTGCGTCGATCTCGAGAAGGGTGCGGATCTCTATCTCAAGCGGACCCACACCGGCCAGCACCGCACCAGCCCGCTGCTGGCCGACGGACGGATCTATGTCGGCTCAAACGACGGCTGGGTGTCGGTGATCCGTGCGGGCCGCGATTTCGAACTGCTCGATTCCATCGACTTTGGTGAATCGATCACGGCCTCCCTCTTCGTGGCCGACGGCACGCTCTACGTGCGGTCCTACGAGGCCCTCTACGCGATTCGGGCCAACTGATTCCCGGACGATCCGGTGCCCCGCACTCGTCGCGGCCAGCGTCCCCCCGGCGGGTTGACGCACCCCCCGGGCGCGGTAGGCTGCGATCGTTGGCCTTCTTGGCCCTCGCAACCGTTCACACTCGTGGATCAGAATCTGAAAGGGATGGCCGTGGCAGGAGCATGCAGGAGCGCAGGCCGGCGCGGAGGCTTTTCGCTCATCGAAGTGATCGTCGTCATCGCCGTGATCGGCGCGCTGATCTCGCTCCTGCTGCCGGCCGTGCAAACGGTTCGTGAATCGGCCCGACGGGGCTCCTGCCAGAACAACCTTCGTCAGCTCGGCATTGCCGTGCATCTCTTCGGGCAGACCTACCCTGAGCGGTTTCCACCCGGTCAGCTCAAGAAATCGAATTTCAAGACGGTCTCGTGGAGCGCCTTTCTCGTGGACTATATCGAGATGCTGGGCATCCAAACGACCTGGGACGCCGTGGCCGACAGCACCCAGCCGGCGGCCGATTCGAGGCTTTATCTCAATGCCCGGATCAATAGCGTGGTGAATCAGCGGGCCACGGCGACGATGATCCCGCCCTATCTTTGCCCGAGCGTGTCGAGGGAGCATTCGTCGCGGCGTCGCGGGCGGATCATCGACATCAACGGCGACGGCACGCTCGACCCGGTGGCCTACGAAGGCATGGCCTGCATCGACTACGTCGGCAACGCCGGGGCCAACGGCGGCTACTCGCGGTATCGGCAGCCGGACGGCAGCATGTATCCCTCGTGGAATGGCGTGCTGCTCAACACCGACGCCTACTCGTATGACGGCGGAATCCAGCAGCGGCAGATCACCGACGGCTTGTCGCAGACGATCCTCATGTTCGAGTTGAGCGGTCGTGGCCTGATCGGATCGAATCCGCGGGGCGCCTGGGTGTCGGGCCTCAACTGCAACCCCATCGGGCCCGAATCGACCACCACGAGGATGATCAATCCGCAGGCCGACGATTCGACGACCGGTGCCTGGCGCGACGATTCCAGTGCGCCGCTCTTTTCCGACCATCCCCGGGGCGCGCAGATCCTTCTGTGTGACGGATCTGTCCAGTTCCTGGGCGACACGACGGGCGATGCCGTCGTGACCGGCCTCGCCTCCCGGAACTGTGGCGAGGTGACCGGCTGGAATCGGTGAGGCCCAGGCGCGTAGGATCCCTTCGGAGCCAGCCGCATCGGCCAACTGTCAGGCGTTATCCCCCGGCATGGACGTCTTCCTTCGAGGAGACCTTCCCATGCACGCAGTCACGTTCGGGAGCGGAGTGGTTACGGTGCCGGCCCCCAAGGCGGGCCCCGGGACGGTGCGAGTCGGGCTCATCGGCTGCGGCGCCTTCGCCCGTTTCTCGATGGAGCAATACAGGCGGTTGCCGGGCGTGGCCGTCGCCGCGGTCGCCGATGTCAACCCGACGGCGGCGGGTCGAGCGGCAGCCGAACTGGAGGCGTCGCGGCGGGACGTCGACGAGATCCTGGCCGCCGACGACATCGACCTCGTCTACATCGCCACGCCCCCGGCGCTTCACTTTCCCCAGGCCCGCGCGGCACTCCTGGCCGGCAAGCACGTGCTCGTGGAGAAGCCGCCGGCGACGACGGTCGCCGATGCCGAGGAGCTGGCCCATCTGGCGTCGCGGGTCGATCGGATCTGCACGGCGAACCTGCTTCAGCGGTACACGGCCCTCTCCGAGGCGGTGAAACGGGTGATCGACTCGCGGCTGCTTGGCGATCCGATCCACGGCCTCTTCATCAACGAGGCTTCCGACGAGGGCCTCGGACGCGACCACTGGTTTTGGAACCGCGACGTCAGCGGCGGCATCTTCGTCGAGCACGGGGTTCACTTCTTCGACCTGGTGGCCGGGTGGTTCGGGCCGGCGACGGTCGTCGCCGCCGCCCGCAGCGTTCGACCTGATGCCAACGGGAGTCGCAAGCCCGTCGAGGAGCAGGTCTGCTGCACCTGCCGCCATGCGACCGATCTTCCACAGACCGGCGTGCTCGTGCACTACGTTCACGGGTTTCACCAGCCGACACGGCTCGATCGGCAGGAAATGCGGCTGGTCTTCGAGCGGGGCGAACTGCGGCTCTTCGACTGGGTCTTTACGCACGGGGTGCTGCGGGCGCTCGTCGACGGCGCCGCGACCGACCAGCTCGCCGACATGCTGCCCGGGAGTGTCGTCCGCCAGATCGACCGCTTCGAGGGACCGGCACGGTCGATGCGTGGACGATTCAAGCCCTTCACGGCGTCGAATCTTGTCGAGATCACGTTCACCAGCGGCCTCGACAAGATGGGGACGTATGCCGCGGCGGTGCGAGACCTGGCCGCCGACCAGCTGGCCTGGCTGCAGGATCGGTCGCGATGCCGCCGCGTGACGGCCGCCAACGGCGTGGCCGCCGTCGCAACCGCCTGCGAGGCCGACCGAATGGCGCTGGCGACCGGCTGAAGCCGGGATTCCGGCTCACCCGGTGAATCCGGCTCGCCCGGGGACATTCCGGGAACAATCGAATTGCCTCGGAGGAGAAGGGGTGGTATCCTCTACTTCGGAATCGATGAGGGTGGCCCCGGGCTCACAGTCGTGCTGCTCGGGTGGCCCCCGCGATCGCATCTTCTCGAAGCGGCCGCTTTCCACGTCTGACAGGGCTTCCAGCCCGAACGACGTCGAGAGCTTCTTGCCGGGCAGGCAGTGATCCATCGCTGGGATCGCTGTGCCATTGTGGCGTCTGCTTCCAGGCTTCCGCATGCGTTTTTGTATCTCCACACCATGGAACCAGTTTTGAATACTCCGACACAATCCCCCGTTTCGTTCGCCGACCTTGGCCTTTCGGAAACCGTCCTTCAGGGCCTCGCCGACGAGGGCTACACCACCCCCACGCCGATCCAGGCCAAGGCGGTGCCCCATGTGCTCGCCGGCCGGGATCTCTTCGGCTGTGCCCAGACAGGCACGGGTAAGACGGCGGCCTTCGCGCTGCCGCTCATCGAGCGGATGCTCGCCTCGCCGGCCAAGCTCGCCCCGCGCCGCTGCCGCACGCTCGTGCTCGCGCCAACGCGGGAACTCGCCGGCCAGATCCACCAGAGCTTCGTCGCCTATGGCCGTCACACGCGGCTTCGCGCCGCCGTGATCTATGGCGGCGTGGGTCAGCAGCCGCAGGCGCGTGCCATGATGCACGGTGTCGATGTGCTCGTCGCGACCCCTGGCAGGCTGCTCGACCTCGTGGGCCAGCGGCTCGTCGATATCCGGTCGGTCGAGTTTCTCGTCCTCGACGAGGCCGACCGCATGCTCGACATGGGCTTCATCCACGACATGCGGAAGATCGTCGCGATGCTGCCGACCGAGCGTCAGACGCTCTTCTTCTCGGCCACGCTTCCCGCCGAGGTGCGGCAGCTCGCCGACTCGATGCTCCGCGATCCGCTCGAGGTCAAGACGGCACCGCAGGCCACGGCCGCCGAGACGGTGAGCCAGTCGGTGTTTTTCCTCCCGAAAAAGGAGAAGCGGGCGAAGCTCGTCCAGCTCCTGTCGGAGGGGCCGATGCGGCGGGTGATCGTCTTCACGCGGACGAAGCATGGCGCCGACAAGCTCCACCGCGATCTCGACAAGGCGGGCATCGCCGCCGCCGCGATCCACGGCAACAAATCGCAGGGGCAGCGGGAGCGGGCCTTGGCCGCGTTCAAGTCGCCCCGCCCGCCGGTGCTGATCGCGACCGACATCGCGGCCCGTGGGATCGACGTCGACAACGTGTCGCACGTCGTGAACTTCGAACTGCCGCACGAGCCCGAAACCTACGTCCACCGCATCGGACGGACGGGCCGGGCGGGGCAGGGGGGCGAGGCCGTTAGCTTCTGCGACCACGAGGAGCAGCCCCGGCTGAAGGCGATCGAGCGGCTGATCCGGGTGGCGATCGAACGGCGGACCGAGCCGACCCAGGACGG
>JBJTDB010000161.1:0-4831 GCA_046092145.1 Planctomycetia bacterium | reverse complement strand
GCCACGCCCAACCACTGGCATGCGCTGGCCGCCATCTGGGCGATGCAGGCCGGCAAGGATGTCTACGTCGAGAAGCCGGTGAGCCATTCGATCGAGGAGGGGCGGCGGATGGTGCAGATCGCCCGTCGCCACAAGCGGATCTGCCAGGTGGGCACGCAGGCCCGCTCGCTCGCCTGCCTGCACGAAGCGAAGAAGTTTCTGGCGGACGGCGGCATCGGCCCGGTGAAACTCGCCCGTGCGGTCTACCAGGGCCATCGCAAGCCGATCGGCGGGCCCGGATCGTTTCCGCCGCCCGAGGGCGTCGACTACGACCTCTTCTGCGGCCCCGCGCCGCTCGCGGCCCTCACGCGGCCGCACTTCCATTACGACTGGCACTGGTTCTGGTCCACCGGCGACGGCGAGCTGGGCAACAACGGCATCCACCTGCTCGACGTGATCCGGCTTCTGCTCGGCCTCGACGGCCCCGGCGAGGCCACGATCAGCTTCGGCACCCGTGCGGGCTACCACGACGCTGCCGAGACGCCGCACACACAGACCTCGATCACGCTCTTTCCGAATGTCACGCTCGTCACGGAGGTGTGCGGGCTCGAAAAGACGACGCCGATCGACGGCCTGGCACCGGGCGTCGTGCTCCACGGCACGGAGGGCACGCTCCACTGGAAGACGCAGGCGGCCGAGGCGGTCATCCGCGATCCGGCGGGGGCGGTGGTCCAAACGATTCAACAGCCGGCACGCGACCACGTGGCCGATCATTTCGGGACTTTTCTCGCCGCCGTCCGCAGCCGCGATTCGGCGATGCTCGCGGCCGACATCGATCAAGGCCGGCAGTCCACGGCGCTCTGCCACCTGGGCAACATGTCGTATCGCCTCGGCAGCGAGCGATCCTTCGCCGACGTGCAGGCGGCGCTCGCCACGCGGCCCTTCGCCGATGATACGGCGGCGCTCGTGGGCCGCATGCGGCATGCCCTCGAGGCCAACGGCTGCCTGCCGGAAGACGGCAGGGTCTGCTGCGGCGCGTGGGTCGAGACGGTGCCCACCGCCGGCCGCGGCGTCGAGGAGGTGGGCGTGGCCCGCGATCCCCGGGCCGCCGCGCTCGAGCGGCTCGTCTATCGAGATCCCTTTCTTCTGCCTGCGGAGAATGCCTGATGCTGTCCCGTGTTGCCCGGCCACTCTGGCTGGCTGCGTTGCTGCCTGCCTGGATCGCGATCCTCTCCATGGGGTCGCTCGCCGCAGAGCCCGCGCCGCCCGTGCTGAAGATCGGCATGATCGGGCTCGACACCTCGCACTGCCTCGAATTCACGAAGCTGCTCAACGCCGACGCGCCCGACCCGCAGCTGGCCGGCTGCCGCATCGTGGCCGTCTATCCGAAGGGCAGCCCCGACCTCGCAAGCAGCGTGAGCCGCGTGCCCGAATACACGGTGAAGATCAAGGCGATGGGCGTGGAGGTGGTCGACGACCTGCCCGCGATGCTCGCGCGGGTGGACGTGGTGCTGCTCGAGACCAACGACGGCCGGCCGCATCTGGCCCAGGCGACGGCGGTGATCGAGGCGGGCAAGCCGCTCTTCATCGACAAGCCGGTGGCGGGGTCGCTCGCCGACGCGATCGCGATCTACCGGCTGGCCAAGGAGCGGGGCGTGCCGGTCTTTTGTTCGTCGGCGCTGCGGTTTGGCAAGGCGGCGCAGGCAGTGCGTGGCGGCTCGATCGGCGACGTGACCGGCTGCGATACCTGGTCGCCGTGCGAACTCGAGCCGACGCATCCCGATCTCTTCTGGTATGGCATCCACGGCTGCGAACTGCTCTTCACCGCGATGGGGCCGGGCGTCAAGACGGTGACGCGGACGAAGACGGCCGACTTCGAGCTGGTCACGGGCGTGTGGGGCGACGGCCGGATCGGCACGTTTCGCGGCATCCGCCGCGGCGCCGGCGGCTACGGAGGCATCGCCTTCGGCACGAAGGGCACGGCGTCGCTCGGCGGCTTCGAGGGCTACAAGCCGCTCGTGGTTGAGATCGTGAAATTCTTCCGCACAAGCACCCCGCCGGTCGATCCGGCCGAGACGCTCGATCTCTACGCCTTCATGGAGGCCGCCGACGAGAGCCTGCGGCAGGGCGGCGTGCCGGTGGACGTGGCGACCGTCAAAGCCCGTGCGACGGATAAAAAATAGCTGCGCTCCCTTTTGAGGGACGCAGAAAAGGCTATGCCTTCGGCAGGATTGGCCATTCCCGTTCGGGCGGGCGGCCATGTCTACTCACGCCTCATGAAAAACGTCGCGTTGCTCGTGCTGGCGAACCTCATCTGGGCGGCCCAGCCCACCGCCGTGAAATACATTCCGGGCGACGTGCTCGGGCCGTTCGCGATCGCGTTTCTGCCGTTCTTCGTGATCACGCCGCTGCTGGTGCCGCTGCTCTGGTGGCGGCGGCCGGGGGAGCCCGCGGCCGCGCGGCCGACGCTGCGCGACTGGATGCGGTTCACCGTGGCCGGCATCGGCGGCCAACTCGTCGCCCAACTCGGCATGACCTGGGGGTCGGTCGTGGGGCAGGCCTCGAGCTGCGCGATCCTCTATCTGCTCATCCCGGTGATCACGGCGGTGCTCGCGTCGGTTTTGCTCGGTGAGCGGGTGACGCGGCTGCGGATGGTGTGCCTGGCGATCGGCTTGGCGGGCGTGCTGCTCATGTCGGCCAAGGACCTCGGCAATCTCTCGCTGCTCGGTCACGGCTACCTGTTCGGCAACCTGCTCTTCCTCGGCGGCTGTCTCGGCGCGTCCTTCTATAACGTCTACTGCAAGGGGCTGATGGAGCGGTTTCCCGATCGCGACATCCTGATCTACAGCTACATCACCGCGACGGTCGGCAGCCTGCCGTTTCTGCTCTGGCGGGAGCCCGGCAGCTTCCAGAGCCTCTTCCGGCTCGACACGGCCGGCTGGCTCGCGTTCGGGTTTCTCACGCTCTTCGTCTACGGGCTCTCGATGCTGATGCTCTTCCACGTGCTGCACAAGCTGCCCGTGACTGTCGTGCTGGCATCGACCTATCTGGTGCCGGTGTTCGGCGTCGTGATCGCGATGCTCTTCCTGGGCGAGCGGCTCGACGCGCTCACGGCCGCGGGCGCGGCCGTCGTCCTGGCCGCCACGATCCTGATCATGCGATATGACACGGGGCCGTGAACGGGGGCCGGTTGTTGCGGCCGTCGCCGGCACGCCCCACATGCCGAGAAGCCCGAAGCGCGAGCTGAGGGAATCCCGGCCGCCTCGCGGACCCGCAGGAAATGCCATGCCGGCCGCAGGATTGGCCATTCCCGAAGGCATGGCCGGCTGCCACGATCTTGGACGGACGTTGGCGGATGTTCCCGTGTTGTGTCGTTCTGATGCACCTCTCTTAGAGCGCGTCTGAGTTAGCTCTAGCGCCCTCTGGGCGATGTGGGTAATGTGGGCACCTCCAAGGAGGTGATCATGAAGCCGTACTCGAAAGAGTTCCGCGGTCAGGTACTGGGAGCGTGCGACAGGGGTCGAAGCACTCGCGAGGTTGCGACGTACTTCGACGTGAGCGAGTCCTGGGTTCGACGCATCAAGCAAGAGCGCCGGGAACTCAATAAAACCGCACCGTTGCTCAAGCGTCGGCGAACGCCGTTGTGGATGGCACTCGCCGGTCAGATACGCGAACTCATCCGACAAAAGCCGGACCTGACGCTGCGGGAAATCAAAGAGGAGTTGCAGACTGATCTCTCGGTTCAGACGCTGTGTGTCGCGCTGCGACAACTTCGTCTGACCGTCAAAAAAAAGTGCTGATCGCCGCGGAGCGAGAGCGGCCAGACGTCGCGGAGAGACGGGAGCAGTTGCGGCGAGAGCAGCCACTATTGGATCCGGAACGGCTCGTTTTTATCGACGAAACGTGGGCCAAGACGAACATGACTCGTCCGCGTGGGCGGGCCCCCGAGGGCGAGCGTCTGCTGGCCAGCGTGCCCCATGGCCATTGGAAGACGACGACGTTCCTTGCGGCGCTACGTACCACGGGACTGACAGCACCGCTGGTCGTCGATGGAGCCATCAATGGCGAACTCTTCCGCAACTGGGTGCGCGACCACCTGGCCCCGACGCTCGGGGCGGGTGACATTGTGGTGATGGACAACCTCGGCGCTCACAAGGTGGCGGGCATTCGCGAAGCCATCACAGCTGCCGGAGCGAGGCTCGTCTATCTGCCGCCATACAGTCCCGACCTGAACCCGATCGAACTCGTCTTCTCGAAGTTCAAGTGGCTTCTGAAGACGGCGTCAGCCCGAACGGTCGAAACGCTGTGGTCGGTCTGCGGTGATCTCCTTGATCGCTTCACCGAGACTGAGTGCCGAAACTGCTTCAGGCACTGCGGCTACCGCTACACGTAACCTGGATGCGCTCTAACTTAAAGACTGGTACCGCACTGGGGGGCAGGTCAGGCGTAGGGATCCAAGAGTTCGACCGATGTGTTGAGGTAGCGGACGCCGTGCTCGTGGCACCAGGTGAGGACCTCGACGCAGTCGATGTTCCACGCCAGGTCCACGAGGATGTCGCCGGCCGAGAGGTGGGCGGCGAGCAGGCGGCCCATGTTGTCGGGGGCCACCCTGCCCTCGACGTCGGCCTTCTCGACCGGCGTGCGGTTCGTGTAGCCTCTCGGGCTGCATGATCCTGCTCGTCACCACATCCCAGGGGCTCATTCGCTACGATCACGGGGCGGGCACGGTATGTCACCTGCTGCACCACGCGCGGCATTGCTACGGCCTCTCCTGGACGCCCGCCGGCGACCGCATGGTGATCGCCTGCCCGCGCGGAGCCGACCTTGAGCCGAAGTTCGATGACTTGGCAGG
>JBJTDB010000160.1:0-4444 GCA_046092145.1 Planctomycetia bacterium | reverse complement strand
CCACAGCCCGCTCGAGGGCACGGGCAGCCCCTCACGGGCAATGCGCAATGACGCGGTGCTTGGGGTGGTAAAAACGCTCTAGGAGCAATCGATCACCGGCCCGTAGCATGGAGGCTTCTCTCCGAGCGGCGGTGCCGCTCGGCCGACAAGGAGGTCGGACGTGGCGAAGCGACGACCGATTCGCGACAAACTGCTGCTCGGTGGCCTCCTCGTGGGCTTCATGGTCGCCACGCTCTCGGCGAGCAGCTTTCTCGGCGTCTCATCCTATCGGCGGCTCGTGCGTGCGCTCAGTTACCGGGCCACGGAAATGCCGCGGGCCAGCGACCTGAACGAGAGCGTGGGGCTGCTTCGGCTCGCCCAGGCCCGGGCCGTGGCCGGCTTGGACGAGGCATCGCCAGCCTTCCTCGAACAGCTCGACTGGACCCGTCAGGCCCTCGATCGATACCGCGAGCAGCTGGTCGAAACCGAATTCGACGACCATCCCTTCGGAGATCGAAGCCTCGAGTGGGAGACGACCCGCGAGATCGACGCCTGCCTGACGACGATCGATCGAGTCGTCGCCGACGCCGAGGGGGAAGGGGATGCCGCCTCGGCAGAGAACACGACAACCCTGTGCGAAGGGCTGGTGGCGGCCGAGCCGCACCTCGAACGGCTGGCCGCGCTGGCGGTCGAGCTGCCGACGTTCCTGCAGTCGCGGTTGCACGATCTTTCGCACGAGGTGCGGGATGGCTATCGCACGTTGATCTTCACGACGGTCGTCTCGTCGCTGGCAGCCGTGGCCCTGCTGACGGCGCTGGGCGTCCTCACCTACCGGTGGGTGTTTCGGCCGCTCCGCCACCTCGGCCACGCTTCCCGCCGGGTCGCCGCCGGTGACTTTTCGTTTCGGATCCACCTCGACACCCGCGATGAGATGGCCGAACTGGCCGACGCCCTCAACGACATGACGAAGCGGTTTCGGGAGATCCGTGACGATCTCGACAGGCAGGTGGAGATGCGGACCCGCGAGGTGATCCGGAGCGAGCAGCTGGCGAGCGTCGGCTTCCTCGCCGCCGGCGTCGCCCACGAGATCAACAACCCGCTCGCCTCGATCGCGATGTGTGCCGAATCGCTCGAGGGCCGCATGGAGTCGATGGCCGCGACGGCCGACGACGCGGCGGTCGTAAAGCGATACCTCGAACTGATCCAGGCCGAGGCCTTTCGCTGCAAGGGCATCACCGAAAAACTGCTCGACTTCAGCCGGCTCGGCGAGGTGCGCCGCCAGGCCACGGCGATCGCCGCGCTCGTCGGCGACGTGGCCGAGATGCTCCGGCACGTGGGGCGTTTTGCCGGCAAGTCGATCGAAATCGTGGACGGCCCCGACGTGCTCGTCATGGTGAACCCACAGGAAATCAAACAGGTCGTGCTCAACCTGCTCGCCAACGCGCTCGATTCGATCGAGGAGACCGGCCGCGTGCGGGTGACGGTCCGCCGCAGTGGCGGAGAAGGTGTGCTCACGGTCTCCGACAACGGCTGCGGTATGACGGCCGAAGTGCTCGAGCATCTGTTCGAGCCGTTCTTCACGCGGCGCAAGGCAGGGCAGGGAACGGGCCTCGGCCTGTCGATCGTGCATCGCATCGTCGCGGACCACGGTGGCCGGATCGAGGCGTTCAGCGACGGGGAGGGGGCTGGATCGACCTTTCGGGTCATGCTTCCGCTGGCCGATGTCGGCACCCCGGCGGCGCCCGCCCGAGCCGCGGCGGTCGGGGCCGAATCGCCCCGCGACACGAGTGAGGAGGTGGATCATCCAAGCCAGGCAGCCTAGGCCGATGCGGATCCTGTTTGCCGACGACGAGAGCTCGATCCAGGAGCTGATGCGGATCGAGCTTCCGCGGCTCGGCCACGAGGCGACCGTCTGTCCTGATGGCCGCACGGCGCTGGCGGCGCTCGATCGCACCTCGTACGACTGCGTGATCGTGGACCTCGACATGCCGGGCGTCGGCGGTCTGGAGGTGATCGCGCGGGTGCGGGAGACCTCGCCCGACACGGAAACGGTCATCATCACCGGGAAGTCGTCGTTGGAGAGCGCCGTCACGGCGGTCCGGCAGGGCGTGTTCGACTACCTGACGAAGCCCTGCAAGCTGGTCGATATTCAGGCGGTGCTCGAACGGGTGCGAAAGAAGCGGGAGCTGACGGCGAGGCTGCGGGCGTTGGAAAGCCGGGTTCGTCGGGCCGAGGGGCCGGGGCGGATGATCGGCGGCTCGGCCGGGCTCGAGCAGGTGCGGCGGCTGGTGGCGCGGGTCGCGGCGACCGACTCCAGCGTGCTCGTGCGGGGCGAGACCGGCACAGGCAAGGAACTGGTGGCCCGCGCGATCCACGAGGCGAGCCCACGGGCCGGCGGTCCGCTCGTGGCCGTCAACTGCGGCTCGCTGCCTGAGCACCTCGTCGAAAGCGAACTCTTCGGGCATCGAAAGGGCGCCTTCACGGGCGCCGACGAGCACCGTGCGGGCCTCTTCGAGGTGGCCGACGGCGGCACGCTCTTCCTCGACGAGGTCGGCGAACTGCCGAAGATGCTCCAGCCCCGGCTCCTGCGGGCGCTGGAAAGCGGTGAGATTCGACGGGTCGGCGACAATCAGCCGCGCATGGTCGATGTCCGCGTCGTCTGCGCCACGCACCGGTCACTGGAGGAGATGGCGGAGGCGGGCGAATTCCGCGACGACCTCCTTTTTCGGATCAACACCTTCGAGATCACGATCCCCCCGCTTCGCGAACGGCTCGACGACATCCCCGAACTGGTCCGGCACTTCGTCCGTCAGGCACGGCCCCAGGCTCCCGTCGTGGCCGAGGTCGCCACGGACGAGGTGCTGGCGATCCTGGCCGCCCACCGCTGGCCGGGGAACGTCCGTGAACTGGCCAATGTCGTGGAGCACGCGCTTGTGCTGTGCGACAACCTCCCTCTCGAGCCGGCCCACCTGCCAAGCCGCCTCGGAGCGAGGGCGGCGGCCATGGCGACGCCTCCGCTCGTTTCGGCCCCGGCCGCTCCGGCGGTGAGGCATGTCGATGTCACGACCGCCCCACGCCATACCCCCGAGCCGGCCGGACCACGGCCGGAGAGCCTCCGGGAAATGGAAATCCGCGCGATCCTCGAAGGACTCGAGCGGAATCATGGCAACAAGGTGCGCACGGCCGAGGAACTCGGCATCAGCCTGAAGACGCTCTACAACAAACTGCATCAGTTGCAGGACGCATCGAAGTGAGCCGTGGGCCCGGGGGTTACGTCTTGCGGACGACACCCACGAGCACACCGAGTACCTTGGCGTTCTTCACGTAGATCGGCCGCATCGAGCTGTTGGCGGGCTGCAGGCGGATGCGGTCTCGCTCGGGAAACCACTGTTTCAGCGTCGCATCGCCATCCTCGGTCTGGGCGACCACGATGTCGCCGGAATGGGCCGTCTGCTTCTTCTGGATCACGACCCAGTCGCCATCGGCGATCTGGGCATCGATCATCGAATCGCCCATGACCTTGAGCACGAAGTGGTTGTCGCGGTTGAAGAGGTTCTCGAAATCGATCCGCTCCTTCTGCTCCTCGGCCGGCCGCAACGTGCCGGCGGCCACCCAGCCTGCCAGCGGAAGGCCACGGAGATGGGCGGGCTCGTTGACCAGTTCGATCGCCCGCGACATGTATTTCCCACGGGTGATCATGCCCTTCCGCTCGAGGGCTTTGAGATGGCAGACCACTCCGTTTGGCGACTTGATCTTGAAGGCCTGCCCGATCTCGCGGACCGTGGGGCCATAGCCGCGGGACTGGATCTTGTCGCGGATGAACTCGTAGATATCCATCTGCCGCTCGGTCGGAGTTCCCTCGCCATCCTCGTCCGCGACCGCCGTGGTGCCGAACAGGCCGTTCTTGCCAGGAAGCGATCCGCGGGAGACGGAGGCCGTGCGCCTGGTCTTGGGGCGGACCGATCGGGTGGCTGAGCGGGGCGAGGAGGGCTTTCGTTTCGGGGAGGTTCGGGACATGATCGTGAGCGAATCGCTTCCTGTGCGGGGTTGGTTCAAGGCCACACCGTCGATGTGGACGTCGGTATCCTACTATACGATCGTTCATTTTCAAGTGCCGTTTTTGCGGCCGGTTGGGAGGCGGTACACTGCCGGATGGCGTTTTTCCCTGACAGGAGCCTGGAACAAGCATGAAAACCCTGCGTTGTGGCGGCGGTCGAGCCTGGAAGTTGGTGGCGGGCGCGATGGTGGGGTTGGCGGCGGCCCGGGGATGGGCGGAGCCACCCCAGGCGAAGAATCCCGCTGCCACGATCGCCCACATCGGCCTGTCGGGCACGCTGCCCGAGGGCGTGGGGCAGGGGGGAATCCTGGCCGACGTGTCGCCGCGGCTCCACAGGATCGTCGAGCGGCTTGATCGGGCGGCGGCCGACAAGAGGGCTGTTGATGGAGAGGAGCACCCCTTTCACCT
>JBJTDB010000159.1:0-3900 GCA_046092145.1 Planctomycetia bacterium | reverse complement strand
GGCTCGACGAGCTTCACGATCACGATCCTGCCTGCCTCCACTCGCACAGGCTCCCTCGTCAACACGGCCACCGTGGCAGCCCCGACGGGCACGACGGATTCAAACCCGCTCAACAACTCGGCCACCGACACCGACACCCCGGCCCCTGTTGTCGATCTCTCGATCGCGAAGACCGACGGCTCCCCGACCTACACGCCCGGCGTGCCCGTGACCTACACGATCACGGTGACCAACGCCGGCCCCAGCGCCGTCACCGGCGCGACGGTGAGCGACGTGCTGCCTGTCGGCACCACGTTCGTTTCCGCGACCGGAGGCGCAAGCCACAACAAGGGAACCAATACCGTGTCGTACACCGCTGGCACCATCGCCGCGGGTGGCTCGACGAGCTTCACGATCACGATCCTGCCTGCCTCCACTCGCACAGGCTCCCTCGTCAACACGGCCACCGTGGCAGCCCCGACGGGCACGACTGATTCGAACCCGCTCAACAACTCGGCGACCGACAACGATACTCCGGCCCCTGTCGCGGATCTCTCAATCACGAAGACCGACAACCGCACGACCTACGTTCCCGACCGCAACCTGACCTACACAATCACCGTGACGAACCTCGGCCCCAGCGCCGTCACCGGCGCGACCGTCAGCGACGTCCTGCCGGCGGGCACGTCGTTCGTCTCCGCAACCGGCGGTGCGACATACGACTCCGGCTCCAACACCGTCCGCTACACCGCAGGAACCCTCGGTGTCTTGGGCTCGGCGAGTTTCACCCTCACGATCCTGCCGGCCGCGACCCGTACGGATCCACTGGTCAATACGGCCACGGTCGCCCCGCCGAGCGGCGTCACCGATCCGACGCCTGGCAACAACTCCGCGACTGACACCGACACGCTCGCGCCACCCCAGGATCCCGTGATCCTGGCGATTTCCGACGTTGGCTGCGAAAGCACGCCCGTCGTGACGGTGATCGAGGCAACCACGGGAACAGCGCGCAAGCAGTTCCAGGCCTTTGAAACCGGCTTCCGCGGCGGCCTGCGGGCGGCGCTCGGCGATCTCGACAACGACGGCATCGACGAGATCGTGGCCGCTCCCGGACCGGGCAGACCGGGTGAGATTCGCATCTTCACGCTCGAGGGAATCGAGCGGGCGTCGTTTCGCATCGCGCCGTTCGGGGCGGCCTATCGAGACGGGATCGAGGTGGCCGTCGGTGACATCAACAACGACGGGCTCGACGATGTCGTGGCAGCCAAGTCCCGCGGCGCAGGCGACGTGGCACTCCTTCCAAGCAACGGGGCATCGCTCCGAACGTCGGCCATGTTCGCGGCCTTCGGGGGAGGCTTCCTGGGAGGCGCGACCGTGGCCGTTGCCGACATGGGAACGTTCGTAGGCGGACCCGATCGCACGCGGCCGGATGGTCGGGCCGAAGTGATCGTGGGTAGTGGCATCGGCATGGCCCCCACCGTGATGGTGTTCGACGTGAGCGGATCACCCAGAGTGGTCGATTCGTTCCGACCGCTTTCTGCGGCGTATCAGGCTGGATTTTCGCTCTCGGCCCAGCGGATGAATGCCGATCGGATTCCGGACCTTCTCATCGCGGCTGGCCGTAGCTCGTCGGCCGCCGTGGAAGTCTATGACGGCGTGACGAAGGCCAGGATCGCCACCTATGGTGCCTTCGCATCACTTGCCAGGCCTTCGGCACGGGTCTATGCCGCGGCAGCCGATCTCGACGGCGACGGTTGGGCCGATGACGCCTACATGACGCAGGGCACCGGTGTCACGGTTGCGGGCGTCCAGCGGCTCCGGGTGCAGTCACCCAATCAAACGAATGCGATCGCGACGAGCCTCAGGGCTCCGCTTCGGGTCGTGACCCGCGGTCCACGCCGTTTGGCCGCGTGAGGCCCTGAAAAGGCCGCTTCTTGCACTTTTCGGCCCGACCAATATGATTGGTTTTGTGGGCGATAAGCCCATTAGGGCTTCAAAAATTACGATATCGTGGCTTTTGAGCCCACAACGAATGGATTCGGCGGTGCCGCGGAGGTCGGCGAACGTGCGTTTTCGGACACATCGAGGCCATGGCCACGGCAGATCTGCTGATCGGCGAATTCACGCGAACCCTCGACGAGCGGTTTCGGCTGGTTCTGCCGCCGGAGCTGCTGGAGCCGTTGCTCGCGTCTGGCTCCCGTCTCGTGCTGGCCAAGGAACGCGCCGGCTGCCTGTCGCTCTGGCCGGCGGCCCTGTGGAAGCCCCGAATCGACGCCGCCATCGAGGTGGTACGAAGCAAACTTCAGGCGGGCCTGCTGACCCAGCGGGTCGGCCAGGTGCAGGATCTCGGTCGGCTGCTCTCCACACGTCACAAGGTGGTGAATGTGGCGGAGCGGGGAAGACTGGTCATTCCCGAGGGTTTCCGCGATTTTCTCGCGGTGGAGCCGGGGGGCGAGGTGATGGCGGTGGGGGCAGCGGTCTGCCTGGAACTCTGGCAGCCAGCAGCTTGGAACGCTTACGTGACCAGCGAGATGCCGGATTTTCGCCGCCGGATCGACGAACTGACAGCCTGACGATTGTGGCCATGCCCGGGCGAGAGGAAGCGGTTTCAGCCTGACGGTTTCATCCGGGCAGGAAACGAACACCACGGAGCGGTCGCCCAACAGCACGGATGCTGCCGAGGGACCTCCCCCGGGCATGGCCTTCTCATGACAATCCTGTGAAGAGGCGGGTCCTGCGCACTCTCGCGGGCCGCCGGACATCGGTTTTTTCACTCCGATTCAATGCGCCAGACCGGTCGTGCCGATTATCCCGGTCATGCGAGTTACACCAATTTCAATGAACGTTGCGCGACGTGCGCTGTGGGCGACCAGAGCGGCGGTCGCATGTGTGGCCCTCGGCTTCTGGTCATGCCCCTCATGGGCCCGTGAGCCATGGCCAGACCGCTTCGCCACATCCAACGACATCGTCTTCGATGCGGTGCCTTTCCCGGAGCCGCTGCCTCTCCCACCGCCTGCAACGCCGGCGATCCCACCGCAGATTGTCCCACCGCAGGCGCGGGTGCCCGTGCCGCTGCCGTCGGCATCCTATGCGGCCCAACCGCAAATGGCCGCCGTTCCCGCGCAGGGCCTGGCTGCCCCCTCCATGCCCGAGCCCTCCGTGCTCGCTTCGACGCAGGCACCTTCGCCGGACATCGCGGCGGCCTGCGGACTGCCATGCGACACTGGCTGCCCTGGCTACCGCCTCTACGCCGTGGTCGATGCGCCGCGATCCGCGATCACCGCCGCGTGGCCCGAGTGGATGGGCCCGAAGCTCGACTGGGAATCCTTGCGATGGGATTGGAGTGCCCTGTCGCAAGTGCCCCCCGGCTCCACGCCCTATGTCATCGCGGAAGCGGTCGCCCTTCAACGCAACAACGAGGCAGACAACACCCCGCTGGTGATCGACACGCTCACCAATGAAACCGTGCTCTCCGCCGGCGACCTGGGCTTGCCGGTGGGCTACGGTGTCCGGGCGTTTGCGGGCCTGCGCCGCTGCGATTCGTGGGGCTACGAGGCGGGCTATCTGGGCGTCGACGGCCTGGGCACCACGCGCTCGGCGAAAGGCCTGGAAAACCTGCAACTGGCTGGGCCGCTCGCGAGCCTTGTTCCTCTCCCCTTCGAAGCCGCCGATCGCGTGGAGGCGACCTATTCGTCGATCTTTCAGTCTGCGGAGATCAACATGTTCAAGTCGTGTTGTATTGATGGGCGGAGCGGGCAGTGTGCCGACGCTGGTGCGTGCGGAGGCATCTGCTGCATCGACTGGCTCGGCGGGTTTCGCTACATGAATCTCACCGAGCAGGCCGGTCTCACGTTCACCTGCTGCACGACCGAGCCTGTCGGGCCGTTCACCAGTTCCTACGACGTGCAGACGTCCAACAAC